>DGBH01000165.1:1101-2436 GCA_002384205.1 Bacteroidetes bacterium UBA4009
TATAGTATATCTACAGCTACTACATCTTCTAATCCCAAGCCGTTAGGTGGCACAAAACCAGAAATCTCTAACTGTCTTATATTATTAACCATGCCCAAGTTATATCCTTGCTTAGGGGAATAGTTAAATTCTCCAGGTATAAAAGCTGGATTAGTGAAAGGGGAATATGCGGAAATTTCGTTATTCTTGAACTTATACCTGTAGCCAAATCTAGCAAATTTAAACTCAAAGAAAGGTTTTTCTTTTTCTAAAGCAACGCTGTATAGTGTTTGCAAGGTGGATTCCCCAGAATCAGATGATCCAACCGAAAGCACTGTTACTATTGCACCTGTTTGATTTGATCCTGTACCTATAATACTATCAATACTAACTCGTACAATAACATTAGGATCTAATGGATCTGCCGTGGAATCCGTTAAAAGCAATGTCTGCCCTACTCTGTAGAAAGGTAAAATTCCTCCTGTCCACAATAATGTTTGAGGACCGTTGCTTGGACTCATAGGGCCTATAGTTCCGGTTTCCCCACCAGGTACTTGTGCATAAAATGAATACAAAGATAAAGTATCTACAGAAGCTACATTACCTTCATCATCTTTAGCTGAAGTTGAATATGCCGCTATTATAGGTGGTTCTAACGGAAATTTCTTTATAACTGTTGTATCTGATTCTATAAAGTTTCTACCGTATATTTGAGAATGTGTAATGAAATTAGGTGTAGATTCAACCCAGTCNNACCTTCTAGTATGTTTATACCAGTAATTAAATAATCAACACTAAAAGATCGAACATTTTCAGTATCTACTATTAACGGAAAAGTAACTTGTGTTATTGTATTATAACCAGCTATCACATCCGCTGTATCTGATGTAATCAACCAGTATATAATATCAGTATTAGGGTCAGCTATAGATCCTATACAATAAGCATTCGGTAAAGCGTCTATATAAACAGAAGGTTCCCATAGCGTTCTTACTTCTGTACTTTCATTATAACTAGAATATGCTTTCTCTAAGTTACCTTTTAAATTTTGGAATGCACCCACCTGAGAAGTATCAGATGAAGCAACTTCTAAATTCAAAGCATCTCTGTATTGGCCGTTAGGAACTAATCTTTCATCAAGATCTTTGTTCATTTTCCCTTCGTTAAACGTGTGTATTAATTCCGGCATATATCTAATGTTTAATCCATTTGGATTGGTTTCGCATTAATTGAACAACTAAATGAGATTTTAATTCAGATAATCTAATTTTAGCATTTCTTCTAGCAGCAGCTAATTCTCTTTTGTATCTAGCGACTAAATACTCTTGAGTGTTTGCTCTTGTGGAAAGTATAGCG
>DGBH01000165.1:2468-5244 GCA_002384205.1 Bacteroidetes bacterium UBA4009
AATCCGTCGCTTATATATTTTAATGTTATTAATCTACCTCTAAGATCTGAGCTAAATCTAACAACACCATTAACCTTGTCTATATAAAAAGTACCATTTGCCTGTGCTCTTTCTGGGTCCAACCCGTATCGTCTGCCATAAGCATACAATCCTAATAGGTCTGGATTATTATTATAATCCCAAGCGCCGCTTCTATCTCCAGCTACTTGGCCTGTAGAATTTTTATCCCAGCGGGTTAATGTTGTTGACTGATCCGCTTCTAATATATTTCCGTCATTATCATACAAGTACTCAAACTCGTTATCTTGTAAAATAGCTACAGGGTTGCTAGTGATATCTGTTCTATATATTGGTCTCTCAACACCCTGTGGATCTGTCCAAGATAATTTTGTGTAATTTACGTAGTCTTGCGGAAGTATAGCAAACAAACCTGGTGGCACATCTATTTCGATAGATTTATCTTGAGGCAGTAGATCAAAACTAAATTCCTGTATAGCCCGCATAGCGTGAAATTGCACATCCGTTCTTTTTACTTTTGAAATATTTTTACCTTCACCTACATAAGCAACCATGAATGTATTTATAATATCATTTATAGGTACAAATTGATAATTTCCATAGTCTTCGTCATGGCTATTCCATACACCGTCTGGGCCTAAGTAATATTCTTCTGGCGTTTTATCTATAAGTCCCATATATTATGATTTTTCTTGTTGATTAGTTTGTGATTCCATTCCCGCAGCCACCTGGTACATTTGGATATCATTAATAGATAAGCCTGCAAATTCTAGTATTTTTATAACTAACTCTGTTTCTTCTGATGCATGTAATTCAAAATCAGTTGAAGTTGTAGAATCGTATAAAGCTTCTCCATAGACCATCTGGTAGCCCCAGTCAGCTTCAATCGGTTTCTTTATATAATTGCACTTAACATCATTTATAGTCACCTCAGAGGCTCCATACACCTTATAGCCTAAAGTGCTAGCTACAAATACAGGTCTTGAGTTTGTTGGTTTTGTCATTCCTGATTGAGCTATGTATATATATTCATTATAATTTATACGTTCTGCTTCAACTGGAATCTTTGTTGTTACCGCTGTATTGGGTACAGGGTACAATGATTTTGTAGTAATTGTGTTTTCGTAAACGATAGAACCTATTCTGTATAAGTCGGCAGGAGTTTCCCAATGAAGAGAAGTAGTGTTCCATACCATATTGCTAGTCGTTTCAAAAATATTTATTTTTTCATTAAGTATGTTAAGCATGTCTGAAAACTCCGTATCGTTACCAGGTATTCTTCCAAACTGATTAATATCATAAAAGTATTGTTCGAATATATCCAATTGTGCTTGGTTAGCAAATAAGTTGAATTCCTGAGGAGTAACATATCCTCTTTGCTCCTTGTTCAATATTGCTAATACTCTTTGATAAACAGTATCTACGCTTACAGCCATAATTTATTTTTTAATTATTATAATAATAGGCCACCTTTACAGTAGCCTATTACCATAAAAGGTGACTATTTAAGTCTTTTTTCTATTGCTTTGTATATTTCCATACCTTCATCCGTTTTAAAGAATGCTGCTAAAGCAGAATATGGGTGTTCATCGAAAGGTACAGTCATTACTTTTCTACCGCTTTCCCCATAAGTAAATGTTCTTTGATCTGGTGACAATGTTAATATCTTAGCTTCTACGGCTTTTGCGCCAAAGCTTCTTAATTGAACGTTATCATCTTCTGCTAAACTCATAAACAACTGAGGTTGGTTTCTAGCAAAAACTAGTATGTCTCTTTTTAATTCTGTGGATGTTAAAGTATTAACTCTTTCACCTATTTCAACTCGTAATATACCTTCCATTTCTTCAATAGGAAGACTCTTAGCTAAGTTTAAAGCCGCTAATTCGTATTCAATCCAGTCTGATTGATTTTGAGCTATTTCTGAAGGCTTGTATTCTTCTATTATACCACCTGTAGCATACGGATGATATATAGATAAAAGTTGCTGCAAAACAACGTCTTCTTTTTTAACTCTCAATATACCGTCTCTGAATACAATTCTACCCATCGTAACTTGACCTTGTTGTTCATCAACAAAACAAGACTTCTGATTAGTAGCATATCTTAATTCTCTTTGGTATCCAGCTTCCTCGTCAAACCACAGTAATGCTTTTGTTGCGCTATGCGCTGTTGGTACTGTAAATACTAAAGGTTTTTTACCTCTAGTTAATTCATATAATCTATCTCTGATGATCCAATCATCTTTCTTAGGAGCTTTCGCTGCCTGTGCTGTTTTTATAGCCATAATATAATAAAATATAAATGTTAATGATAAGAGTAATAATTACCCCCGTAGTTTCAACGAGGGTAAGAATTACATTAATTTAATCTACTAGGTAGCTTTGAATAATACAAAGTTGTTAGCAGCTTGAGTACACATTGTTCTTTCTGATAAGAAGTGAACATTCATCGCGTCCTCGTCGCTTGTATAGTTTCCACCAACAGAACCAGTAACCCAAGATTTCAAACGTCTGTCGTCAGCTTCAGAAGCTCTATAACGGATATGTAAGAATGGTCTTGAAATGTTTTGTCCTAATTGTTGGTCATAAACTGTAGAAGTTCCAGCTGGTATTAACACACCTTTGATATCGTCAATCAATCCACGAGTTGTAGAATCGTTTAAATATTTCCAGTCAGTTTTGTAGAAGTCATAAGAACCTCTTCTGAATCCTGAGAATCCAAGGTTTAAAGCCATATCTTCAGAGTTGTCAAATACACC
>DGBH01000165.1:5487-6320 GCA_002384205.1 Bacteroidetes bacterium UBA4009
CATATTTTCTTCAATCGCTCCTTGTTTGTCAAGTTCTTGTAAAATTTGGTCAAACTGGCTGATACCTGTTGGTGCAACTACAGAACCAAAAGCTGGATCGTTGTAAACTAAACCTCTTTCTTCAATAGAACTGAATAAACCTTGCATACCTGTAATAGCTGCTCCCGCTGCGTCTGTAAACGCGCTTTGTGCATTAGTAGCTTCAACCATACTCATTTCTAAATAATCTTCAAAACGAATTCTAGATTCATGCTCAGATTTTAAATACCACAAGTATCCACCTGTTCCAATTTCAGTAGTAACTTCAACCCATCCGATTTGAGCAACATCTGAACCATTTACAGAGTACTTGTCTCTTAAGATGATTGGTTTGTTACTATAAGATGTGAAAGAAGCATCAACTGAATTACCAGCCAAGCTAGATCCTTTTCCGTATTCAGAACCAAATACAAATAAGTTAAGAGGAGCTCCTGCTGCAGCACCTGCTAATGCAGCATCTAATTGTCCAGTAGCCGTATCATATACTTCAATATTGTATGTTTGTAAACCACCAGCTAAAGTACCTAAAGACTTTATGAAAGCTTTGTTAGTTACGTTGCCTTTAGAAACAACTATTGTCATACCAGGGCCTAGTAATGGAACTTTTCCATCTGCTCCAGGGGAAGGTAATATAATTGTTTTAGTTGCTCCAGCTCCCGAAGTAGCTGTATCATAAGCAATGTGTAATCTACCTTGTTCAGACCAAACTACTTGATCAGAAGCCATAGGCATTTCTGCTCCAACCATACGTAAAAATCCAGTAATTGTTCTGTTTCCATAACGCTCTACTTCTT
>DGBH01000172.1:0-1903 GCA_002384205.1 Bacteroidetes bacterium UBA4009
GTGGCAATGTGCTTGTCAATATCAGGGTATAAAAGCGGAAGGTTTACCCCAAAAGGCTTTTTAGTTGCTTGTTTACATTTTTGAATATGTTCTTTAAGAATCTCTGGATACATACTGCCTGCACCGATAATGCCTAAACCTCCAGCATTACTAACGGCACTAGCAAGTTTCCATCCGCTGCACCATATCATTCCACCTTGAATAATCGGATATTTTATACCGAATAGTGATGTTATTCTATTTTGCATAATTTTTTATTTAAAAAAGTCTGTTAAGTTGCCAGATTCACTTAGAGCATACCCTCTTTCAGTGAGTTTTACTTTGCCACAATCTAAGTTGAGGTCATGCTCAAAGAATAGCGTATAGTCATTTTTAACAGCTTCTATTAAGAAGGATTCGCGTTCTTTCATGGTGTCCAATGGTCGTATATCATAACCCATAACATAATTGGGTTTTATGTGCCCACCGCTAGGTATCATGTCTGCCATAAAAACCAAGGTTTCACCGTTGATGTTTATCTTGGGACAAAACATTGATTCTGTGTGTCCTTGAGCTAAAATGCCGCTTATATTTTCGGATATTTTAAGGTCTTCCCCAATAAAACAAAGGTTTCCCAATTCTTGAATCGGTAAAATATTTTCTTGTAAAAAGGATGCTTTTTCGCGTGGATTAGGATGAATGGCATGCTCCCAATGTGCGGGATGAACCCAATAGTTGGCCTTTGGGAAGGTGAGCTCATATGCATCTTTCATCGTGTTCCATTTTACACTACCGCCGCAGTGGTCAAAATGTAAGTGGGTTAGGACTACATCTGTAATATCTCCAAAATCTACACCTGCGTCATTTAGTGATTTTTTAAGCGAGTGAAGACCATTTAGGTAGTAATAGCCAAAGAATTTTTCACTTTGTTTTTCTCCCATGCCATTGTCAATTAAAATCAAACGATTGCCATCTTCTATCAATAGACATCTCATAGCCCAGTTGCACATATTGTTTTCATCGGCAAGATTTATATGTTGCCATATACTTTTGGGTACAGTGCCGAACATGGCCCCGCCGTCTAGCATAAAATTTCCGGTATGTATGGTGTGTAATCTCATTAATAGTTGTGTTTTATAAATTTCTTAACGGTGTAAACTCCTTGAACTTGAATAACCATAAGGTACAATCCAGGCTCCAAGTAGCTAACATCATACGTTCGTTGAAATGGGATAGAGCTAAGCGAATTAAGCAATTCTGTAAATACGACATTTCCAAAATTATTGACTATTTGCAGTGTCCCGTTACCTGTAAGTTGGCTTGTAAGTTGCATTGCCAATGTCAAATTATTGCGCACTGGATTGGGTGAAATGAAAGCAAAAAACAAATCATTTTGACATACACCCGAATAAGTGTTTTGGTTTGTATATAGCCCAGCAACATTGGACATTTCGCAATTATTTCTGTAGGTTACATTATTGCATCCGCAAACAGGATAAAACTCAGAATTATTACATTGGTAGTAAGGGTTTACACGGTTTTCATCTATGCAATTATCAACGATTTGCGCTTCGCACATTAAGGCTGTACAAAAAATAAATATGCTGAAAAGTCTATGCATTCGTAACTTGGTCAAAAGTAATTTATTATACCTAATATTCCCATGGAAGGAATAGTTTATGTTTTTTGTTTCCCAAAAACAGACCGAATGGCAGGAAGCCTCGTTGAGGTGAATTCATACCGGATTTAAACCCACGATGTAGGTTCGTATTTTGCAAATTAGGATGTGCTACAGTCCATCAATAAGCCTGTATATTTGTGGGCATTATATGTTTCATTTTATTGTATCGCTACTCTTCTATATACTGGTTCCTCAGCATGACTTTCATACCTCGTGGATGAATCTTACGTTTAATGAAAAAAA
>DGBH01000172.1:2110-8470 GCA_002384205.1 Bacteroidetes bacterium UBA4009
AATCAGCAAATGCAGCTGCTGGAGATAGATGTAGTAGAGGTCACATTTGCTGAGGTAGTTGTCCATTTTAAACCTATAAAATACAAACGAAAATTAAAATCGGTAACAGTAGCTAGCACGTTATTACAGTTGGTTTTTCCTAATCAAAAAAACATGGTGCAGGTAAACTACAAAGGAAAAATGTACAGTATGCTTTTAGGTGGAAGTAAGACCGTTGAGGAGGTATTCTTAGACTGAGTATGTCGTCCCTAAAATTCCTAGGGCTAAGACGGTTATCTAAAATGCCATGTTCATAAGATTTTATAAAACACGATCATGCAGATGTAATAATGGAGATTTCTTTAATCTACTTCTAAGGAATAATCGTCCGAGCAACTAAAAACTTACCTTTGCAGCTATGCCATTTGAATTAAAATCACCCTTTCAGCCAACAGGAGATCAGCCTGCTGCTATAAAAAAACTTGTGCAAGGGGTGAAGGATGGACTGCCCGCACAAACCCTTCTAGGGGTAACAGGCAGCGGTAAAACCTTTACCATGGCAAATGTTATACAACAAACACAAAAACCAACCTTAATTGTAAGTCATAATAAAACATTGGTTGCTCAGCTTTATGGCGAATTCAAGCACTTTTTCCCCAATAATTCGGTACAATATTTTGTGTCGTACTATGATTATTATCAGCCAGAAGCATTTATACCTAGCAGCAATACGTACATTGAAAAAGATCTAAATATCAACGAAGAGATAGAAAAAATGCGTTTGCAAACCAGCTCAGCTTTGCAAAGCGGCCGAAGAGATGTGATTGTGGTTGCATCGGTAAGTTGTATTTACGGTGCGGGAAATCCAAATGACTTTGAGGATAATATTATTCGCATAGAACGCGGACAAAAAATAGCGAGGAATACACTTTTACAGGCATTGGTTTCAAGTCTTTATTCAAGGACTACTGCAGATTTTAAAAGAGGAACGTTTAGAGTAAAAGGAGATACCGTAGATGTGTTTTTAGCCTATGATGATGTAGCCTTGCGAATTGGTTTTTTTGGGAATGAAATAGAAGATATCGAAACCATAGACCCCATGACGGGTCAGCGTATAGAGGTGATGGAAAACGCAGCAATTTTCCCGGCGCAACTTTTTGTAACCCCTAAAGATAGATTGAATCAAGCCATTATTCACATACAAGATGACATGGTGGCGCAAGTGGAATACTTTAAGAGTATAGGCAAATCATTGGAAGCAAAACGCCTCCAAGAACGCACGGAATTTGATATGGAAATGATGCGTGAATTGGGTTATTGCAGTGGTATAGAAAACTACAGTAGATATATGGATGGAAGGGAGCAAGGACAGCGACCATTCTGTCTAATAGACTATTTCCCGGACGATTACCTTATGATAGTGGATGAAAGTCATGTGACACTACCCCAAGTAAGGGCTATGTATGGTGGCGATAGAAGTAGAAAAGTCAACTTAGTAGATTATGGATTTAGGCTTCCTGCCGCTATGGATAATAGGCCACTAAAGTTTGATGAATTTGAGTCTGTAACCAATCAAGTAGTTTACGTAAGCGCTACTCCTGCAGATTATGAAATTACCAAAAGTGAAGGTGTGATAGTAGAACAAGTAATTCGTCCGACGGGACTGCTTGACCCCGTAATAGAAGTAAGGCCTTGCGTAAACCAAGTAGATGATTTACTAGAACAAATTGATGAACGCATACAAATGGGGGATCGTGTTCTTGTAACAACACTTACTAAACGGATGGCGGAAGAATTGGATAAATACATTCGGAATTTAGGAATATCGGCGACCTACATTCACTCGGAAGTAAAAACACTCGATAGGGTGGAAATACTCGATAGATTGCGTGCAGGGGATATTGATGTGCTTATTGGGGTGAATTTATTACGAGAAGGATTGGACTTGCCAGAAGTGAGTTTAGTCGCAATTTTAGATGCTGACAAAGAGGGCTTTTTACGAAGCGAAAGAAGTTTAGTGCAAACCGTAGGACGAGCGGCTCGTAATGTAAATGGTAAGGTAATAATGTATGCTGATAAAATAACAGAAAGCATGCGACGCACTATAGAGGAAACCGAGCGCAGACGACTCGTGCAAATGAAACATAATGAGGAACATGGCATTACTCCTCAAACCAGTATCAGAAGTACCGAATCTGTTTTTGACCATAAAGATAAATCAGCTTTAGAACGGGTGACGAATCCGTACCAACGACGCGAAAACGAAATGAGTATAGCGGCAGATCCTGTGATGCAATACATGAGTAAAGAGGGTGTTAAAAAAGCGATTGAAAACACCAAGATGCAAATGTTAAAAGCAGCCAAAGAAATGGACTTTATGGAAGCTGCTAGATTACGAGATGAAATGAATCAGCTGGAGGATAAGCTGAAAGGGATGAAGTGATTTTGTGCCTAGTATGCTATTGTGTTTGTGCCACGAAGTACAACAAGAGACAAGACTTTAACGCTATTATAACTTCATCTGAAAATAATTAAAGTTCCATCGAATACCCCCTAGAATCCATCTGCTTGGCATACGAGCACCTAAAATCTCTTGGTACTGCGTGTCTAGGATGTTGCGTACATCTACGTATACACTTACGGGGAAGTCTTTTAGCGTATAGCTTACTTTAGCGTTGAGCACTGCATACTGATTTTTAATCTCAGCATTTATTGCTTCTACAGCTTCTTCATTTCGAGTGATGAATGCACCGCCTATGTTGATCCCAAAACCGTGAATACTATAGTTTAAATTTCCGTTGATATTGTGCAGTGGATGATTAGCTATGTACTTAGACACTACACTATCTGGAGTAGTAGTTTGTATGAAGGTATAGTTAAGTACTGCATTTAGTTTACCATGTGCAAGGTCACTTGTATATTTTACTCCAAGTTCATTTCCCCAAGTGAATGCTTCTGAGATATTATTGGCATATAGATAATTAGTGCTGTCTCTTAGATTGGGTAGGTTATTTATTTCCAAAGAATTAGTGAGCGTATAGTCTATTAGGTTGCTAGATTGACGAGCAAATACGGTGTTGGATATTTGCAGGTGCTTATTCAAATATGCATCTACTCCTATGTCAAAAGTGTACGCACTTTCTGCTTCTAGGTCCGGGTTTCCTGCGTTTCTTCCTCCTCCTAGATTAGCTATTTTATACGAAACAAACCGCTCTGTGAAATCTGCCTGGCGAATGCTACGTCCTAGAGATGAGCGGAATACTAGATTTTGATGTATGTAAGCGGCATTAATCTGCGGTACGAGCTGTACGCCTATTTTCTCAGATTGCTCTACTCTAAGACCTCCATTAAGGCTTAGTTTATTGACGTTTTTGTGTGCCACCACGAATAGAGAGTTAGAATTGAGCTTATGATCTCCACGGTCTGTGCTCACTATATCTTGCCAGTCGGATTGAAAGCCATAGTTGAGGTCAATATTCCCTACTTTTCTTTGTTGAGATAGT
The DNA here is from genome assembly GCA_002384205.1 of Bacteroidetes bacterium UBA4009. Lineage (GTDB taxonomy): Bacteria > Bacteroidota > Bacteroidia > NS11-12g > UBA9320 > UBA9320. The sequence continues at coordinate 5,593 of DGBH01000172.1, forward strand.
GTGGCATTTACACGTTGAGTGGTATGCACATTCGCTGCAAAAGCTGGATTAAAAGCAAAGCTATCTGAGTTGTTTCTGTAGCTTACGTTTAGTTCTGTTCTAGATTCATCATCCCCATCAAAGATGAATGCTGCTTGTGTCCAGTAGGCATTCACACGCTCTATACTTTCGTCATAAGCACTTGCAGTATAAAAGTACTTAGCCCCAAAATCTCTGTAATCTACTCCGCCTCTGGCATACATTTTCAGTCTCTTAGTGCGGTAGGTAATTGCTCCGGTGTATGTCTTTAGATCAAAGTAGTTATTGTATAAGCTATCGCCCAATCCTTTTTGTATGAAATTTGGATTTACAAACTGCTCACCGATAGATTGACTTGATTTCATAGCAGCGGAGTAACCTAGTTTTTTGCGTTGTTGGTACACACCTATATCCGTCATAGTCAGATTGTGCTGACCGAAAGCTACGTTTCCGTTTATTTCAGAAGTCTGCTCAGTACTATTCATCATACCTTCATAGGCCTTTGTCTTCACGTGAATAATGCCACCTACTGCATCTGCTCCATAAGAAGCTGCTGCAGAACCGCGTACTATTTCTATGTGGTGTATTTCGCTGAGTGGGATGGGGACATTACTATTAAAGTGTGCGGTAAGTGGATCGTTGATTCGCTGGTTATCTACTAGAATAAGTACTTGAGAAAAGGTACTTCCTCTCATACCTATATCTGCTTGTACTCCAAAACCACCACGACTATTTACATTGATGCCGCCCACATACTGCAGTAGTTCATCTACAGTGGTAACAGGGAGTTGCTGTATTTCTTGCTGAGATAGTACGGTGATGTTTTTGCCACTTTCGTACTTTTTCACGGCTAGTCGAGTAGCAGACACTGTTACGGAGTCTAGGTTGGTTTGTGCAAAAAGAGATAGAGTAAACAGAGTTGTGCAGGTTAGAATTAGCTGACGCATGTTGTTTGATTTTCGGGGCAATAGTAAAGAGATTTTTTGAAGGGTGCAAAAGGAAGGGTTCTCTTGTTTTAGAGATTTGGGAGAACAACGACTTGAAAGTTCGTGAAGACACGAACAACTTCCTAATCTATCACATCAAAACCGCAATACGGTCTAAGCACCTCTGGCACGATAATGCCATCAGGAGTTTGGAAGTTTTCTAAGATACTCGCCATAATACGCGGAAGAGCCAAAGCACTTCCATTGAGCGTATGAGCATACTCATTTTTACTTTCACTGTTTTTGAAACGTAGCTTTAGTCTATTGGCTTGGAAGGTTTCAAAGTTGGATACAGAACTTACTTCGAGCCACATCTCTTGTGCAGCACTCCATACTTCCATATCGTAAGTCATAGCACTGGCAAACCCAGTATCTCCACCGCATAGCAGCAATACGCGATATTGTAGCCCAAGGTCTTTTAGAAGGCCTTGCACGTAGCTGCTCATTTCTTCTAGCGTTTCGTATGACTTGTCTGGGTGTACTACTTGTACTATCTCTACTTTGTCAAACTGGTGCAGTCTGTTGAGCCCACGTACATCTTTACCGTAGCTGCCTGCCTCTCTTCTGAAACAAGGAGAGTGGCCGCAGTTTTTGATCGGAAAATCTGCTTCCTTCACTATTACGTCTCTGTAAATGTTGGTTATAGGAACTTCTCCAGTAGGTATAGCATACAGATTATCTACTTCCATGTGGTACATCTGTCCTTCTTTGTCTGGCAGTTGCCCTGTGCCTATTCCACTAGCTTCGTTTACGAGTATGGGTGGTTGTATTTCTTCAAAACCAGCATCACGTCCTTTGTCTAGGAACCAATTGATTAATGCTCGTTGTAGTCTTGCTCCTTTGCCTCTGTACACAGGAAATCCCGCTCCTGTTATTTTTACTCCGAGTTCAAAATCGATAAGATTATATTTTTCGCACAGTTCCCAGTGTGGCTGCTTTTGAGTAAGGTTTGGCTTCTCCCCGTGTTCAAAAATAATTTTATTGTCTGCTTCACTTTTTCCAGCGGGCACCGCGGCTCCTGGTGCATTAGGTATTTGGTACAGCACCTCAAGTAAGTCTGTTTCTACACTTTTAAGCTGTTCGCTTAGTTCATTACTTTTTTCTTTGAGTTCGCCCGTTTTTGCTTTCATAGCATTGGCTTCCTCTATTTTTTTATGAGCAAATAGTTGACCTATTTCTTTTGAAATTTTATTGCTCTCCGCCAAGATAGTATCAAGCTCTACTTGGGTTGATTTACGTTTGTCATCTAACGTTAATGCCCGATTTACAAGGTCGGTAAAATCCTTACCTCGTTTGGCTAATCGAGCGATTATTCCTTCTTTATCTGCGCGTATATCGTGTATTAATAGCATGTTTCTTACCTGAGTTGCAAAGGTTATCTTTTTTGTGAAAAAGGAAAGGATGTATTTTCTCTAATGATTAAGTAAATAATGCTCTAGCTCTGTAATTCTATCTATCATCATAAAACGATCAATGACGCTTTGTTTTGCAGCAGCTCCCATGTGCTGTCGCAGGTTAGCGTCTCGAATAAGTTGAGCTAGCTTATTGGAGAAGTCATCTATATCTAGATGCTGTGCAAGTAGTCCTGTTTGCCCATTGGTAATTATTTCAGGATTACTGGTAATATTAAAAGCAACTACTGGTTTTTCTTTTGCCATAGCTTCTACCAATACAAAGCCAAACCCTTCCCAACTCGAACCTAAAACAAAAATGTCGATACTTTGCATAAAGACGTCCATATCTGCCACAAAGCCAAGTAATACTACTTCATTTTCAAGATTTTCGTCTTTTATATATTGTTGTAACTCGTCGTGCAATTCACCAGTTCCCGCAATAAAAAGCGTAAATTCTAAACCTTGATCCTTTATTTTTTT
>DGBH01000191.1:0-2466 GCA_002384205.1 Bacteroidetes bacterium UBA4009
CGTACCTAGTGGGAGTTATATTTTTGATGTTGAAACTTCTGCGAGCAATAGCGTGATTATTTTTAACGGTAGAAAAGAGGTTACTTTAGTTAAAGTAAATCAAGGAGAATCCCCAGTGTACACTACCATTGAGACAGCGCCTAACTTTAATTTTTATGGGATAAATAATTCTGCTATGGATCAAAATGGCAACATGGTTTTAGTTCGAGGATATGCTGAGAATGGCTTTGATGCTGATGGAAGAAGTAAGGTAATATCACGTGGAATTGAATATATACATATACTAGCAAATGGAACAGTGACTCAAAAACGGTTGGAAAAAATAGAAGATAAAAAGGCCTTCTCATTGGTTAATATTTTTCCAACTAAAGGTGGTATGGTCTATCTGATGGAACACAATTATAGAAAAGAAAGTGCATATGAGTTAAAACTAGTAATGTGCGATCTAAACGGGAATGTTTCAGGCGAGTACACATTATCAGGTGATCAAACTTTTTTTCCATCCGACATTTTAAATGACAACGGTAAGCTCATAATTGCAGGATACTACCTAAATGGAACAATATATACCGCAAAAAAAACAGAAGGATTATTTCTAACAATAATGGAGCCCGATGGCACTGTCAAAGCTAAAAATACATTTGATTGGAGTATTATGAAAACAAAGTTGAAAAATACCAAGCGTAGTGACTTTGTATTTAGTGGTAAGATGAATGTAATGGTTGAGAAAATAGCCGTTACTGAAACGGGATATGGTATCATTTGCGAAAGCTATTCTACGGGAAGTGGTATTACTGGGGCTGAGCTACTTATTGGCGGTAACTCTGGAAGAGAATTAGTACTTACTGTTTATGATTTTATACTGTTTGATACAGATGCTAATGGTAGTTTATTAAATGTAAATATATTAGAAAAAGAAGCATCCAATATTGAGATGGCTGGATCAAGTAAAAATATGGGAATAGTTCAAATGACCAGTTTGCTCAAAAAATTTAATGTTTTGCCATTTAGAGGGTATGACAATGGGATAATTTCATTTATTAATTACAAGGCTAAGAAAGGGTTTTATAGTACACTAAATACGGGAACAGGTGAGCTTTCTGAAGGTAAGTCTATTGATCTTACTAGTGTAAAAACTAAAACGGTAGATAAAGATGCAGAAGCTTTCATTGCGGGGAGTTCTGCACTTAGCAAGTTAGACAGAATGAGTTCTAACCTTGATAAATTCGCAGATAAAACTGAAAATGCCATGAAAAAATTAGAATACGGTATCGAGAAAGTAGATGTGGTTTTTAGTCCCTATGCTAAATCAAACGAGGGTTTATTTATACTTTCGGATGGTAAAGTATTAAGCTATAAAATGGATCAAGACGATTATAGTATTTACTATGACTTCTTAAATTAGAACTCCTATTTTCTACCTAAATAAAAGGTCAAGTTGCGAAATCACATTGTATTTCGGCATCTTGATCTTTTTTTTATTTTTAGGATATCTGCCATGTCGTAGCAGGTTTTTTTTACAACCTATAGATAAGTGTATTTGCTTGAGGTGTAAGTACTATAAAAGTCTTTTGCATATATTCGCCTCTTTAAAATTTTAGCAAACAGTATGAAAAAAATATTTTTAATTGTATCGATTCTTGGTTTTTACCACATTGCGAAAGCCCAATTAGTAGAACCACATACCACAGGTATGCCAGGACAAGAAATGAGCGAAACACCTCCTACTCATTTAGACCCAAATGTGTTTGCTGATCTCAAAGTACTTACATACGATGCAAGTTCCATAAATGGCTTGACCTTAAAACAGAAAGAGCTTGTTTATTATCTAAGTCAAGCAGCCTTAAGTGGTCGTGAAATCATTTATGCTCAAAACTACAAGCATAATATTCTTATCAAACGAACTTTAGAAGAAATTTACGCCAAGTATAATGGTGATAAAGCTGGAGGAGAGTGGATGCTTTTTGATACCTATGTAAAACGTTTTTGGTTTTCAAACGGGATTCATCACCACTATGCTGAGAAAAAATTTGTACCTGAATTTCCACTGGAATATCTTAGACAAATGATAAATGAAAGCACAAATCTTAACTTGCCCAAAGAGAATGGTGAAACCACAGAGCAATTTGCTGAACGAATAGCGAACCTGCTATTTGATGAAAATTTAGACGCTAAAAAAGTAGTCAAGGATAAGGGTGTAGATAAGGTAGCGCTTTCAGCTAATAACTATTATGGAGAGGGCGTTACTGAAGAAGAGGCCATAGCTCATTATGCTGCAATGGGTAAGCCAGGAGAGAAAACACCGGTAGAATATGGCCTGAACTCTAGATTGGTAAAGAAAAACGGAAAGTTAATAGATTTAGTTTATAAGTCTGGGGGTCTTTACGGCGAGGCAATGGATCAAATGATTTTTTGGCTAAAAAAAGCCAGAGATGTGGCAGAAAATCCTGCACAAGCAAAACACAT
>DGBH01000191.1:2680-10509 GCA_002384205.1 Bacteroidetes bacterium UBA4009
ATTGATTTTATTTTAGGCTTTATAGAGGTGTACGGAGATGCCATAGGCTACAAAGGTGCTTTTGAAGGAGTGATACAAGTAAATGACAAAGAAGCTTCAAAAAGAATGGAAGTCTTAAGTAAAAACGCACAGTATTTTGAGGACAATAGCTCTATCATGCCAGAGCATAAAAAAGCAAATGTGGTAGGCGTAAGTTACCGTGTAATCAATGCAGCTATGGAGTCTGGTGACGCAGCTCCTGCTACTCCGATTGGGGTGAATTTGCCCAATAGTAATTGGATACGCAGTACACATGGTAGTAAGTCTATAAGCTTAGGAAATATCGTTGAAGCGTACAATTCTGCTGGAGGAAGTAGCTCTCTTAATGAGTTTTATCATGATCAAGCTACACGTGACAGAATAGTGGCTCACGGAAAACTAGGAAGTAAAATGCATACTGCTATGCACGAAGTAATTGGGCATGCTAGTGGTAAAATAAATGATGGTGTAGGAACTCCTAAAGAAACCCTTAAAAACTATAGCAACACGCTAGAAGAGGCTCGCGCTGACCTAGTTGCTCTTTACTATATTTATGATTCTAAACTAGTAGAAATAGGTCTAATGCCAAGCTTAGAAGTGGGCATGGCAGAGTTTGATACGTATATCGCAAACGGCATGATGCTTCAATTGAGCAGATTAGATTTAGGTGAAAATATTGAAGAAGATCATATGCGAAACCGACAGTTAAATGCTTCTTGGGCATACGAAAAAGGATTAAACGACAATGTGATTGAGAAAAAAGTGATGGAAGGGAAAACGTATTTTGTGATAAATGACTATGCTAAGTTACGAGTGATCTTTGGTGACTTGCTAAAAGAAATACAACGAATTAAATCAGAAGGTGATTATGCTGCGGCAGAAGCTCTGGTTGAAGGATATGGCGTAAAAGTAGATCAAGAGTTACACAAAGAAGTTGTCGCAAGATACGAGAGTTTAAAACTAGCACCATATTCTGGTTTTGTTCAACCTAAATTGGTTCCTGAGTTTGATGCTAAGGGTAATTTTATAGACTTGAAGGTAGAAAAAGAAGGTTATACAGAGCAAATGATTCGTTTTGGTAAAGAATATCCTTTTGTTAAAGTTGGGGAGTAAATTTACTAAAATACTGATACTTTTACTGTTTATTGGAGCCTTCATTGGATCCGCAGTATGGATGTTTAAAACCTATGTTAAACCCAATAGTCCATACAATACAGAGATTAAGTTAAGAGGCCAAGAATAATGAATTCATGGAAGTTATTCCTTGATGCAGAATTAGAGAAGCCCTATTTTATTAAATTAGAACTGTTTTTAGCGGAAAGAAGCACCGAAGGTATCGTCATTTACCCACCAAAGGACGAAATTTTTAAAGCCTTTGAGTTAACGCCTTTAGATAAGGTTAAAGTAGTAATTTTAGGTCAAGACCCATATCATGGCGAGGGACTAGCTCATGGTCTATGTTTTTCAGTAAGAGACGGACATAAAATTCCTCCGTCGTTGCGCAATATATTTAAGGAATTGAAATCGGATTTAGGCATCGATGTGCCTACAAGCGGAGACCTCTCAAACTGGGCAGATAATGGCGTTTTCTTGCTCAATACCATTCTTACTGTAGAGCAAAAAAGTCCAGGTAAACATAAGCAAAAAGGGTGGGAGACGTTTACCGATGCGGTTATTCAACACATCTCAAAGCATCAAGAAAAAGTGGTTTTTATACTATGGGGAGCATTTGCTCAACAAAAAAAGAAGCTAATTGATTCGGCTAAACACCTGGTGATAGAAGCACCTCATCCAGCTGCAGAAGTGTATGCAGGGGGTAAAGCAGGATTTTTCGGCAGCAAGCCTTTTAGTAAGTCAAATGCGTTTTTAGATAAGCCAATCAACTGGAGTTTATAGCTATTCTATTATTTCTACCTTGGTTAAGAAATACTTGGTGTCTCCTAAAAAAGGAATGATGACAAACTTTTCATCGTAGTATAATCGCACCATTGACTTGTTGGCGTGTTTTATTTGTTCAAGTAACTCAGCATCTTCTTTCTTTACAGAAAAATTCCATATACCGCTAGCTGTATCTCCCTCGCTAAAGCCTCCAGTATTAAGTTGACCTTCGTTTGTTTTGAATAGGTAGCCTTTCTCAGAAATTTTAATAATTCGGCCAACGTTATAACCGCTACTATAGTTTGCGTAGAGAGCAAACAGTGTTACGAGAATAGTGCCTGTAACGATGATACCGATTATCCAAAGTACTAATTTTTTAAGAAAAATCATATAGTTGTTAAGTTGGTTGCAAAGCTATTGCATTATGCCATTGTCGCTCAAAGCAACGCACAAATTCGTCTGAGAATGATGCGATATCCGTTTTACCTATTTCTTGAGAGATAGATGTAACAGCTTTGTCTGCTATACCGCAAGGTACAATATGCTGAAAGTAGGAGAGATCTGTATTTACATTAAGCGCAAATCCATGCATACTTACTCCGTTTTTTACACGAATCCCAATAGCTCCAATCTTACGTTTCAACTCGCCTTCACCTCCAACCCATATGCCTGTTAACTTTTCCAGTTGGTAAGCGTGTATGTTGAATTTTTGCAACGCCTGTATAATGGAAGCCTCTAAGCTTTCAACATACCTTTTAACGCCAATACCATGCTTGCGCAAGTTAATAATGGGGTATCCTACTAGTTGTCCCGGTCCGTGATACGTAATGTCTCCACCTCTGTCAGTCTCAAATGTTTCTGCCTGTAGTTGATTTAAAAAATCAGCATTAATCAAAAGGTTAGATCTATCGGCACTTTTTCCAAAGGTGTAAACATGCGGGTGCTCACATAAAATTAATGTATCTAGGCCTCCTGATGCCACTTTTGCATGTACTTGTTCTTGTATTGATAGGGCATCAGCATAGGCTGTAAGGCCTATGCTTTTAATATGTAAATTTGATTTTCCCACTGGCTTATCTATACTTTTTTTATCCTGGTTTTAACAAACATGCCAAGCAAGAAAAAGATCCCTATAAAACTCCCAAAACTCCCGATATAGTCCCCGTGCCTTGCAAAGAAAGTTAGGTTGTTAAAAGGGGTAACTTTCACTGAGAGCACTACAGGTTTCCACCATTCAGTATGTTCTTGTATGCGACCTAGTTTGTCAATACGGCAGCTTATACCTGTATTTGCACTGCGTAATACTTCTCTTCGATTCTCGATAGCACGTAGGCAAGCATAGTACATGTGCTGCTTGTATCCGTCGGTATTTCTCCACCATCCATCATTGGTTATAACCACCAGTATTTCAGCACCCTTTCGGGTAAATCCTGCAACAAAACCCGGGAAAACGCTTTCGTAGCATATTAAAGGAGCAATGTCTGGTTGATTACCAGCCTTAAAAGCCTTCGGTTCTGGATCTACACCCAAACTTCCCGTGATACCGCCTAGGTCAAGTGCTAGGCCATTTAAGAACTGGAATAGTTTAGGGTAGGGCATCCGTTCAGCACCAGGCACCAGTTTAGATTTATGGTAAAAATCTAAATTTCCAGCACTATCCACTTCCATGGCGGTATTATAACTTTCATAAAATTGACCGCCACTTTCTCTTGCGGTAGCTTGCATTTTTTCGCCTGGCTCGTACCAATTATGGGTAGATATTCCCGTAATGAGGTGAATCTGTGGATGCTTTTTGGTGAAATTTTGGAGTATATCTATACTTTGAAAACGTGTTGGGTTATCTTCATCCACATACTCTACTACCGCAGTTTCAGGTAGGACGACGTAGCTCGTTTTAGGCGTAATGGCTTTTTCTACCATCGATAGCATGGCGTTTAAATTTTTGACTTCTTCGCCAGGTACAAATTTGAGATATGGATCTATGTTGGGTTGTACCAACAAGGCTTCTGCTTGGTCAAATCTCTTATTCGCATTCAAGGAATAGTCTAAGTCATTTGCTATATGAAAGGGAATGGAAATGAACATAGGTGTGAATACTACCAATGATGGCCTAATCCATTTTGTCCATTTTTCTTTTTGCAAGGCTAGGTAAAAAGAAATATTAGCAGCCAATACCCAAACACTTCCGCCTAATGTACCCGTAACTTCATACCATTGAACGACAGCATTATGTTTGGCAAATATGTTTCCTAAAGTAAACCATGGCCATGTTATTTCCCAGGTCAGATGTAGGTATTCAAATGATATCCAGAGGCTAGCGAGTACCCACATTGCCTTATTGTCTCCAAATATTTTTCGCGCTTTTCGGTAACCCCACCATGGCAGGTACATTAACCAGGAGTTGGCAGCGAGCATAAATAGACTGGAATAAAAATCAGCATGTCCTACCCACCACGATACCACAATATTCCAAAAAAGAAGTGATGCGTATATTAGCCAACCGCTTTTTTTAATGCCATTCGTCTCTTTTTCAAGGATTAATAACGGAACAAAAGCCAAAAAACTCAGAAAGAAAAAATCTCGTGGAGGCCAAGCCAGCCAGAAAAGAAGTCCTGGAAGTAGCGTTAAAATGGTGAGTTTTATTTTTCTATTTTGTATCATTTCCTGCCACAAGTAATACAAATTCTCCCCTTGGCTCGTTCGTTTCGAAATGAGCTAAAACTTCAGCAACTGTTCCCCTAACGTGCTCTTCAAATTTTTTGGTTAATTCTCTGCCAATACACACTTTTCTATCATCACCTAATAGCTCTTTCATAAGTGTGAGTGTCTTTACAATACGATGTGGGCTTTCATAAAAAATGGTGGTTCGTTTTTCTTCCAGTAAACTCAAAATTTTAGTTTGTTTTCCTTTCTTATGAGGTAAAAATCCTTCATAAACAAAGGTGTCGCACGGAAGTCCGGAGTTTACCAAAGCGACAATTGCAGCTACGGCACCAGGCAGGGTTATTACAGTTATCTCGTTTGCAATGGCCTCGCGAATGAGTAAGTAGCCAGGGTCAGATATACCCGGCATTCCAGCATCACTGCACAGCGCAAAACTCTCACCATCTTGTAGTTTTTTGATCACCACTTGTAAGTTTTTATGCTCGTTATGCTGATGAAAAGGAATAAGTTTTTTTTCTACTTCGTAATGGTCTATCAGTTTTTTTGTTTGACGCGTGTCTTCACAAAGTATTGCATCCACCTCTTTAAGTACTTCAATAGCTCTGTAAGTGATATCGCCCAAATTGCCAATAGGCGTGGGTACTATATATAATTTTCCGCTGCTCAACTGCTTGCAAAAATAGCGATTATTATATGTCCCCAAGGATAGGATAATGTTATATCATTTTGTGGGTCTACTTTTAATTTCACGTATCCAATGTCAAAGTAGTTTTTGAGCTAATTAGCTAAATGAGCTAACATGAAGTATCACTTTGCCATTTGGAAAGTGGTTAAAAATCTTTATGATTAAATCATGCCAAGTCAATTTAATTTACAACATTTGCCTTGCGCTAAAATGTCTAACTATTTAATTTTTATTTGCATATTTTTTATGTCATTTCATACTCAGCAACAAGAAAGTTTCAAGGAAAGCCAACTTAAATATAGCCGAGTTTTTGAAGCGTATAAAGATAAAGGTGCCGCCGCCATGGCAAAACTAAAGGCAGTTGGAGTTGATCCTGCAAATTGCGATGTTTTGATTCGAGGTTTTAAGTTTGAGGAAGATCTTGAGGTTTGGGCAAAAAATACGGAGGATAGTGTGTTTTCTCTGGTTACGACCTACAAATTTTGTGAGAATATAGGTGAACTAGGTCCTAAGCGAAAAGAGGGCGATAATCAGATACCTGAAGGAATGTATACGCTTTCTAAGTTTAATCATGCGAGTGATTTTTTCTTGTCGTTAAAAGTAGATTATCCCAATAAGAGTGACCTGTTTTTTGCAGACACGGCATCGCCAGGTGGTATGATATTTATACACGGAGGCTGTAAGACAGTGGGTTGTATTCCGATTACCGATGAATGGATAAAAGAACTTTATGTTTTTTGTGTAGAGGCTAGAAATAGTGGCCAAGTAAATATTCCTATTCATATCTATCCTGCAAGGCTTACGGATGAAAACTATGGCCTACTTAAAAAGCAATACAAAGAGGAATCGCTTCATAAATTCTGGGGTCAACTGAAATTGGGGTATGATTTATTTGAAGAAAATAAAAGTCTTCCTCGAATGTCAATCGGTAATGCAGGGGAGTATTTTTTCTCTAAAAAGTAGCCGTATTTCAGGTTTTACACTTGCTTTAAGCAAAACTTAAGGTCTATATCCGCTTTTTTGAAAAATGGCTTGATTGTTCTTGTTCGATAATAATTGATAAACCGTAATATTCGGATTTTTTTCCATGTAAGTTCGAACTATTTGCCATCCTAGCCAAGCACCAGTTCGAGGTGCACTTTCGTTGCCAAATGGAGTGGTAAAAGGGCCATCGTTGAAATAGTGTTTTTGAAATTCGTTTTTATTAGAGTTGAAAATTACTTCCTTTTCAATTAAGTAAGACCACATATTGTTTTCCTGCTCGGTAACCCAAGCCATTTGTTGCTCGGTGTAATTTATTTTTAATGAATCAGCAGCTTCTGGAAGTAATAAGTCCAGTAAGTACAATTTTTTGCCTTCATAAATTGCTTGATCCATAAATGTAGTCCCATTAAACTCTTCTAGTTTATAATCGACATAGGTCTGAACGCAATTAGCCACTATACGATAGGGCTCAAACTTACGTACGCGATAGGCGGGGAAATTTTCTGGATTTATTATTTGATATACTTCAAAATCGGCTCCTAGATACATATCTAGACCCACTCCAAACTCTTTTTGCTGTTGTAAATACACACTTCCATATTGAAAAGTGGAAATAAAAGTAGTTACTTTTTTAATAGTGTCTTCAGGAAAATACAATGCGATATACTTGCTTGCTTCTTGTAATTCTTCTCGATAAGGTTCAAAGTCGCCAAATTTCTCTTGTGTTATTTTATATAGAGAATCCATGTCACGGTGTGCTATGTATCTATACAGTTCAACGGACACATCATCAGGTGTGCTATTGATTCCTTTTACCATGCCTCCTACTATATTGGTTACGTATATGTCGTAAAAATCAGGATATTTTTTAGGTAGCAATTTAAGTTGTTCTACGCTCTTGCAAGAAAATAAATCTTGCTCAAAACGACTTACTTCCATCTCTATCAAAATGTCTGATGTATCTTTAACATGCTTATTTTGAGTACATCCAGTAAATGATGCAGCTGCCGAAAAAATTAAAACAATGTGTAGAAGTATTCCTTTTTTAAACATAACCTTTGCAAATAGATCAATTAAATAATATCAATATGAAAAACGTTACAATACTAACTTTAGGGATGTTACTTACGCAACTATCTTTTGCACAAAAACAAGGTGAATTTAGATTTGGCTTAAAAGGCGTAGCGAATTTGGGCTGGGTAACCGGAACAAATAAAGCGATAAATAGCGATGGTGCAGCTGTAGGTTTTGGTTATGGCGTAGTGGGAGACTACTATTTTAAATCAGGTAGTTATGGCATAGGAGCTGAATTGCTAATTACCGATATTAAAACAAAATTTACGTTAGCCAATAGTCAAGTTTTTCGTGGTGCACCCAATGACACGTTAATAGGCTTACGCTACACCTACAACTTACAATACTTGGAACTTCCCGTAAGTGTAAAATTTAGGACCAAGGAAATAGGTAATGTTACCTATACTGGTAATTTTGGTTTTGCACCGGGTTTTGCCATAAATGCACGCACAACTATTAATGAAATTGGACTACCTAAGGTGATAGCCGATGCAGATCCTACTAACTATCGGGTTAATGAAAGTGA
>DGBH01000117.1:0-8026 GCA_002384205.1 Bacteroidetes bacterium UBA4009
GGTTTTGAGAGTCATGCAGACTACGTATTGGCAGAGCGAATGGCTAAATCGCCAACTTCAGTTATTGAATTTCTTACCACTATTGAAGCGAAAGCACTTCCGTTTGCACGTCACGAGTTTGAAGAACTCACAGCGTATGCCAAAAAACTAGACGGGATTGATCTCTTGCAAAAATGGGATGCGGCCTACTACTCGGAAAAATTAAAGAAAGAGCGTTTTACGATAGACGACGAGTTGCTTCGCCCTTATTTTCAATTAGAGAAAGTGGAAGAAGGTGTTTTTCTTACGGCTAAAAAATTATTTGGGATAAGCTTTCACAAGCGAGATGATATAGATAAATACCACGAAGACGTAATTACCTATGAAGTAAAAGACGAAAACGGCGCGCATTTAGCGGTATTTTATGCCGACTATTTTCCCAGAGCAGGCAAACGCCAAGGAGCATGGATGACTAGTTTTCGCAGTCAGAAACAGACCGCACAAGGCGACCAGCGCCCTCACGTAAGCATCGTGTGCAACTTCACCAAACCGACGGGCACAAAACCCTCTTTACTCACCTTTAATGAAGTGACCACTTTGTTTCATGAGTTTGGTCATGCGTTACACGGTATGTTGGCAGCTGGCACTTATGCTAGCCTAAGCGGTACCAGTGTGTATTGGGATTTTGTAGAGCTACCTAGTCAACTAATGGAAAACTGGTGTTATGAGAAAGAATGCTTAGACTTATTCGCAAAACACTACCAAACAGGAGCAACTATACCTGCAGAGTATATTCAAAAAATAAAAGACTCGGCTAATTTTATGAGTGGCATAGCCACTGTTAGGCAAGTCGGTTTGGGTAAGATTGACATGGGTTTTCATGCCGTGAAACTCAAAAATAAAACACAAAAAAGTATAAAGGAATGGGAAACGGAAAGTATAGCCGGCCTAGACTTTTACCCTGAAGTAGCAGAAGCGTGCACTAGCACTAGCTTTTCGCATATTTTTCAAGGAGGCTACAGCAGTGGATACTACAGTTACAAATGGGCAGAAGTGCTTGATGCCGATACATTTGAAGCCTTTTTAGAAAATGGCATTTTTGATCAAGAAACGGCTATTCATTTTAGGAATACCATTCTATCGGCAGGTGGCTCTGAACATCCATCTATTTTGTATAACCGTTTTAGAGGCAGAGATGCTGTGCCTGATGCTTTGTTGAAAAGGGCAGGCTTGGTGGGGTAGCCATTTTATTTAAGTTATTTAGGTTATTTTAGCTGCATGAAATCACCATTTGCTTTGGTATGTCTATGCTTATTTTCGTTAACACTTACCTCTTGTTCCAAAGAAGATATTACTACCGATGTGCAGTTTTTAGAAGCCTCTTATTTTGGTAATTGTTTTTATTATTCGGGAGAAAATCCAAAAAGTATTGTTATCCGAGATCAAGACACGTACGAAAATTATTTTGCAGGATTACGTCAAAGTGCGGTAAATAAAGATTGCAGTAATGCACTGCCGACCCCTATAGATTTTGATAAATACACACTCATCGGGCATTGGACCAGTGGCGGGGGATGCACGGCTAGCTATGATCGGAACGTGATACAACAAGGCAACAAGGAAGTCATCTATTCTGTCTCTACCGTTTATTCTGGCGGTTGTGCAATGTACATTTTCAATATGAACTGGGCTTTGATTCCTAAGATAAAAAACAGAACAGACGTTGTTTTTAACATAGAAGAAGTGTACGATACGGAGTAAACAATTGTTTACAGTCAACCTTTGAGTCGCGTAAGAGTCTACCTCACCATAAAGGTGTAATACATTGCATTCACGATGTTTGCGGTGTATTAAAATACGCCGGGGCAATAACCAATCCCAAAACCTCAAAAGCTCGACAAGTCATCCAAAAGAATTACGAAGCAATCACGAGCACCGGTAAAAACAATAATGATGTGAATAAAAATTGTTTTAAAACGATTTCCAACACACCCAAAAATAGCCTAGTTACACTTCCCGTAATGCTATAAATTCTTTTTTTCGGAGCTCTAGTTCTTCCACTAGCTCCTCTCGGGTGGTTTTGAGATGTATTACCAGGTTACTTTTTTGCATGAATAGCTTCATGTATTTAACTGTCCCTCTCACTTTATAGTAGGTTTTAATATAGTCAACAGTAAACAAGCCTATTGGATACAGGCTAATACAAAATAAAACGCCCCATAAGACATTTGTGAAAGCCCCAAATACAAACGCCTCTACCCCATAGAGCAGTAAAAACACTAACATACCTACGGCTATTTTTATGGATCCTACAAAATCTTCTCTAATAAGAATCTTGCTAGAGATAAACTCTGCTAGTTTATAGGGAAGTACATTGGTAACCAGACCATACAAGAACAATGGGAACCCAGCGATGAAATAAAGCATGGTCCAAATAAATCGGAAGGAAATAGATGACGTTCTTATTTGTGTATCTCTTATCTTTAAGCCTTTTAACTCTTTGAGGTAGTAAGTGATTTTTTTCTCAAACTCTTTCAGCAATTCGGGATTGTTTTTAGCATAGTATTCCACTGCTTTTACAATATCTTGAGACAAGTAAAAATCTTGCGCTGCTTTACCTTGCAGTTTACTTTCGTCTCTAAGTTTACTTCGGTATAGAATTTCTATTTGTTGAATTAATTTTTCAAATCGTTCATCTTCTATAATCACGATACGTTTTTCAAGCTCTATTTTTACACGCTCGGTCAATTGTAACACGCCTTCCTTTGGATCTTTGAGATAGATATCCTTGTACTCACTTACCTGTATAGGTTCGCCTATATTGACGAATACATCACTTTTAAAATTGTGTGGATTGGAATAATTGAGCCCAATAGGCACAATAGATAAGTCTAACTCAAAGTTATATTTAGCCTCCGCTCCTAAGGCTATTCTCGCAACACCTGTTTTTATAGGCCGCAATCGTCGTTCTGTTTTACTTGTACCTTCAGGAAAAATCATCACCGTACTATTTTGTCCTAAATGGACGTGACATTTTTCAAAAATCATCTCGTTTTTATGTGTTTGACCAGGCGACAAATCTGGTTTATAAACCGGGATCATATGTAGCTTATCAAAAAGACGCCCAACGAATTTATTTTTAAATATATCTCCCCGCGCTAAAAAATACAGTGACCTTTTTAAGTTTACCGCCAACAAGATGGGATCCATAAACGAACTCGGATGATTTGCTGCGAAAATTACTGGTTTACCTTTAGGCGGCACATATTCTTTTCCTTGTACATATATTGATCTAAAATAGGCCGTTACGGTAAGCTGAAAAAGCCATCTAAATGTATTATAAAGCATATAGGATAATCATATTTCGATGGATAAAGGTACAATAACAATTGATTAGAATGACATTTCGTTTCATAAAGGTGCATCATTACATCCTAAAGTACGACGCATTTTTATGTACTTAGCACATACTTAATGCTACCCTGCAACTTCTATTTATGAACAGAATTATTTTTGTAAGGCATTAGAGTTCAATTCATAACACACAAATTACCGTGCGAAAAAACAGCCATGCGACGATGTCAAAATTAATCTTGACAATGCGCCTAGAAAGCTATTTTACGCACTAGCCCAGAAAAGCCAATCGCTTACCGAGTCCTCTTTTGGCACTAGACGCTAAGCATTCTAGCTCCATGGCACGCTTTAGCTCAGGCACATCCGATACTGTTGCATGGTACCTAAGCCAGTATATTCTCGCCAACGAAAATTCTTCTTGCACGCGTCTAATTAATATCATAGCGTCACCCTCGCCCACTTTCCCACTCCTTAACACACGCACATACACGCCGCTGCTGTGGGAGTTTATGCACTGTTTGAGTACCGTTTGTGTACCAAAGCGCACTCCCAACTTAAAACAAGGCTCTCGCGGCTCGGAGACTTCTACCAGCGATTCTCCTATTTCATATTGATCGCCGATGTACACATTTCGCTCATCAAGTCCTTGCACGGTGAGATTTTCACCAAACATGCCAAGGCTCCAGTCGGCTTTAGGAAACCGCAGTTTCCAACCCTCATACACATCCGCAGAAAAAAGATAACACGCTTTGTCTATTCCACCGTGGTATTTTCTGTCTACCACAGCATCTTCATTTACATCCGTCTCTCCTAAATGGATGCCTTGGTTAACTGGATACTTATAAATCCCCGTTTGCACATTTTTACCTCGCCATTTAATGACTTTTGAATCTCCTAAATTAGTAGAAATAACCTTCATGAATAGCCTACAAAAATAACCGAGATACCGAGAGCAGTGATCGGCCAACATTTTTTTAGCTAGATTTGTTGTACATACATTAAACTGTTATGCCTGAAGAAAATAAACGCCGTAAATTTATAAAAGACGCCCTGCTTACCGTCGTTGGAGGTGCCGTAATTGGAACTTCTGCTAAGGTATTAGCGAATGACTCAGAAGACACACCCGACCCTATATTAAAGGTAAAACCACTTGGTTTTCAATGGGAAACACAAGATCCATTCTTGTTTTGTGTGCATCACGAAGATGCCTACCCACAGGGTAATACTGAGCTAGGTCCGAGTAAAAACTTACTTTCAGGACGTAATATGGGCAATGATTTTCATTTAAAAGATGGTTTCAGAATGTATCATGGCGATACGGTTCCAGGGTTTCCCGGCCATCCACATCGCGGTTTTGAAACGGTAACCGTAGTCAGACAAGGAATGGTGGATCACTCTGATTCTATGGGAGCAGCTGGACGCTATGGCAATGGAGATGTGCAATGGATGACCAGCGGAAAAGGGGTGCAACACGCCGAAATGTTTCCGTTAGTCAAGCAAAACGATGTAAATCCATTGGAGCTCTTTCAAATATGGCTCAATTTACCTAAAGCCGATAAGATGGTAGAACCCCATTTTAAAATGCTTTGGGATGAGCAAATACCCAAAATAACCCATGTGGATACGAGATCTAAATCTGTGCATATAGAAGTAATTGCGGGTATACTGGAAAATCAAAATGCCCCTACTCCACCGCCAGATAGCTGGGCTGCAAAATCGGGCAATGAAGTTGCAATTTGGAATATACGAATGGATGCCGAAGCTACCTATACCCTACCCAAAGCATCAGTAGGTGTCAATCGAACCATTTATTTTTACAGTGGCGACAAGCTAAAACTAAACGGCAAAGATTTGATGTACTATCATTCGGCTGATGTAACCGCCAGTGAAGCCATAACCCTACAAGCAGGACTAAAACCATGTAATATATTGATCTTACAAGGAAAACCTATTGGCGAGCCAGTGGTGCAGCACGGGCCGTTTGTTATGAATACCATTGAAGAAATTAGGGAAACGTACTCCGAGTTTCAGCGGACTCGTTTTGGAGGTTGGCCATGGCCTAAGTACGACCATGTGCATGATGCTACACGAGGCAGATTTGCGCAACACGCCGATGGTAGAATTGAAGAGATGGGCTAGCTCAAAGGCCGCGTTATACTTCTCTCTTTTTTAGTGCAAAACTGACGTGTCTGTTTGTCTCTGAAGTAAGATACAAAAATTCATAATTATACTTCACACAAAAGGTATTTACGGCTTCTACTACCCCGTATCTTCTCAATCCTGCATAGGCTATTGATGTGTAATCGTGGCCACATATAAGGCCACTTGGTTTTACGGCTAAGGCTGCTGCTTCAAGTTCTAGCTTCGTAGTATTGTAGGTGTGATCGGTATCTATATACACCATATCTAAGCTGTTTTCTGGTTGAGATGCTAAAAAATCAATAGAGTTCATTTTATGAAATTCTACCGCTTCTTCTGTACCAACATTTTCACGACATCTTTTTTGGATACTTTCCGTTGGCCAAAGGTCTACGAGATGAAGTTTTGCTGGCGTACACCCGTTGATTATATCTTTTGAAAAGATTCCGTTTTCTACGCCAAGCTCTGCAATTACGGCATTTTTGGGAAGTAACTTTAACAGTTCTTTACGATTTGCTAACACCTTACAATGCGCTACATGATGAGGTTCTAAAGGCATTAATGGATGCTTGGGATACTGCTTAGACCATATCCATTGAACCAATTGAAAAAAAAACTTTTTGAAAATAATTAACATAGAATAATATCACAAAAGTAAAAGTAATAACTTCGCCTACCTAAATGAATTTCACCGATAGAGTTAATCGCGTAGAGGAGTCCCTCACCATTGGAATGTCTCGTAAAGCCAGGGAACTAAAAGCCGCAGGAAAAGATATTATTAGCCTTAGCTTGGGAGAGCCTGATTTTGATACACCGCAATATATCAAAGATGCAGCCATTGCAGCTATAAACGCTGGTAAAACCAAATATCCTCCAGTAGGTGGATTGCCAGAGCTAAAAAAAGCTATTTGTGACAAACTAAAGAGAGATTCTAATTTAGTGTATACTCCTGCAGAAGTTATGGCAAGTACAGGTGCTAAACAATGTATTATGAATGTAATACTAAGCACAGTACAATCTGGAGATGAGGTAGTTATTCCGCTTCCTTTTTGGGTAAGCTATAGTGAAATGGTGAATTTTGCAGGTGGTAAATGTGTTTTTGTACCCAGTAAGTTTGAAGATGAATTTGCTATTGATATTGATGCCATGAAAGCGTCAGTTAATGATAAAACTAAAATCATCATCTTTAGCAGTCCAAGCAATCCAGCAGGAAATTTATTAAGCAAAGAACAGCTTGGCGAAATCGCGAAAATAGTAAAAGCCAATCCGCAAATAACAGTAATCTCTGATGAGATATACGAGCACATTAATTTTGAAGGAGAACACATAAGTATTTCTCAATTTTCGGAAATAAGAGACCAGTTGGTGATTATAAATGGTGTGTCTAAAGCTTTTTCTATGACAGGATGGAGATTGGGTTACATGGCAGGACCTGCAGCCTTAGTGGCAACATGTGATAAGCTACAAGGACAGTTTACATCGGGCGCTGCGTCTATTTCTCAGTGGGCAGCAATCACAGCACTTAATGAAGACATGAAACCAACCCATGAAATGGTCGCTGTGTTCAAACACAGAAGAGATTTAATGGTAGAGTGGTTAAGAGAAATACCCGGTATGGAAGTAGATATTCCACGAGGCGCTTTTTATCTATTCCCTCGCGTGAGTTCATTTTATGGCAAAACCATTGGAGGAACTACCATTGATTCTAGTTTAGATTTTTGCAATTACATTCTTGAGGAAGCACTGGTTGCTCTTGTGCCTGGAGTGGCTTTTGGGATGGATGACCACATAAGAATTAGCTATGCAAGCAGCGAAGCTGAACTAAAAGAAGCTGTTAACAGAATAAAAACAGCACTAAGTAAATGAAGATAGATCAACTTTTTAAGGAGTTCGAAAACATAAAAGTACTTGTATTGGGCGATGTAATGATTGACGCCTATTTTTATGGAAGTGTTACCCGTATAAGCCCTGAGGCACCTGTGCCCATAGTAAATCTAAAACACAAAGAGCAACGTCTAGGTGGGGCAGCCAATGTTGCACTTAACCTAAAATCACTTGGTGCAGAACCCATTCTTTGCAGTATCAAAGGAAATGACGCTGACGGAGACTTAATCAAGACTTTATGCAAGAAAAATGGACTGGTTGACGCACTTATCAATGATTACAGTCGCAAAACAACGGTAAAAACGAGGGTAATAGGTAATAGTCATCAGTTAATACGTATTGACGAAGAAGATACCAAAGACATAGATGAATCTGTAGAAGATTTAGTTTATGAAGCAGTCAACAGTCTTATATCTGAAATTAATGTACTGATCTTTCAAGATTACAACAAAGGACTACTTACCCCTACCCTTATCGCGCGTGTAATTGAATTATGCATTGCAAAAAAAGTACCGATAGTTGTAGATCCTAAATTCAATAATTTTTTTGAATACCAAGGAGTTACGTTATTTAAGCCTAACAAAAAAGAGCTTCAACAAGCTGAAAACATAGGAGAGCATTTAAACGTTCAAGGTGTAAAATCAGTGGCTGGATTGGTTCGAAAAAAATT
>DGBH01000117.1:8330-9847 GCA_002384205.1 Bacteroidetes bacterium UBA4009
GTATCTGATGAGCTTACAGCAGCTCTTTCAAATTTAGCGGGAGGAATAGTGTGTGAGCAGGTAGGTGTAGTACCTATAGATAAAGATTTACTTTATGCAGAAGCGATGGAGCTTGAGGTGAGCGAGAGGTATTAGTTTTTTTTGATTTTGGATGTATGATTTAGGATGTAGGACTTAAGATGTAGGACTTTTTGAGATATTGGAATCAGATTTAAAAAGTTAGGCATAACAATCATTTAACTATCAGCCATTTAACATTAAACTCTATTCCTCCCTAAGCAAATCAGGTCTGCGTTTCTGGGTAATTTTAAGAGCTTGCTCTTCTCGCCATTCTTCAATCTTACCAAAATGTCCTGATTGCAACACTTCTGGGACTTTTAGACCATTATAATCTGCAGGTCGAGTATAAACTGGCGGTGCTAGTAATCCGTCTTGAAATGAGTCGGTAAGTGCGCTTTCTTCGTCTGATATTACGCCTGGAATAAGTCTACAAATGGAATCTGCTACGACTACAGCAGCCAGTTCTCCGCCACTTAGCACATAATCCCCAATGCTTATTTCTTTAGTTATAATTTCATCCCTAATGCGTTGATCAATGCCCTTATAATGCCCGCACAGAATTATGATATTTTTTTTAAGTGACAGCTGATTGGCCGTACCTTGATTATAGGTCTCTCCGTCTGGGCACATATATATGATTTCATCATACGTTCTTTCTGCCTTCAGTGCATTGATGCAATCGAACACAGGCTCACAGCGAATTACCATGCCGGCACCTCCCCCATATACCGTGTCATCTACTTGCTTGTATTTACCCAAGCCAAATTGTTTGAGATCATGCAGTACTATTTCTACAATTCCTTTATCCTTAGCTCGTTGCACAATACTATGGCTTAGTGGACTTTCCATAAGCTTAGGTTGAACTGATATGATATCTATTCGGTGCATTATATTTCTAAAAGACCGTCAGGTAAGATGAGTACAATTTCTTTATCCTCTGGAGATATGTAATCTATGAAATCATCTACCAGTGGTATATACTTAAGCTCACCATTGTAAGGCACTAATAACATAAGTTGTTGCGGCATTTCGACGATATCTTGAACTATTCCAATAGCTCCGAGATATTTGTCTATCACTTGAAAACCAATGAAGGTAAGCTCCGATTCTTCGGGTAAAACCTCTTTGTCTGTGAATACCTCTTTCGCTATAATTTCTTCTGTTTTATCAAATGTATCGATAAATTCAAGGGTCAGAATTGGTTCATCGTCTTTGCCTTTTATCCCTATCATTTTATAGGGTATAAACTGTCCTTGAATTTTGATAAAAAGAAAATCGTCCCGTTTGAGCGGGACGATTTTTCGTTCAAGCGTAAGCTGAACATCTCCTTTATAGCTATGTGGACGGCTGATGTATCCTATAGATATCAGGCTATCCTTGTTAATCATAGCGTATAATTATGCGTTTTCTTCAGAAGTTTCCTCTGCAGGAGCTGCTTCTTCAGTTACTTCCGCAAC
>DGBH01000117.1:10097-15525 GCA_002384205.1 Bacteroidetes bacterium UBA4009
CAACTACTTCTTCAGTTACTTCTGCAACTATTTCTTCAGCAACTTCCGCAACTACTTCTTCAGTTACTTCCGCAACTACTTCTTCAGCAACTTCCGCAACTACTTCTGTAGCATCAACAGTTTCTGTAGCCTCAGCTACTTCACTTTCTGCTGCTTCAGTCGCGTCTTCTACAACACCTTCAGGTGCAGTTTTAGCCGCAATAGCTATAGTTCTTGCTTCTTTTACTTCTTCCTCACGTTTATGTGCTGCTGCTTCTTCTTCGGCTGCTTTTTGAGCTAAGCCATCTGTTTTCACACCTACTCTGTTTGCTTTTTCCTCTAACCAAGCTGCAAATTTTGCATCTGCTTGATCTTGAGTCAATGCACCTTTTGTTACACCTTTGTTCAGGTGGTGCTTATACAAAGCACCCTTGTAAGAAAGTATTGCTCTTGTAGTGTCAGTCGGAACTGCACCATTACTTAACCAACGAACCGCATCGTCTAGGTTAAGGTCAATTGTTGCCGGATTGGTATTCGGATTATACGAACCAATTCTCTCAATAAATCGACCATCCCTAGGAGCTCTTGCATCCGCCGCCACAATGTAGTAGAAAGGTTTTCCTTTTCTTCCTTGTCTACGAAGTCTTAATTTTACCATTTGTTATGTTTTTTATATATTGAATATAAGCCTACTGGTTCTCCTTCTTCCAGCAGGGCTGCAAAAGTGACTTTTTATTTTTATTTTACCAAGGGTTTTTCTATTCTAATATTAGAGCTAGAATAGCTTATAAATAAAAAATTCGAAATTTACTTTTAGACCGTTCCTATTCTGCTATAAACAAAGCTTCGTACCTGCCTTATTTTATTACTATAACCGGCATATACGAGGAAGTTAAACCTGATCTAAAACTTTAGTTTGAAGACTCAATACGTTTAACCGTTCACCATTATTTTACTAAAAAAAAGCACTACCCTTCATCAAATTGGAGAGAGAAGTATATCAATTATGCTACACCTAGTTGATTTTATCTTCTTATTCTCTCCTCGGGAGCCTCTTTACTCTCTCTGAATTTTCGGATATTGTATGAAAAGGAAAGCATAATGTATCTGGTAAGCACATTGCTATTGGTCTCTTCATAATAACTAGCGTAGAAATTTTGAGCGACGTTATTGTTTTGCCCTAGTATATCATACATGCTGAGTTGAACTTCACCCATTTTGTTTTTAAACACTTGTTTACCCACACCCGCTGTCCAAAGAAGCACTCTGTTATTAAGCACTGAACTGAGCCCAAAGTATTCTTGATGTTGAAGTTGGGTACGAAAGGTGATACCCTTTGCCATAATCCAATCGTATTTTACTTTGGTTGTTTGAATAAGGTATTGGTTATTTAATGCCTGGTTCATTGAATTGCTAGCTAAACTATAGTTAGATTCTGTGGATACGGTAAAATCAATCTTATCGCTTATGTTACTGCTAAGGACCACACCTAATCCATAGTTTTGAGTCAAGGTTTGAGAAGTACGGAAATTGATAACCGAAGGCACATTGGTAACACCTCCGGAAACATTAATATTTAAGTTACTCTTTAGTCTTTTTAGAGGGAATCCATAGCTTATCAAGCCATTTGCGTTGTACTGTCCATCTACATTTTCGGGCATACTAAGTTGTGTGCCTGCGCTCAGAGGGATGCCGTTAAGCGTAGTATCACTTATCGCCGTAACGGTACTTTGCGTGATGTAATTCGAACTCAATCCACCACTAATCATGGCATAAAATACCGAATTTTTTTCGGTGTTGGTTTGGTTGTACTTGGCCCTAACCCAATGGCCGTATTGTTGCGTTAGTTGAGCATTACCTGTTTTAAGTTGCAATGGATTACTATTGTCTAAAACATTGGTTAATTGACTTGCTTGAGGCTTTGTGGTATACGCTCTGTACATCGCGTTCCAATTTGCATTATTCTTAAGCTGCCTTCTATACATCGCAAACGGTAAAATATTTTGAAATGTTTTATTGATATTTTCCTCCATTGGCAGGGTTTGCATGTTGTCTAACAGCGCTTGTTCAAACTTAAAACGGACTACAAAACCTCCATTTCTGTCAAACTTGCGCAAACCCAAATCTGCAGAATGAGTGTTCCAGTCATTGTTATAACGAGAGGACAAGCTCGTATCTAAAAAGCCTGTTGAAATCGGTGTAATACCACTCATAATTTGCTTATGGGTATTGGCTTGACTATTCTCAAACGTATAACTTACATACGCACCTAGTCCTTTATCCTTAATGGGCTCACTGTACATCACTTGTGCAGTCCATCCATTAGTCGTTTCTTCTAAATCACCTTCTTGGTTTATTTCTATGGTCGAACTCGTATTATTAGAATTTAGATTATTAAGCCCAGAGGTATTATCTACATCATTTTTTGCTTGCAAGAACAAACTGCGTCCTCTTTTTTCTCCGTTCAACCTAAACATTAAATCATTGCTCATTTTGAGCGCATTTAGGTCGCTACCAAAATTTTGAGCCAATTGATTGATTAGTGCGGCTTCTTTTGATGTACTGCTTGCTAATAAACTAGCTCCATTATTTTGTTGAACACTAATGCTAGGCACGTAAAAGAATGACATTTTGGGATTCACCTTGTATACGATTTTAGCATTTAGTTTGTGATTAGTATTCACACTTTGGGTTGTATCCTTTTCTGTATACTCTTGCCCATTAACTTCGTTTAGGTAATATAATTGATAGGTATTTTTAATCGCACTATTATCACCTCTATTTATGAAATAGCTCCCACTAACATCAACCTTACTACCCCATTTATCTTGATAATTTGCCCCACCAGCTAAGGTTTTTGTGATTCCGTTGGATGTACTTACCTGAAAATCATTTTCACTGCCTCCTGCAGAAAATCCACTCATGGATGATGGCCTTCCTCCACCGCCTGGGCCTCTTCCACCACGGCCACCGCCCCCACCACTGTTATCTCCTATTACCCCAAGCAAATCTTCAGTACTAAAGTTTTGTTGATTGATATTATTTACTTGCCCTAAAAGCGATAATCTTCTGTCGCCTCTAAACATGTTTACATTAGCGCCTGCACTGTATCTGCCATCCGATCCTGCTCCCGCATAAGTTCTTCCAAACTCACCATTACGCATGTTTATTTTAGTAACAATATTGATGGTTTTTATACGTGTTCCGTCATCTACGCCACTTGCTTTACTTTGCTCACTCTGATCGTCAAATATTTGAATTTTGTCCACTACTTCTGCAGGTAATGTTGCCAAAGCAGTTTTCGGATCTTGCCCAAAAAACTGTTTACCATCTACCAACACTTGCTGTACTTTTTCACCTTGCGCCTTAAGCTCACCATTGGTATTTTGTACTCCAGGCATTTTCTCAATAAGGTCTCCGGCATTTGCATTTTGGGTTGTTTTAAAGGCTTGGGCATTAAAAGAGGTGGTGTCCCCATTTACCGTAGCTTGCAACGCCTGCCCCTGTACCTCTATGCCTTTGAGTTGTTCTGTATTTTCACTTAAAAACAAGGTTCCTAAATAATCATCGCGCCAAACTCTAAGCGGTTCAACATAAGGATTCAAACCCAAATAATTTATCTTAAGCGTATACTCACCGCGTGCCAAGCTAACAGTGAATTTTCCTTGCCCGTCAGAAACAGCTCCCCCTGCCAATGTGCTATCAGGTGCCACTACAAAAACGGTCGCTCCGACAATAGGCTCTTTAGTATCCTTATTTTTTAGTGTGCCACCAATAGGATAAGTTATTTGAGCGACAGAAACTATGTACATTACTAAGAATGTGATGGTACTAATTATTTTCATTTTTGAAGTGAGATGGCAAATGTAATCTTGAATTGAATTCTATTCTGCTTGTTTATTTTCTTTTCTTTGACGTTAATGTGTAAAAAACTATTCTCTAACGACTTTAAATAATGAAAAAACATATTCTACAACTTCTATTACTAGCTATTGTTTCCATTGCATTTGCTCAAGGAAATCAAATGCATTAAATTTTGACGGAAGTAATGACTGCGTTCTAACTTGAACCTCTATATTTGCAACCATTGAAACAGTTCGTTTCCATACTACTAATAGTCATTTTTGCATTTGCAGGAAGTACCTCTATCCTGCATAATTTGCAGCACGAACAGCTTCATTGTGATGAAGGAAGCGCGCACTTCTGTGAAGAATCTGGACATCATCATTGTGCTCTTTGCGATGTGGTGTTTTACCCCGCAATAGCTACCTCTTCATGCTATGCTATTTCAACTATATCTTGGAATATAGAACTGCATATACTTTTAAGTGAGGAAGTATCTTCAAGTATCGTGCTTCATAGAGCCAGTAGAGCTCCCCCTTTGGTCTAAGCGACATCTTCATTCGTCTTTTACCAAAGTTTCATCAAACTAATTAATCAAAAAAAATATGCGAAAAATATTCGCTGTGTTGATGCTATGTAGCTTCAACCAATTTGCGCTATCGCAAATTAAACTTTCTGGGGTAGTGCTTGACAGCGCTACACAAAAACCATTGACCAATGCGTTTATGAAGCTGGGGGCATATAAGGTTATTGCCGATGCAAATGGAAATTTTTCAATCCCACAGCTCACTGCAGGTAGCCATACCCTTACTATTACACATATAGGGTGCGACCCATTGGCTATGCCTCTTTTTTTAGTCAATGATACGTTTATAACCATATTTCTGCCACACCATCTCCATGCTTTTGAAGAAATTATTACCTATGCACATAATTCTCGAGAGCCAGATGCTCGGCTTATACAAACCATTAGCAGTAAAAAGCTTGAACAGCTCGCGGCCGTAAGTTTAAGTGATGCGCTTATTAACACCAATGGTGTCTCTTTTTTGAGAACGGGTAGCACTATTGCCAAGCCTATCATTAATGGTATGCATAGTAATCGTATCTCAGTATTAAACGATGAAAGCAAGCAAGAAGGGCAACAATGGGGCAGTGAGCACGCTCCTGAAATAGATCCGTTAAGCGCTGGGAGTATTGAAATTATAAAAGGTGCATCAACGTTGCGCTATGGTGGCGATGCTATGGGCGGTGTAATTCGCATATTACCCCCAAGTTTCAGAGACACCAGTTATACTGAAATAGCATTACTTGCTAAAGGAGAGACCAATCCTAAAGGCGGTTTAGTAGGTTTAAAACTAGAACGCTACAATGGAAAAAGTAGACTAGGCCAACGCGCGGTATTTAACGTAAAACGAAACGGTGACGCGCAAGCCGCTTCCTATACTTTAAGTAACACTGGTTTTGAACAACTCAGCGGATCCTATTACGGCCTTCTTAAAAAAGGGAACAACGATTTTTCATTTACATCATCTGCATTTGTACAGCGATTAGGCATTTTAGCAGCTTCTCACATTGGCAACCTCACCGATTTAAACCGAGCATTATC
>DGBH01000117.1:15729-16043 GCA_002384205.1 Bacteroidetes bacterium UBA4009
AGCCAACGCATACAGCATTATACCGGAAAAATAAAGTGGGAAAATAAGTCAGAGAAGCTCGGGCTCGTTTCCAGTACGTACACCATCCAGAACAATCATCGGCAAGAGTTTGACAATCACAATGGCGATTTAAATGCAGCATTAGATCTTAATTTATGGACGCAACAGCTGCACCTATCCGTAGATAATCACTTAGAAGACATAAGATGGCAATATGGCGCAATGGGTGAATGGCAGCAAAATACGTTTAAAGGAAGGTACTTTATACCTAACTATCTTCGCTACAAAGCTGGTTTATTTGCCATCGCCACACT
>DGBH01000115.1:0-13445 GCA_002384205.1 Bacteroidetes bacterium UBA4009
GTGTTGGTTTAGCTCGTATGGCTCGTACTATAAGAGAACGTATGAATATACGAGATAATGAAGTGTTTACTCCAACTGATTTGGTGAACGCTCGAACATTATCTTCAGTTATTAATTCTTTCTTTGGTACAAATCAGCTTTCTCAGTTTATGGATCAAACCAATCCACTTGCTGAGGTTACACACAAAAGAAGAATGTCTGCTCTAGGTCCCGGTGGACTTTCAAGAGAGCGTGCAGGTTTTGAGGTAAGGGATGTTCACTATACACATTATGGTCGTCTTTGTACTATTGAAACTCCTGAGGGACCTAATATTGGTCTTATCTCTTCACTATGTGTTCATGCTAAAATTAATAATCTTGGTTTTATTGAAACACCTTATCGTAAAGTAGATAATGGACGTGTAAAAATAGAAGAAGAGGTAATCTATCTAAGCGCAGAAGAAGAAGATGAGCACACTATTGCTCAAGCGAATTCTCCTATGGATGCTAAAGGTAATCTTACCAACGATCTAGTAAAAGCAAGATTTGAAGGCGACTTCCCAATCGCAGATAAAGGCACTATTCATTATATGGATGTTGCGCCGAATCAGATTGTATCTATTGCGGCATCGCTTATTCCTTTCTTAGAACATGATGATGCTAACCGTGCATTGATGGGTTCGAATATGCAACGTCAAGCGGTACCTATTATGAATCCTCATGCTCCAATTGTAGGAACAGGTTTAGAGGCACAGGTAGCAAAAGATTCACGTACACAATTAGTGGCTAAAGCTAATGGTGTGGTTGAATTCGTGGATGCAGATGAAATTAGAATCAAGTACGAAATGAGTGAAGAGGATATTCTTTCTTCATTTATCGGAGATACCGAGATATATCACATAACCAAATTTAGAAGAACAAATCAGAATATGACTGTAAATCTTAGACCAATAGTGGTAAAAGGTGACAAAGTTGTAGAAGGTCAGGTACTAAGTGAAGGTTATGGTACTCAAGGTGGTGAGCTTGCACTTGGTAGAAATCTTAAAGTAGCATTCATGCCTTGGCAAGGATATAACTTTGAGGATGCTATTGTGATTTCGGAAAAAGTAGTGAAGGAAGACTATTTCACTTCTATTCATATTACAGAGCATGATGTGGAGGTTAGAGATACCAAAAGAGGTATTGAAGAACTTACTAATGATATTCCGAACGTAAGTGAAGATGCAACGAAAAACTTAGACGAAAATGGACTGATTAGAGTTGGTGCGCGCATTCAAGAAGGCGATATTCTAATTGGAAAAATTACGCCTAAGGGTGAGTCTGAGCCATCTCCAGAAGAAAAACTGCTTCGTGCAATTTTTGGAGATAAAGCAGGTGACGTAAAAGATGCTTCGCTAAAAGCTAGTCCATCAAAAGAAGGTGTAGTTATTGCAAAACAACTATTTGTTCGTAGAAAGAAAGACAGAGCTAATAAAGCAGATGATAAAACGAAACTAACCAAGTTAGAAAACGATTATTTAAACGAGATAGATAAGCTAAGAGCAATTCTTCTTGATAAGCTTTATAAAGTAGTCAATGGAAAAACATCTGCTGGAGTACAAAACGTGTACTACGAAGATGTTATTCCTAAAGGTACCAAGTTTACACTTAAGAACTTAGCAACTATCGATTTTACTACGGTTTCTTACAATAATTGGACTTCTGATGCAAGTAAGAATGAGTTAATTGGTAAAATACTTGCTAATTATAAAGCAAAATACACTGATATAACTACCACCTACAAACGCGAACAATTTGCTGTAAGTGTAGGTGATGAATTGCCTACTGGAATTTTGAAATTAGCGAAAGTTTATCTAGCTAAGAAAAGAAAACTAAAAGTAGGAGATAAAATGGCGGGTAGACACGGTAATAAAGGTATCGTAGCACGTATAGTACCAGAAGAAGATATGCCATATCTTGAAGATGGAACGCCAGTAGAAATTGTACTTAATCCACTTGGAGTACCTTCACGTATGAACTTAGGACAGATTTATGAAACTGTTCTGGGATGGGCAGGTATGGAGTTAGGATTGAATTTTGGTACCCCAATCTTTGATGGAGCTTCTGAAGCTGAAATCAACGAGCAGGTAACCAAAGCAGGTATTCCTGTAAACGGATCTGCACAATTATACAATGGTCTTACTGGTGAAAAATTCCACCAAAGAACCACTGTAGGAATTATGTACATGCTTAAACTTGGTCATATGGTTGATGATAAAATGCACTCGCGTTCTATCGGACCATATTCACTTATTACACAACAACCGTTGGGTGGTAAGGCTCAAAATGGGGGTCAGCGTTTTGGTGAGATGGAGGTTTGGGCACTTGAGGCATTCGGTGCGGCCAACATACTACGTGAGATATTAACTGTAAAATCAGATGATATAGTAGGTAGAGCTAAAGCATACGAAGCGATTGTTAAAGGAGATAATATGCCGGAACCAGGACTTCCTGAGTCATTCAACGTATTACTTCATGAGTTAAGAGGTTTAGGTATTGAAATTACCTTTGATTAATAATATTTTAAATTAGGATAAAGTAAAATGTCAAATAAAAAAGACGTAAAAGTAAAATCTAATTTTAAGAAACTTAGAATTGGTTTATCATCTCCAGAAGTTATATTACAACGTTCTTTTGGTGAGGTAACAAAACCAGAGACAATTAACTACAGATCTTATAAACCAGAAATGGGTGGATTATTCTGCGAGAGAATATTCGGTCCCGTGAAAGATTATGAGTGTCACTGTGGAAAATATAAGCGAATTAGATATAAAGGCATAGTTTGCGATAGATGCGGTGTAGAGGTTACAGAGAAAAAGGTGCGTAGAGAGCGTATGGGACATATCGAGTTGGTTGTTCCTATAGTTCATATCTGGTATTTTAAATCTCTTCCTAACAAAATTGGTTACCTGATCGGTCTTCCTTCTAAGAAATTAGAAATGATCGTATACTACGAGCGTTATATCGTAATTCAAGCTGGCCAAAAAGAAGCAGATGGAGTAAATTATCTTGATTTTCTTACAGAAGAAGAATACCTGGATATTTTAGATTCATTACCAAAAGAAAATCAATATCTTGACGATAATGATCCAAACAAGTTTATCGCTAAAATGGGCGGTGAGGCAATTTGGGATTTATTGTCACGTCTTGATTTAGATGGTTTATCTTTTAGTTTGAGACATCAAGCAGCAAACGAGACCTCTCAACAACGTAAAAATGAGGCTCTAAAAAGACTTAACGTTATTGAAGGTTTCCGTGCTTCTAAACTAACCGGTGAAAATCGTCCAGAGTGGATGATCTTGAAAATGCTTCCAGTAATTCCACCAGAACTAAGACCATTAGTTCCATTGGACGGAGGTAGATTTGCCACTTCTGATTTAAATGATCTTTACAGAAGAGTTATTATCAGAAATAATCGTCTTAAGAGACTGATGGAGATTAAAGCTCCAGAGGTTATCTTGAGAAATGAGAAACGAATGCTTCAAGAAGCAGTAGACTCATTGCTAGACAACACAAGAAGAGCTAACGCTGTAAAAGCAAACGGCAACAGACCTTTGAAATCATTGAGTGACATGCTCAAAGGAAAGCAAGGTCGTTTCCGTCAAAACTTATTAGGTAAGCGTGTTGACTATTCTGGTCGTTCGGTTATCGTAGTAGGTCCAAAACTTAAATTGCACGAATGTGGTTTACCAAAAGGTATGGCCGCAGAGCTTTTTAAACCATTTATTATTCGAAAATTAATAGAACGTGGTATTGTAAAAACGGTAAAGTCTGCAAAGAAAATTGTAGATAAAAAAGAGCCTGTTATCTGGGAAATATTAGAAAATATCCTAAAAGGACATCCTATTCTTCTTAACCGTGCCCCTACGCTACACAGATTAGGTATACAAGCATTCCAACCTAAATTAGTAGAAGGAAAAGCAATTCGTCTTCACCCACTAGTTTGTACTGGTTTTAATGCGGATTTTGATGGTGACCAAATGGCTGTGCATGTACCTTTGGGTAATGCAGCAATTTTAGAGGCTCAAATTTTAATGCTTGCTTCTCATAATATTCTTAACCCTGCAAATGGCGCTCCTATAGCAGTGCCATCGCAAGACATGGTTTTGGGGTTGTATTACATGACCAAAATGAGAAGAACTACGGATACAGAGATTGTAGAAGGCCAAGGTCTTACATTCTATAGCTTTGAAGAAGTAGAAATTGCATACAATGAAGGTAAAGCTAACTTAAACGCTGTAATCAAAGTAAGAACTAAGGTTCTTGAGGATGGTGAGTTGGTTAATAAGATTATTGAGACTTCTGTAGGTCGTGTTATATTTAACTTACACGTTCCAGAAGAAATAGGTTTTATTAATACGTTGCTTACCAAAAAATCACTACGAGATATTATCGGCGATATGATAAAATCAGTAGGTGTTGCTCGTACTGCTAAATTCTTGGATGCGATTAAAGAACTAGGTTTCTACTATTCATTTAGAGGAGGACTATCGTTCAACATTTCTGACGTACTAGTTCCTTCTACAAAAGAAGCATTGGTAGAGTCTGCACGTGTGGAGGTTGCTGAAATTACAAGTAATTACGAGAACGGTTTCATTACAAATAACGAACGTTATAACCAAGTTATTGATATCTGGACTAGAATTAACTCTAGAGTAGCAGATGCATTGCTTCATGACATTGCAACAGATAATCAAGGATTTAATCCTATTTATATGATGCTTGATTCAGGAGCTAGGGGTTCTAAAGAGCAGATTCGTCAGCTTGGAGGTATGAGGGGTCTTATGGCTAAACCTCAAAAGAAAATTGGTGCAGGGGGAACAGGTGAAATTATCGAGAATCCAATTCTTTCTAACTTTAGAGAAGGATTATCCATTTTAGAATACTTTATCTCCACTCACGGTGCTCGTAAAGGTCTTGCAGATACGGCTCTTAAAACAGCGGATGCGGGTTACTTAACGAGAAGGCTTCATGATGTAGCTCAAGATGTAGTGGTTTCTATTGAAGATTGTGGAACACTTCGTGGTTTTGAGGTGCGTACATTGAAAGAAAATGATGAGGTGATTGATAGTTTACGTGATAGAATAGAGGGTAGAGTTTCTTTACTGGATATTCATCACCCCGAAACTGGAGAACTTCTAATAGCAGCCAATGAAGAAATTACCGATAAATTAGCAGACGTTATCGAGGATTCAGGAATTGAATCTGTTGAAATACGCTCTGTAATGACGTGTGAATCTCGCAGAGGTGTTTGTACTAAATGCTATGGTAGAAACCTTGCTACTGGTAGAACGGTTCAAGAAGGTGAAGCTGTAGGTGTTATTGCTGCTCAGTCAATTGGTGAGCCAGGTACTCAGCTTACACTTAGAACATTCCACGTGGGTGGTACAGCTTCTAACATTGCACAAGATTCTATGCACATCGCAAAAGCGAATGGTATTATAGAATTTGATGAAGTTAAAACGGTTCCTGGAAAAGATTCAAACGGCGATAATATTGGTATTGTTGTCGGAAGATCTGGAGAGGCTAAAATAATCGATGCAAAGACTAAGGATGTACTCTTCCTAACGAATATTCCTTATGGTTCATTCTTATACGTGGAAGAAAAAGCAAAGATTACTAAAGGAGATAAGATTTGTTCTTGGGATCCTTATAATGCTGTAATACTTTCTGACCTTGATGGTAAAGTAGAGTTCATAGATCTTAAAGAGGGTATTTCCTTCACTGTTGAGATGGACGAAGCTACCGGATATAAAGAGAAAGTAGTAACCGATTCTAGAGATAAAAAAGTAAATCCAGCTGTTCATATAGTTGGTAAAGGGGGAGAAGTACTGAAGGAACTTAACGTTCCAGTTGGGGCTCACCTTTCTATAGAAAATGGTGCTAAAGTATCTGCAGGTACTATTATCGCAAAAATTCCTAGAGTAGTAGGTAAAACAAGCGATATCACCGGTGGACTTCCAAGGGTGACTGAGCTTTTTGAAGCTCGTAATCCTTCTAATCCAGCAGTAGTATCGGAGATTGATGGTGTTGTAACATACGGAGGTATTAAGCGTGGTAATAGAGAGGTAACTATTGAATCAAGAGAAGGAATTTCTAAAAAATATCTTATTTCTTTATCTAAGCACATCTTAGTGCAAGATGGGGACTTTGTAAGAGCTGGAACTCCTTTATCTGACGGTTCAATTACACCTCAAGATATTCTTTCTATAGAAGGTATCAGCGCTGTACAAAACTATATAGTTAATGGTATCCAAGAGGTATATCGTCTTCAAGGTGTGCGTATTAACGATAAGCATATCGAAGTTATCATTAAGCAAATGATGCAAAAAGTAGCGGTAATAGAAGCTGGTGATACTAAATTCTTAGAAGGATCTGCAGTTGATAAATTAGAGTTTAAAGAGGAAAATGACGAGTTATACGACAAACGTGTAGTTATGGAGCCCGGAGATTCTAATGAAGTAAAAGCAGGTGAGATTATCAGTCTTAGAAGATTGAGAGATCTAAACTCTTCGCTAAAAAGAAAGGATATGAAAGTAATTGAGGTTAGAGAAGCTTTACCAGCGACTTCTGGACCTTTATTACAAGGTATTACTAAAGCATCATTAGGTACATACAGCTTTATGTCAGCTGCATCTTTCCAAGAGACTACTAAAGTGTTAAACGAAGCTGCAATTGCAGGTAAAGTTGACGAGATGTTAGGTCTTAAAGAGAATGTTATTGTAGGACATCTTATACCAGCAGGTACAGGACTTAGAATGTATGAAAACCTAGTGGTAGGTTCTCAAGAGGAGTTTGATTTACTCAAAGCAGCTAAAGCTGAAGTAATGAGCCCTTCTGCCGAAACGGTTAACTAATCTATAACAAAGAGATTTTCAATTATACGAATGGGCTACTAGATTTCTAGTAGCCCATTTTAGTTGAACCACAATGTAGTTTTTGCTAATGACTTGTAGACTTGCGTTTAATGTGGTAATGATCTATAATAAGCTTTTAAGCTAGACCATAAATAGTTCAAATTAATTTATGGTTTTACGTAAAAAAATAACATAGTTTTGAACTATGGCAGAACCAAACAAAGGCAATCATATAGATATTGAGTTAACGGAAGAAATAGCTGATGGCATATACAGCAACTTGGCTATTATATCGCACTCTAATTCTGAGTTCGTAATAGATTTCATTAGGTTATTACCTGGCGTGCCAAAGGCCAAAGTCAAAAGCCGAATACTGTTAAGTCCACAGCATGCTAAAAGATTACATCAGGCATTATATGAGAACATACGTAAGTTTGAAGCACAGTTTGGTGAAATAGAAATGCAAGAGAGTGCTCCACAATTTCCACCTATGAGTTTTGGCCCAACAGGGGAGGCGTAATTAAAATTTAAACGTTACTCACTGTAATCGTCAAAAGGTAGCTTGGGCAGATACTAACCGAAGTTGTCGACATTGAGTGGAATCCGTTTTATTTAAATATTTGTTCTAAAATCTTCTCTGTAATTAGATATGTTGGTTTCACACCCGTAGTTCCAAGTCCACCGCTAGCTAAAGTACTACCCGTTTCTAAAGGATTATCTGATGCGTAATACGCGTAATTTACAATCACATTTGGATTTATACTCTTTCGTATTTTAGAGTGAGCTTGAATAGCTTTTTGGTAATGCGCTCCTTCCATTTCTAGGCCAGTTGCTCCCCAAGTACTTTTAAGGAAATAGCGCAGTAAATCTTTGTTTTGCAATGATGTTCCTAGTACTGAGATCATAGTCCCTTCGTATACATCTAAATCCAATCCTTCAAAATCTTGCTTTGTGAGTCCATTTTTGAATGGGTAATTGTCTGCTGTACCCTCAAATATATGTGCAGATGGGATCATAATATCACCTTTCCCTCCTTCTAAAATTCCTGCTTTCCCCATAATTGATATGGATGCTAAGTTTAGATATTTCACCGTCGCTTCATCGGGTTTATACGGTTTGAGAAGCTCATCCATAGTTTCATAAGCTTGTTCTCCAAAAGCGTAGTCCATAACGACAAGTACAGGTTTTTCTGCTTCTGTGGTGTGGCTTAGTCGTTGAGCCAGCTCCCCAGAGAGATATTTAGCAGTATCAAAAATTTGAACATCAATATTGGTCCCGCTAGTATCTGCAATAAAAATCATTCCTTCTTTTTCGGCTATTTTCACCACGATATCACGGTACTTTGTACTACTACTTAGTTCCTCATAGATGCCTAATTTATCTTTATCCTTAAGCCTGCTTTTAAGTGCGTGAGGTGCAAATAATGTATTTTGTACACTGTGCATATTAGCGCTTATAATGTGAATAGGTCTATGAAGCAAATCGCGTTTATGTAATTCTTTTTTAATGTTGTCTGCCCATATTTCACCGTGTATATGTTGGCCTAAGCGTTCGCGAAGTACTGCACTAAAGGTGACTGTGCGTTTGTTCTGTAGTAATTCTTCATCTAATGCTAATTTGCCTAGCCAAAAAATGATGTGTAAAAATCGGTTAGGATTTTCAGCACTTTTAAAATTAGCATAAACATCACTAACTTCTTTGTATGTACGTCCCAAAATATTGGCGGTATGCATTAGCGTCACTTCCTGCTCATCCTTTGTTAATGCTGTTTTTTGTTTTATGGCTGCCTCTAGTTTTTGCCAATCCCGATTTACTGCACCTTCCTCATTTATTAAAACACTTCTCATTATCTTATGACTTTCAATAAAAAGAAACGTAAGATGAGTAAGAATATCATAGATTTCTGATCGCCCACGCGTAATTTCAATGTTCATTTGCTCGGCGTCAATTCTATAGCAGTTTCTTCTCCGTTTAGGCGGGATTATCGCTTTAAAATGAGAACCCTCGTAACCTTCATCGCTAGTTAAATTAATATAACGACATTCTTCTATGCCTATGGGCAATCTGTCTATTACATAATTTAAACCTGCTAATTCTACTTTATCCTGAGCTATACTTCCGTATATTTCTGGTCTAAGGGTTAATAATGCTTCCCTCAAGGTAGCACCACTTACGCCCATAGGTTTATAAAATCCACGATTAAACAAATGGCGCATGGTAACATAAAGTCGTTGGATTGCACCAGTACTTTCTTGAGCCCTGCTGCGACGATGCTGAGTGTTTTTAATCATAATTATCGAGTTTAATGAGTTAAAGCTATGCTATAAAAGTGCATTCTTAATATTACAAAGATATACTTAAGATGTATACACTTTTGTTTTCTATGCTTGCGCGCTAGCTTGCGTTAGTGTAAAACGCAGTATTTCTTTATCCTAAAGAACATACATGCCTACAATACCCAATAATAAATCGATATAAAGTGGCATAAGCTACCAAGTAATACAAGCACGTGGAAGATAGCGTGGTTGTATTTTATAGAGGTTTGTATACTGTAAAATAAAGCACCAACAGTATAGGAAACGCCACCTGCAAGTAGCCAATATAAACCATGTGCAGCAAGGTTTATAAGTAATGGTTTTATTGCAAATAATACCATCCAACCCATAAAGAGATACATGAGTGTACTAAGTCTGTCGTACTTTCCAGTAAACCAAAGTTTTAGAATAACGCCTGTTAATGTAAATATCCAAACTGCAGAAAGTAGAATGATTCCGGTGTTCCCTTTTAAAGTGATTAATGAAAACGGTGTATAGGTGCCTGCTATTAATACATAAATTGCTGCGTGATCTAATATATTTAAGCGATTACGAATTTTTGGTACAGTGCTGTTGTGATACAGTGTCGAAGCGGCATAGAGTAACATCATTGAAGATCCAAACACTAATGAACTTAAAATGCTAATACGATTATCTGCCTTAGCGAGCATCAGTCCAGTTGCCAGCACACTCAATACAAAACCTAATGCGTGTGAGACCACATTAAAGCGTTCTTCAGTAACAGGGTAGGAGGTGGTCTGATGATGTGTCATCTCGTCAAATATCGTGTTTTTATACATCATCTAACATCCAGCCCAAAATGCCACGGCACTTGTCTTCGCAGGGAGGGTAGAAGTTTTGATGCATTCTCTTAATATTACTCCTACTGGTTGGAGCTCCCCACCAGAATTCTGCCATAACCAGAGGTGTTAAGCCATGTATAAAAGCATATTGCAGTAATTTAGGGGCAGCACACTCTCCAGCTCCAGCTGGAGGGCCAGAGAATAATTGGCTAGGAGTTTTTGTTTGACCCGAACTATTTAGAAATTTATAGGCCTCAAAGAGTTGATTTTGCAACGCTTGAGAGTGTGCTTTTCGTTTTTCTTTAAGTCTTATAAGTTCGCCCATAGCCTTACATCCGGCGAGTTCTATTTCTTTTATCTGATCATTGATAATCTTGAGTGCTCGCATACCTCGGTTTAGAAATTCACTTTCATTGAGCGAGTCAAAAACGGGAGGCACAAAGTAGCTGTGGTGATTGCCATCGGCCAGTTTACCACTAAAAGCGGCAAGAAAACCCAAGTCTTCAGATAATGTTTGCACTACTAGTACGCCAAACATTTTGCCGATAGGTTTGCCTGCGTGATCTGCCACCAACCCAAAGTTATGCTGCCATTCGGTTTGCGTCGTGAGGTGCTCTTGCAGTTGAGCTACCGCCTGTGTTACCAGTTCATGTGGTTGTTGGGGCACTACAAACGGATCGTTAAGCTTTTCGGGCAACGCTATGTGACTGATGTCTGTGGTGTATGCGATTATTTTTTGCACTGCGTATTACTAAGGAAAGAAACCAATATTCGATACTTGTCTTGTGACTACATATTTACATTTGATTTATGATATAAGATATTTGAAATTATAGCGTATACATTATGCCTTCTAAAAGCCTTCTTATTTCTTAATCTCTCGCCAATTAGCTATTAACCAACAACTAACCTTTACGCCACTGCTTTCTTGCAGCTTTGCTATGAAATGACCAAGCTACAATACGACTGCTTTTATTTCCTTGTCCCATTTCTATGGTTTCAACGCTATGGGCTTCTACTTTTTTTAGAGCGAAGTATATATCCTTTAAATTACCATGCTTACTCACCAAAGTACTAAACCATAAAACTTGGTCTTTGTAATTAATGCTTTCGGCAATCATGTCTTTTAGAAAACGGAGTTCGCCTCCTTTGCACCATAACTCATTGTGTTGTCCTCCAAAACTAGCATTAGACTCCTGTGGCTTTTTACCCTTTAGATTCTTTATCTTTCGCAGATTACTGGAGATTGCATCTTCCTCACTCGCGTGGAAAGGTGGGTTGCAAACTGTAAGATCAAAAATCTCATCTTCAGCTATAATCCCATCAAAAATACATTTACTGTCTAATTGTAGTCGGAGGTCTATATTTAAGTTGTTTGATTTAGAAATAGCTTTAGCCATGGTAATAGACTTAGGTTCTATTTCAGATGCCACCCATGACCATTTGTACTCGCAAGTCCCAATTATTGGATAAATACAATTCGCTCCTGTGCCTATATCCAAGCATTTGACACTCGCTCCTTTGGGAATTATGCCATCATTTTCTTTTGCAAGTAAGTCTGCTGCATAATGTATGTAATCTGCTCTGCCAGGAATAGGTGGACAAAGGAAGCCGTCGGGTATATCCCAGTGATCTACACCATAATCAAACTTAAGAAGGGATTGATTAAGAAGTTTAACAGCAGTTGAATTAAAGAAATCTAAGGTTTCTATGCCATACTTATTAACCGCCACATGATTTCCTAGTTCGGGAGTTTGGGCGATAAGTTTCTTAAAGTCGTATCGGGTATTGTGCTTATTGCGAGGGTGAAGTTTGGATTTGACTTCTGGAATAGTGGTAGATGCTTCTGTTTTTGGCATGGGTTGCAAAGGTAGGCGTAAGTAGAAGAATAAGTTGATTGACTGTAAATAGTTTAGGATATTGATCTTAAAGACTATTTAAGAATTAAGACTTAACCCTATATTATTGCCTGGGTTTTGCTAAAAAAGGCTGTAGATATTTTGTAATACGAATGTAGTCTGGTTCTACTTCGTATAATGTTTTATTGACTAGGCGTGAAGAAGTTAGTAATTTTTCTACATCAAGTTTTTCAGTTGCAAAATAATTTTTAAACTCTTGTTTACTAAGTTTACCTGCGTTAAGGTCTTGTTTTAAATTAGATAGTTGGTTGCCTAAAGCTACTTGCTCTTTGAGATGGCTATTAAACTCACCTGTATTGTGCTTGTATACTTTACGGATGGACTTATATCTACTCAAGTTGTTTCCCATTTCAAATCCAACGGTGTCCGTATAATTATTATGAAAAACCAGTAGAACACTGTCAATATACTTGGCTCTGTAACTGAAAATGGTGATGTCTATCGAGAGGTTCTCTTGGTTTAGAGATAGACTATCTTGTAAATCTGTCAAATGTTTTAACTCCTCTCGGTGAAGCCTAGAACAGCTACTCATGGTTAAAAAAAGTGCAAAAACAGAAAGTGACATTGTTACTTTCTTAATGGGATTAACTATACATTTGAACATTGTGGCAAAGAAAAATACAAATAGCGTTAAAAAGATAAAACATTTACTTTTTTTAAGGGATGTTTTTATCATCGCATTGAGTGCTTACGGTGGCCCCAATATGCATATTGCCTTATACCAAAAGCGATTGGTGGAAGCAAAATGCTATTTAACTAATAATGAGCTGCTTGAGTATTATTCTCTCTGCCAGATGCTCCCAGGCCCATCTTCCACGCAAACACTTATGAGTATTGGGTACCAATTTGGAGGAAGGGTGCTTGCTTTTTTAACGCTATTGGTGTGGGTGTTGCCTGCTTTTATTTTACTTACGGCTAGTGCTATTTTTATTGGGACATTTCAAGAGCAAGCACTTCAATATCTTCGTTTTGTACAGCCTGTTGCGGTTGCCTTTATTATGGTAGCAGGTATAAAAATGATTAAAAAGTCTATTCACAATCGTCAGGGATATTTATTGGCTAGCATGGCATTTATAGTGACAGCGTTACTTAGGCATCCCTTAGATACTATTGTGAATATGAAAACTCCATGGATGTTCCCCATAGTCTTAGTTTTAGGAGGATTATTTTCTTTTTTTGACTTTAAGGGCAAAGTGGAACCGTACGATCCTATTCGAATAAAATTTCCGTGGCGATCTCTTATCGCTTTTGTGCTGATCTTTATTCTTGCTGGGGTCGTTGGGAAGCTTAGTTCCAATAGATTAGTTATTCTATTTGAAAATTGTTACCGGTTCGGCTCTTTAGTTTTTGGAGGGGGAAATGTACTTATACCAATGATGTTGGAGCAGTTTGTAAATCACTCTCATTATATGACGACCGAGCAGTTTTTAAATGGGGTAGGGCTGGTGCAAGCTATTCCTGGGCCTATTTTTTCTATAGCAAGCTATACCGGAGCAACAGCTATGCAGGGATTGGGTATCATCAATCAGATAG
>DGBH01000115.1:13707-19464 GCA_002384205.1 Bacteroidetes bacterium UBA4009
AAAGGATAAAAAGTCATCCAATAGTAGTAAAAGCACTTCCAGGAGTTATTGCCGCGTCTTGCGGTTTAGTCTTGGCAGCGGCATATCTTATGTTTTTGTCTGTAGGACTAAATTGGGCGCAAGAGGGTAGTTTTTACTATACTAATCTACAGGCAATAGATACCGTAAATTACACCAAGATAATGACGATAATCTTAACTAGCGTAATACTTTTAAAAACTAAAATAAAATCACCATGGTATATTCTAGTAGCTATTGTTTGTGGTGTTCTCTTGCCTTAAGACAAGTGGTAGTTTTGCTAGATCTAAAGCTAAGTAAACCAAATGCGTGTTTCATATCAAACACTTCAATTTTTAAGGGATTTGAGCTTTACTAAAAAAGGAATGTGGTGTAATTTTTAATGCCCTGATATTCCTAACTCGGATTAGCATTTCCAAAAGTTGATCTTACTATATAAAAATGACTCAAATAAGGCGACTTAATTCTTTATGTCGGGTTTTTGACCAGAGATTTATAACCTTAATCTTAAGGCGCCTATCGTTAAACGATCAGATGAACCGTGTTCCTAGCTAATGCCATCTCGCTCTACCTCTTTATTGATCTTTAGGATCATTCCTTGTAGGGCTTTACCTGGTCCTACTTCGGTGAATTTTAATGCTCCATTCGCAATCATGTTTTGTACACTTTGTGTCCATTTTACCGACGAAGTAAGTTGAGAAATTAGGTTTGCTTTTATCGTATCAGGATTTGTTTCTCCTTGGGTGCTTACGTTTTGATATACGGGACAGACAGGTACAGAGAATAAAGTTGTTTCTATTGCCGCAGCGAGCTCTTCTCTTGCAGGTTCCATGAGGGGCGAATGGAATGCTCCTCCTACGGGTAGTTTTAAGGCTCTACGAGCTCCTTTTTCAGTAAGTGCAATACAGGCAAGTTCAATGCCTTCGTTACTTCCTGAAATTACTAGTTGACCCGGACAGTTATAATTGGCAGCAACCACAACTTCATCAATGCTAGCACAAACTTGTTCAACTATATCATCATCTAAGCCGATAATAGCTGCCATCGTACTTGGATTAGCTTCACAGGCTTTCTGCATTGCATTCGCACGAATAGCTACCAACCTAAGGCCATCTTCAAACGCTAGGCAGTTTGTTGCAACTAAAGCAGATATTTCTCCTAAACTATGCCCGGCAACCATATCAGGTTTAAAATCGGTAATCGTTTTAGCCAGAATTACAGAATGAAGGAATACCGCTGGTTGAGTAATATTGGTTTGTTTTAATCCTTCTTCAGTTCCTTCGAACATCTCATCTGTTATGCGAAATCCTAGTATTTCATTCGCTTTTTCGAATAATGCTTTTGCATCAGCATTATTCTCATAAAGTTCTTTGCCCATTCCTACGAACTGAGCTCCTTGTCCTGGGAATACGTATGCTTTCATTTTTTATTGTGTTTGTTATAAGTTAGTCATGTCTCTATTGCAAGCGGTAAAGTAAATTTTTACACTCTGCTCTATATCGCATTTCCGAATACTGCTAAATGGAACTTATTTTATTATAGTTTGATCTCTTCCTGGACCTACAGAAATTATACTGATAGGTACATTAATTTGCTGTTCTATGCTGCTGATATAGTTCTTGAAGGACTGAGGTAACTCTTGGTGAGTTGTACACTGAGTGATATCTTCTTGCCATCCTGGATGGGCTTCATACACCGATTTAAAATTGTCTGCATTCAAATCAAAGGGAACCTCTTTGGTTTCTATTAGATCACCTTTGTAGCTTGTTCCTACCATTACTTCATCGATACCGCTTAGGCAATCGGCTTTCATCATGCAAAGCTCATCAACACCGCTTAGCATGATGGCATATTTTAGAGCGACAAGATCTAACCATCCTGTTCTGCGAGGTCTGCCTGTAGTAGCCCCAAATTCGTTTCCTACGGTACGAATATGTTCACCCATTTCATCGTCTAGCTCTGAAGGGAAAGGACCGCTGCCTACACGTGTACAGTAAGCCTTAAAAATACCTTTCACCTTATGGATGTGTTTTGGAGCTATTCCTAGACCAGTGCTTACACCTCCTACTGTGGTATTACTGCTGGTCACAAACGGGTATGAACCAAAATCAATATCCAACATGCTGCCTTGTGCTCCTTCTGCGAGTATTTTGTCTCCATTGGTAATGTGCTCGTTTACCAGGTATTCACTATTTACAAATTGATATGTTCTAAGACGTTCAACCGCGGTAAAAAATTCTTCTTCCATAGCGTCTAGATCAAAATCAGTAAAACCAAATTGCTCAACAACTTGTAGTGAGCGTAATTTCTTTTCGTGATAATTTTGTTCAAAGTTTGGCGTGAATAACTCGCCTATTCGTAAGCCCCCTCTGCCAATTTTCTCCCGATAAGTTGGGCCGATACCTCTTAAGGTACTGCCTATTTTTTTATCTCCTTTGCTCCATTCACTTGCTGCATCTAGTATTTTATGCGTAGGCATGATAATGTGAGCCTTATAGGATATACGCAAGTTTTCTTTGACATTAGCCCCTGCCGCGGCTGTACGGTCGATTTCTTCCATAAATCGCACTGGGTCTATAACAACACCATTGCCAATAATATTGATACAGCCGTCATGAAATATTCCAGAAGGAATAGTGTTTAACACATGCTTTTGCCCGTTAAATTCTAGCGAGTGTCCTGCATTGGGTCCCCCTTGAAAACGAGCGACAACCTTATATTTAGGTGTAAGATAATCCGCTATTTTTCCCTTGCCCTCATCGCCCCATTGGAGGCCTAATAATACATCTACCATTTATTTATTTTCTACTACTTTAACTTGATTGTCACAATTCATGCATAATCCAAGGTCGTCTACCAATGGATCTCCAAATAGATTAAGCG
The DNA here is from genome assembly GCA_002384205.1 of Bacteroidetes bacterium UBA4009. Taxonomy (GTDB): domain Bacteria; phylum Bacteroidota; class Bacteroidia; order NS11-12g; family UBA9320; genus UBA9320. The sequence goes on from DGBH01000115.1 coordinate 16,609, forward strand.
AATGTCTGGATACTTCAAAATTTAACAATTCTGCCATTTTAGAAGTGATTTGTTGAATGCGAGGATCACAAAATTCCATAACCTTACTGCAAGTATTGCATATGATGTGATCATGCTGCCGATAGCCATAAGCTTGCTCAAACTGGGCCATGTTTTGTCCAAATTGATGTTTAATGACTAGGCCACATTCTTGTAGTAGATCTAACGTATTATACACGGTAGCTCTACTCACATGGTAGTTTCTATTTTTCATTTGAATATAAAGCGTATCTACATCAAAATGCTTTTTGTGGCTATATATTTCATCCAGTATAGCATATCGCTCTGGCGTTTTACGTTGTCCTTTTTTTTCGAGGTACATCGTAAAAAGGTTTTTCACCTCATCTTTTATGCTAGTAAAATCTTCCATTTATGGGTTTGTTATTTTAGGTATGTTGTCTAAGAATATACGATTTACCGTAATGTATTCATCTATTCCTTTTAATTCTCGCATTAATTTATTAAGGTGTTTAGTATTGGCTACTTGAATTTTTAGTTTACCTACAAACGTTCCGTCCAAGGATTCAAAACTGATTGTTTTCATGTTTACTTTCAACTGTTTGGAAACAATGTCAGTAACTTTACTTACTAAACCGAGAGAATCAATGCCCTTAATTTCAATAGCGGCTTGAAAATCCTCCTCTATTTTTGATTCACTAGACCACTTGGCTTTAATAATTCTATAGCCAAATCGTGACATTAAATTGGCTGCGTTTTTACATGAAGTTTGATGAATTTTTATATCTCCCATGACGGTTATAAATCCCATAACTTTGTCCCCAGGTATTGGGTTACAGCAGCTGGCTAGGGTGTATCCCATGTCCACGTTAGCGTCTCCCAGAATTAGCTCGTTAGAGGTTTGTGATTTAAGTTTTGCGTCATCTCTATCCACGCCGGCTTTATGCCCATTCTTAACGGAATCTATAAGAATTTCACCTAGCTTTATTTTCTCCTTGTCTATACTGCCAGTTCCTATTCGGAAAGTTAACTCTAATTCGTCTTCTACGCCATAATAGATTATGAGTTTATTTAAATGTTCTGTAGTATAATCAAAATTCGCATTTCTCATTTTGCGAGATAAGGCTTCTTTCCCAAGTGAGGCAACAACTCTCTTTTCATCTTTTAAACTTTGCTTTATTTTAGTTCTTGCCTTAGTAGTTTTTGCAAAGGAAAGCCAATCTTTATTGGGTTTCTGTTTGGCAGAAGTAAGAATTTCAATTTGATCACCGTTTTGAATGACATAACTTAAAGGCACAAGTTTCCCATTTACTTTAGCCCCCAAGCATTTTGTTCCGATTTCAGTGTGTATATCAAAAGCAAAGTCTAATGCGGTTGAACCTTTAGGAAGTTTTTTTATCATTCCTCTAGGAGTAAATGCGAAAACTTCTTCGGCATACAAGCTCATTTTAAATTTATCTAAAAATTCAAGAGCGTTGCTATCATGATCATCTAAAACCTCTCGAATTTGCTTTATCCAACTATCAAGACTATTTGCCGCATCTTGATTTGACGTGTTGTCTTTGTATTTCCAATGAGCTGCGTATCCTTTTTCAGCTATTGCATCCATTCGTGTGGTCCGTATTTGCACTTCTACCCATTGACCTCTTGGTCCCATAACGGTGGCATGCAAACTTTCATATCCGTTGGTTTTAGGTATTGATATCCAATCACGCATACGCTCTGGATTAGGTTTGAAAATACTTGTAACAATAGAGTATATATTCCAGCAATCCATCTTTTCGTCTTCTGGGTCACTGTCTATAATGATTCTGATAGCAAATAAGTCATATACGTCCTCAAACTCTAATTGTTTGTTCGTCATCTTATTATAGATGCTATATATGGATTTTGGGCGTCCTTTGATCTCGTATGTTATGTCAAGCTCATCTAGCTCTGATTTTATTGGTTTGATGAAGGAGCGAATGAATCTACTTCTTTGCTCTTTTGTGGCGTTAAGTTTTGTTTTTAATTCTTGATAAAGAGCAGGTTGAGTATATTTTAAAGAAAGATCTTCTAGCTCTGATTTTATAGTGTATAAACCTAAACGATGTGCGAGCGGAGCGTAGATAAAACTAGTTTCTGACGCAATTTTAAGTTGACCTTTATCGCTCATGTGTTCTAACGTCCGCATATTATGCAACCGATCACATAGTTTAATTAGAATTACGCGCACATCATCAGCCATGGTAAGCAGCATTTTTCTAAAATTCTCTGCTTGAGGCGAGTTCGTGTCAAAAACTCCTGATATTTTGGTAAGGCCATCTATTATATTGGCTACCTTATCACCAAACTCTAGTTTAATATCCTCTAATTTTATGTCAGTATCTTCTACTACGTCATGTAAAAGAGCACAAACTATAGATGTGGTGCCTAAGCCTATTTCTTCAGCAGCAATACGAGCAACAGCTATGGGATGAAAGATGTAGGGCTCGCCAGATTTTCGACGCATGTCCTTGTGAGATTCCATCGCAAGATCAAACGCTTTTCGTATTATAGTAATATCCCCTTTTTCGCGCGACCATTTTGATACACGCAGCAAATGCCTATATTGATTTACGATCTCTTTATTTTCAGCAGTATTATCTAATTTCAATGTTCAGAGAATAGAAGTACGAAGATAACAATAATGTAAGAAAAGGAAGTGAGGGCTTATAGCGATTTTGTCCCCAAGTAACGAGAAATAATATGAAGCGGCTATATGTTTAGTGCTACGAAGATTGTTGGCATTATTAATTGGGGTTAGGTATGATTTTTAATATATATTAAAAATCATACAACTGAAGTTGTTGCTAGAGTATCTTTAAAAACCAGATTTCA
>DGBH01000127.1:0-2306 GCA_002384205.1 Bacteroidetes bacterium UBA4009
TGGACAAAAAACCTTTTATTATACCGATGCATTAAAAGCAAAGATTACAACACTTGAAGAGGTTCAAAATGTGGCTCAAGCTTTGGAAGAAAAGGTGGTTGTTAAATACGATCAACATCAAGAGATAGGCAGAATAAAAGGAGTAAGTGAAAATTTCGAATCTGCCAAGTTAGATTCACTGATAATTTTAGGAAATTATAATTTAGGGGATTCTACACAATATTATGGTGTTTTTGGTGGTGGATTATCTCGTAAGCTAAATCTTTTTCCAGGTAGTCCTGAGTTGGTTACCATTTTTGTACCACGAAGGGATGTTGATTATAATTCGCTGAATCCTATGGCATCATTAAGTGCGGGTTACTTAAGGGCAAGTGGAATTTTTACGGTTAACGAAGAGAAAGACAATGAAACATTCATAACATCCTTAGGCTTTGCTCAAAAACTGTTGACGTATCCTGGGGCTATAAGCTCTCTAGAGATATCGTTAAAGAGCGGCGCTGATGCCACTAAGGTAAAAGAGGAACTCAAAAAGACGCTAGGCCGTTCATGGGTTGTTAAAACACGACGAGAGCTAAATGAGATGATTTATAAAATAGTGAGTAGTGAGAAGTGGTTCACTTTTGCCATTTTAGCACTTGTACTTGTTATATCTTCGTTTAATATTTTTGGGTCGTTGATTATGTTAGTGCTGGATAAGAAAAAGGACATTGGGATACTCAAAAGCATGGGTATTCAAGAGCGTACCATCCGAAGGGTTTTTCTTTGGCAAGGGAGTTATATAGCCATTTTGGGTGGTGGCGTAGGTATTGTTTTAGCGAGTATTTTGGTAATTTGTCAGCAGCAGTTCGGGTGGTTGCAGCTTGAAAATGCTATTGTAGATGCATATCCCGTTAAATTAATATGGACAGATATTTTGCTCACTTTTGGCACGGTAAGTATTCTTGGATATTTGATATCGCTGTATCCGGCCCACAAAGCGGCAATGACTCAAATAAATAAAATCAATTAATGTGGAATTGGAAGTCTTTATGCAACTCAAAAGAAGTAGATGACATGAAATTTTTAATAGCAGGTTTGGGAAATATAGGTGTGGAGTATACTAATACAAGACATAATATAGGGTTCGATGTGTTGGATCAATGGGTGGCATCACATGGGGCGGAATGGGAGACAGGTCGGCATGCGTTTGTCGCTAAATTTAAATTTAGAGGAAAGCAAATGATTTGTATCAAGCCAACCACCTATATGAATTTAAGTGGCAAGGCGATAAAGCACTGGATGAGTGCAGAACGTATAAGCCCTAAGAACCTTTTGATTATTACGGATGATATTTCTATAGATCTAGGAAAACTTAGAATAAGAGGCAAAGGTAGTCCTGGAGGACATAATGGTTTAAAAGATATAGAAGCACAGTTGGGAACGGATAGCTACGATAGGATTCGTTTTGGTGCTGGCAATGACTACCCTAAAGGCAGACAAGTTGAATTCGTTCTGGGACAGTGGGATGAAAGTGAATCCATTGAGTTAGCCTTACAAAAGGATCGAACATGCTTGGCCATAGAAGCATGGATCATCAAAGGACTGAATGGCGTGATGAACGAATTTAGCGGTTAGGCAACCTACCGGGTAAACATTTTGCGTTGATTTATTCGAGTGCTTCTTGTTTTGGGTGGATTACGATTATAATAGCATCCATCTCCAGATTTGCCCCCTAAGATATATTCAAATTTTAATCCGATAATAATATAAGAATCATTTTTTAGAGGATTACCGCGCTGATAACCATTTGTATTAGGTATATCTGACTTGTCGGCAAGTTGTGATACAGGGATGTCAGGTTGAGCTGCGTTTAGTTGTGCAGGGTCTGCATAAACAGTACTCACATCATCCAGGTAATCAGTAAATGTCTTTCTAAAACCCAAATCTAGGAGCAAGGATGTGCTTTTGGCGAGTCTGAATTTATATCCTAGTCCGTAAGGAATTATGATGTCTATTTCGCTGTAAGGTCCTGGCCCATTCTCCAAATATTGGCCTTCCGTTCCCCCTTTTCTCAAATCATACCATTCATCATTTAGTTTGCTCATGGGTTTATAATAAATCCCACCTAAACCGGAATATACATAAAATCTATTAAAACCTGCAGATCTACTAAAGGGCCTTATCTCGGTCAATAAACTTACTTCAACTAGGTTAGTCCTTACACTCAAGTTACGCGCTACCTGAAATTTCTGCTTTGAATATGCATCATTACTAACTAATCGTGTGCCTAAAACATTAAGACCAACTGAAAACGCACCGGAGTTCAT
>DGBH01000127.1:2462-5558 GCA_002384205.1 Bacteroidetes bacterium UBA4009
GTTGACCAGCTTGAGCTTTTGTAGGTTTGTGCAACAGATGTACTTGTAATTAGTATAAGATTTATGGCAAGACCCCAAGTCGTGTATTTTTTAAAATTCATGTTGAATACTGCAAAGGTGGACTAAAGTAAGAACTTTGCAACAAGGCATAGTTCAAAATAGTTATCCAAATTATTTGTATGTGATAAAATGAGATAGCTGGGTTTTTTTACATTTTATAAATGTCTGTAGGATTGTCTATTAGCCTAGCTTTATTTCCTTTTATCGCGATAGGCCCCCTTATTAAACTTGGATTATTCATTAGTAAAATGGTCCAATCTCTTTCGTCAAAATCGCGTCCTCTTATATTGGCTTGGTAGTATGGACTTGACTTATCTAATAGTTCTTTAGGTGACATATTTAGTTTAGATAGAATATTTTGCCATATAGTCCCAGTGCTTTTGGTCTTAAGTAAGTCTATGACATTTACTTGGTTACTTATGCTTTTTGCATAGGCAAATACTTTTTTTGATTTTGAGCAATCTGACTTAAGTAATAGCAGTATCTCAGTGCTGGATGAATTAGTTTTGTGCATAGCGTTCACCTTATTATATAACCAATATACACTTTTATTTTGGATTTGAACAGCACAAATCGCTAAGTGCCTATTAGTAAGCACTACTAAAAAAGGCTTCCAATTGGAAGCCTTTTTTAAAATCACTAGCGTTTACTTGAAATATCTAAAATCATGTCCGGCTTCCAATTGACAAAGTGTGTGATACATTAATTGAATACAATCTTCTATATCGGAGTAGGCTACGGTTTCTACGGTAGTATGCATGTACTTAAGAGGTAAAGATATAAGTGCGCTCGCTACACCTATATCACTGTACGCAAATGCATCTGTATCTGTGCCGGTACTTCTACTAGCGGCTTGTCGTTGAATGGCAATTTTGTTTTCGTTAGCTACATCTATAATCATTTTGAGAAGATTGTTTTGAACAGCCGGCCCTGTAGTTACTGCTGGACCGCCACCACAGTTGGTGTCTCCTTGTGTTTTTTTATCATACATTGGACTATGTGTGTCGTGGGTTACATCTGTTACGATTGCTACGTCTGGTTTCAGTCTTCTGCTGATCATTTCAGCTCCACGTAAGCCTATTTCTTCTTGCACTGCATTTACTACGTACAAGGTGTATGGTAATTTTATCTTGTTTTCTTTTAATAATCGAGCAACTTCTGCGATCATGAAACCTCCACCTCTATTGTCTATGGCTCGAGCCACCACGTATTTTTTATTAAGCTCCATCATTTCAGCATCAAAGGTTACTACGGTTCCAACGTCAATACCCATAGCAAGAACTTCTTTTTTATTAGCAGCGCCAACGTCAATAGTTAGATTAGCTAGAGAAGGTGTAGGTTCTCTGTCTTTATTACGTATGTGTATAGCTGGCCAGCCAAAAATCCCATCTACCTTACCTTTAGGCGTATGCAAGTGAACACGCATACTTGGTGCAATTTGATGATCACTTCCGCCGTTTCGGATAACATAGATATAGCCTTTTTCGTCGATATAATTCACAAACCAAGCTATCTCATCGGCGTGAGCTTCAATAACTACTTTATATTTTTGTCCAGGGTTGATTACCCCTACCACCGAGCCATACACATCCACTTCGTATTCATCGATGTATTGCTTCATATATTCTAGCCAGATTTTCTGACCTGCAGTTTCAAAACCCGTAGGAGAGTTGGCATTTAGATAATCTCTTAGGAATTTTTTGCTTTCTTTTCTCATTGGGGCGAAGATAATTTTTTTGTTTGATGATAGGGGTGAGCTTCGGATTTTTAGTAAATAGTGCGCTAACTATAGTTAAAAAAAAGATGGCTATTCGTTTTTACCGGTTCTTAGCATTTCTACATGAGGAATATCGTCTTCTAAGTACATTTCGGATACTTGAACAAAGCCAAACCGATTATAAAAGGTGGTTAGATGTTGTTGTGCTGAAATTCGAATATCTTTTTTACCCCACTGGTTTTCTATAAAATGGATGGTTTGATGCATGAGGTCGTTGGCCACATTGGTTCCTCGATACTCCATGGATACGGCGACTCTACCGATGGATATTTCTGCATACGAAATACCTGCGGGTAAAATCCTGCATACTGCGATCACATTTTGGTCTATTTTTCCGTAAACATGAAATGCAGTGAGGTCTTTATCATCTATATCTTGGTAGGGACAATTTTGTTCTACCACAAAAATGGAGGTCCGCAGTGCCATTATGTGATGGTAATCTATGACGGATAGGTCATGCAAAGTGTTTGTCTCCCAATTCAATTGATGGTTCATAATAGATATGGAATCAAAGATAGATTCTATTCCATAAAAAACCCCTATTTCTTACGGAATAGGGGCTTAGTTTAACCAAAAACTAAAACTATAGTTCAAGTTCTTTTGTATTTCAAAGGAGTCGATTTTGGTTGTTTATAATGCTAAAATGCTTGTCAATATTTAGTCATTTTGAAATTTAGATTTTATCCAAATTCCTAGCTTGTCACTTAAAAAATACATTACAGGAACAATTACGAGGGTTAAGAAGGTAGCAAATATCAAACCATATATTACCGCCCAAGCCATAGGGCCCCAGAACGATGCATTTTGACCTCCCCAATATAATTCCGCATTTCCTTCTCTAAGTAAACGAGCGAAGTTTACGTTGAAACCTACTGCAAGTGGGAATAGTCCTAGAACTGTTGTAATGGCGGTAAGTAAAACAGGTCTTAATCGTGTTTGACCAGACTCTACAATACTATCTACAATTTCTGGGAGTGTAAGTCTGGCATCGCTATCTAAGCCTTGTTCACCTCTTTTTCGTGCTCTAAGTAAGTTGGTGTAATCAATCAATACAATAGCATTATTTACCACGATACCTGCGAGTGAAATAATTCCGATGCCCGTCATCATAATAGAGAAAGTTGTTCCGGTAAGGGAGAAACCTAGGAATACTCCAATAGTACTAAATACCACAGAAAGCATAATAATAAACGGACCTCCAATGGAGTTGAACTGGGTTACGATAATTAAGAATATCAAAAACATAGCCAACATCATTG
>DGBH01000171.1 GCA_002384205.1 Bacteroidetes bacterium UBA4009
AATGTAGATCAGCCAAGAAATTTGGCAAAGTCAGTTACAGTGGAGTAGTCAAAATAACCGTTAAGTTTATTTACGCGATACTGGATTTTTAAATCCAGTGAATTATTTATAACATAAATAATCTATCCTCTTAACCTTTGATGTGTTTTCATCTTAGTAAATTTAAACCTAAACTTGCAACCATAAAAAGAAGGCGCACTAGCAAGAATGCACATTAAAAAATCAGTATACGAAAGGGCTCTACTAGACTTATTTAAAGCTAGGGCAATGGCTAAGATCTATGATGATAACAGGCAAATTACAAGCTATGTGCATAGTACTTCTAAGGGACATGAAGCGATACAACTGGCAACAGCATATCAATTAAAAGAGATTGATTGGGTAGCGCCTTATTACCGTGATGAGTCTATTCTGTTGGGTATTGGCATGACACCCTATCAGCTCATGCTACAACTTTTGGCTAAAGGAGATGATCCATTTTCGGGTGGTCGCACTTACTATTCTCATCCGTCATTATTGGATGCAGACAAGCCTAAAATTGCACATCAAAGCAGCGCTACGGGTATGCAAGCTATTCCTACCACAGGCATAGCGCACGGACTTCAATATCTTAAAAACAACAAACTGAATGAGAGTGGTACCAATGGTTCTATCGTAGTATGCTCCATAGGCGACGGATCTATGACAGAAGGGGAAGTTTCTGAAGCGCTTCAAATGGCTGCTTTGCATCAACTACCTATTCTCTATTTGGTACAAGACAATGACTGGGGTATAAGTGCAAGTGGCGCCGAAATGCGGGCTATGAATGCATATGAGTTTGCTGCTGGATTTAAAGGAATACGAAGAACACAGGTAGACGGCAGTAATTTTGAAGAAAGTTATGCTGAAATGAGCAAAGCAGTTAAGTGGGTTCGAATGAATCAAAAACCGATGCTTGTGCATGCCAAAGTGCCTTTACTTGGTCATCATACCAGCGGTGTAAGAAGCGAATGGTATAGAGATGATTTAGAAGAAGATCAAAAGGAAGATCCTCTTGTGTTTTTAATTGAGCAGGCCAAAATAAAAGGAATAAAACTGTCTAGAATAGAGGAACTTCAGGCAGCAGCCGAACAAGAAGTTTCGAATGATTTTGAACGAGCAAAAGCAGCCAGTGCTCCTGCACTTGACACTGTAACTGATTTTGTATTAGCACAAACAACCGTAACAGCAGAACAAGGCGATAGACACCCAGAAAATGCAGAAACGATCATTATGGTTGATGCTGCATTGCACGCCGTAGACGAGATTCTTGCGGACCACCCTGAAGCCTTACTTTATGGTCAAGACGTAGGTCACAGACTCGGAGGTGTATTTAGAGAAGCTGCTACACTTGCGCAAAAACATGGAAAACACCGTGTTTTTAACACCCCAATACAAGAAGCCTATATTATAGGTTCTACGGCAGGCATGAGTGCGGTAGGTTGTAAACCTATTGTGGAAGTACAATTTGCAGATTATATCTGGCCAGGAATAAATCAGTTGGTAACCGAATTGTCCAAGAGTAGTTATCTAAGTGGCGGTAAATTTCCAGTACAAACCGTGATACGCGTGCCTACCGGTGCCTACGGCGGAGGTGGACCTTATCACAGTGGCACGAATGAATCATCTATTTTGCCTATAAAAGGCATAAAAATAGTATACCCAAGCAATGCCGCAGATATGAAAGGGCTGATGAAAGCCGCTTTTTACGACCCAAATCCCGTGGTAATGTTTGAGCACAAAGGATTATACTGGAGTAAGGTTCCAGGGACAGAAGGTGCTAAATCGCCTGAACCAAGTAAGGATTACATTATCCCTTTGGGTAAAGCACGTATACATCAAGAAGCAAGTGAGGAAGCGTTAGAAAATGGCGAATCACTTACAATTATAACCTATGGAATGGGTGTTTGGTGGGCTGCCAACGCTTCTAAATCATTCCCCGGTCAAGTGGAGATAGTAGACCTAAGAACGTTAAGTCCTTGTGATAACGATGCTATATATGCTAGCGTAAAGCGTCATGGAAAGGTGATTGTACTTACAGAAGAAACCCTTAACAATTCATTTGCCCAAGCCATTGCCGGTAGAATTCAAGAGCATTGTTTTCAGCAGTTAGACGCTCCCGTAAAATGTATAGGTTCGCTCGATTTACCCGCCGTTCCTCTTAACGTAGATTTGGAAAAAGAAATGCTTCCGAATGCGGATAAAGTAGCGCGTGCAATAGCTGATTTGTTAAGCTACTAAATTACCAAGAAACCAAAATGAAATAGGCTTTACGCCGATGCCGCATTTATTTAGCGCCTAGCACCGTTGCTTTTATATTTTCAAGCATGTTACTGGTCAGCTTTTCCAGATTGTATTTTTCACTCCAATTCCAGTCCGCTCGCGCTTTGCTATCGTCTATACTTTGCGGCCAGCTATTGGCAATCTTTTGTCTGTGATCAGGTTGATAGGTTATGGTAAAATCAGGAATGTGTTTTTTGATTTCAGCCGTAAGTTCCTCAGGGTTGAAAGATACACCCGCTATATTGTAGCTGCTTCGTATTTGTATTATATTAGATGGCGCTTCCACAATCTCTAAGGTAGCTCTTACAGCATCTTCCATGTGCATCATAGGCAACGTTGTATCTCCACTCAAAAAGCACTCGTACGTACTTGTTTTTAGTGCCTGATGAAAAATATCTACCGCGTAATCCGTTGTGCCTCCACCTGGAAGCGATTTCCAACCAATAAGACCCGGATATCGGATACTTCTAACATCTAGTCCGTATCGATTATAATAATATTCGCAATAACGCTCTCCTGCTAACTTAGTAATCCCGTACACTGTACTCGGTTCTAAGATTGTACTTTGAGGTGTATTTACTCTTGGAGTTGTAGGTCCAAAAACAGCAATAGAACTTGGCCAGAATATTCGTTTTACGCCGTATTCTAGACAGGCATCAAAAATATTGAAGGTACCGTCCATATTGAGCTCCCAACCAAATTTAGGATTAGCTTCTGCTGTGGCAGAAAGTAAAGCAGCTAAATGATAGACCACGGTTGGCTTGTATTTAGCGAACACTTCTGCTATCTTTTTTTTGTCGAGAACATCGAGTGTCTCAAAAATTCCATTAGCAAAAACAGGGTGATCAGATTTGCGAATATCACTTGATATCACATTGCCTTCGCCGTGAATATTCTGCAGATTTTCTATCAGCTCGGTGCCCACTTGGCCACAAGCTCCTAATACAAGTATAGTTTCAGCCATTGCTAATTTTGGATGCGAAAGTATAAAATACTATTCAACTTAATGCCACTTCTTTTCGCCTGCGGGTATATTCACTTTTAGGTGATTTTCATACGGCGGAATAGGGCATGAGTATTCTGAATTATACGCACAATAAGGGTTATAGCAGTAATTAAAATCAATGATAGGCTCCTTTAAATCATCTAGTTTAAAGTCTAAATATCTTCCTCCTCCATAAGTTTCATTACCATTGGTCAGATCTTTAAAAGGGCAAAACAAATATTCTGGCATTTCTACACTTTGGTATAAAGTAAGCGAGTGCGCTACACCATCAATTTCGAAACGTAAACTACCATACGTTCGATACTCTGGGAGTCTATCCGTATTGGACTTCATTTGGAACACCTTGCCATCTTCTATTTTGGTAAAAAAAGCTGAGATTTTATACGTTTCGTTTGGCTCGTAAAAATGGAGGTGGCCTAATGCTGAAACATCTTTTTTAGACAAGACGCCATTAGATCCACTTAAGAAAATGGCACTTATACTATCTTGGTAATTGACTATTTGTTTACCATAGCCATCCAGTATTTTTGTTGATTCCTCCACTACAACCTCGCCGTTTTGCCATTTGCTTGGAGAATTACACGCTGACATAGCAAAAAGTGCTATCGCTATTAGTTTGTTTTTCATGGTATTAATAAATTTCTGAGGGTGTGTTTTTATTCCTTCTTTTTCGCCATTGTTCCCAATTGTATGTCAATCCGGCCTTTACCACATAGAACTCTCCTATGTTCAATCCTAATACAGAATCAAAAGTATTAGAAACTCCTAAATCCATTACTAAATGATTCATTGTTTCATACTGGAATGCTACACCCACCGAAGATCTGTTATTCCAAGACTCATCTTGGATTGATTTATGTTGATTCAATTGATATTCCCACATAAAATTGACTTTAGGTCCAACTTTATAACCAAGAGCTAATAGCCCTATTCTTTGCAAATCACCACCTATGCCATTTACAGTAATTTCTGCTCTGGTGTACATTATTTCATTTAAATTGACTTGTATGGGTGCGGATAACGATAAATATCCTCCTCTATCTAAACTAAGTGGATCCGATAACAATCC
>DGBH01000105.1:0-9979 GCA_002384205.1 Bacteroidetes bacterium UBA4009
CTTCATCCATTGCTGATTCTTTAGTAGGTGCTACATTACCATAGCCCCACATTTTCTTGTTGTAGTTGTCAGCACCAGCTTTACGCTTGGCAAGAGTTTTTTTAGCATCAGCTCTTCTATTTGAATCGGCAGAGTGTGTTGCCGCTTTGGCATCATTTCTTGACTTGACGGCATTTGGAGCATAAGCAGCCATTTTGCCCATAGAAATTTCATCAAGTTCAACAGATTCTTTTTTCTTTTTATCTTTAATTCTACGACGTAGATTTTCTTTATCAGCCGCAGAAATACCACGACCACCAAATTCGTCTAGCTCAACTGCTTCATCAAGTTCAAATTCTTCTTTTTTAACAGCCGAAAGAACTTTGCTAATGTTTTTTGACATTACCGCAGCATTATGACCAGGCTTTGCTTTTTTAGCTTCGCTGAGCTCTTCATTTTGACGACGAAGAACAGCAGCAACTTTAGGATGAGAAGCTAAACCTTTAGAAAGTTTCTCAATAGCTTTATGCGCACCGGTCATATTACCACCTTTATAGCGCGGATCTGACGCAATACCGATAGCCATTTTAATATGCTTTTCGGGGTGAGCAGATGATTCGTTTTTCTTACTAGCGTTAACCGTTCCGCAACTGCCTTCATCAACATCGTGTTGACCACCACAGTGTTCGCAATCGGGGCCGCAGCCACACTTGCCGTTAGCATCAATTTTATTATCGCAGCAGCTACAATTTTCTTCGTTTAATTGCGCTTCCACTAAGTGAGTTTTAAAACGTTTCATTAAGCTTGCCTTTTTGTTTTATTTAGTGATATTTATAAAAAGCGATTACCACTTTTCTTTATCTGCCCAATAAGCAGCACTCATTTTACCTTTTGCTATATTCTTGCCGTGGCGAGCCTTAAATGACTTGCGCTTAGCTTTCATCTTATCCGATTCGCCTTCTTTAGGATCACCGGCTGTAGAAGCACCTTGCTCACCAAACCGAATAGTCTTAATCTTATCACCGTCTTTTGCAACAACAATGTGGCTTTTAGTCTTATGTCCAGGTGTGCGCTTTGCTTTATTAAAACCTTCGACACCGGCTTTATCTAACCGAGAATCTTTTTCTTCACAGAATGTTTTAAAAGTTTTCATATTAATACTCTTTTATCTTTTTTTCGATTGCAGACATAATCTTATTATGAGTTTTACTTAAATACCTGTCTTTTCTAAGACGGGCTAATGCTAATCTTGTTTGGTCAGCGTATCGCTTTTGAAAGTCAGTGGGTCTTGTATCAATATCTTGTACATTAGCAAGACGATCTGCTAGCTTTACTACCAATGACCAGCTGGACATCTTAGCCATTTTATTAGCAATATATTCGCCTTTACCAATAGCATCTGAAGCTGCCTTGTCTGTAGTCAATGCCTGCACCATATCTGCAACCAATGCGCCAAACTGTTTAACCAAGTCTTCGTAAGTAGTATCGGTATCTTCCAATGTATCATGTAAATATGCTGCTTGGATCATTGCAGAAAGATTATTAGATTTTTTAAACTGCTTTACGAACCTAGCAACTTCTTTTGGATGATCGATATACTCTCCACCACTCTTCCTAGATTGACCAGAATGTGCTGCAGTTGCAACTCGTAAAGCTTTAAGTGCGCTTTCATTTAGTGTATCTTCAGCAATGTACTTCTTAAAAGTTTTCATATTACTTAGCCGGTTCAATCATTGTCATTTGTACAGATTCAGTTGGAGCGATACCGCTTTTCCAAACCTTCGGGGCAATAAGAACACGTGGAGTTCTTAACTCTTTAACAACGTATAAGATTTTGGCTTCAGCAGGAGAATCAGCAAACTGTTTTTTAATACGAACAGTATCACCGGCTTTTATATTAATACTCTCACAAAACATTCCGAAGTTAAGCATTGGGAGTGTCTTTCTTGAATTTGTTTACTAACTCGTTAGTACCTTCTTCACCAGCGCCAGCAGATTCTTCGTCCATTTCTTCCTCTTTACCAAGAGATTTTAAGCGGAAATGTTTTTTAACTTCTGTGGGCTGTACACGTTCAACACTCTTAATTTTATCATCAGGCTTTTTAAGCATTTGGCGCAAAGTCTTTTTAACTTGAGATGCGCTGCCAGCATCAACAAACATAGATGGTAAACCTTCTATATCTACTTTGAACGTTGCTTCATCTATACTTTCAGACGCATCTTTAAAGTCTTGATCTGTTGGAGCACCTTTAGATCCAGGCTTCTTCATTGATTCTCCAGAACCATTCTTAATACGCTTGCGCTTAGCATGGATATTAGCCCAAAGTCCACCTTCTTCGATTTCAGATACTTCTTCGTTACGCTTAGACTTTTGGTACGCGTTATACTCTTTACGCCTCTTGTCATTATCAGCCTTTTCTTTAGGAGACATCTGAGACACCGGCTTCTTTTCTTTAGCCATCATGTCACGCAATTTTTTCAGAGTTTTAGTGTCGCTCTTTGTTAATGGCTCACGCTTAGTCATAGCAGTCTTGCCATCAGGGATAGTAGCTTCGTTGAATTGTTCAGTTGCTTCCATTAAGTCAAGCACTTCTGCTGAAAGATCTTCAACGCTTTCGTTAACAGATTTCTTCTTAAACATACGGAAGCGCCCGTCAACCTTAGGCTTCTTGTCTTTATCTAATAGCATGTGTGGTTTTTGCAAAATTCTTTGGTCTTTAATAGATGCTTCGTTAATGCTTTCATTCTTAGAAGATCCACCAGCCATTGAAGCTTTACGACGTTCTCTTTCTTTTGCCTTAACTTTAGGTAAAAGCTTGCGAGCAATCTGCTCAATGCGGCGCTTATTAATTTTTGCAATACGCTTATCGATTACTTCTTTTTCGCCAGGAGAAAGATCGGCATACCGTCTGTTCTTAGCGAATTTCATCTTGAAAATATTTATCGCTGCTTTCCTAGCTCTTCGCTTTAACACATCTTGTGAAGCAGTTCTTTTAGCAGCTTTTTCTCTACCGCGTTTAATTTTAAAACGAGCTTTCCTCATTGAAATACCACGTTTGCGTCTTTGCATACGATCTAGTACTTCGTCTAAAACTTCAGCCTCTTCATTCATTGAAGGGTTTATTGCGTTAGCTACTTTATCCATGATTTCCTGCGCTTTTGATTTAAGACCTGATGGTAAACCGCTTGCGAATTTCTTAAGATCACCCGCCTGAGCGTATTCACGCATTTTAGTTCCGGACATGCCAGCGGCTCCTTCGCCATCTGGATCTCTTTGTCCAGCAGAAACAACCTCGATAGAATCAAAGGTATAATCTTTGCCGTTATATTTGTTTAGCAATTCTTTGTATTGGTCAACCCGATCTGAACCAGCAACCATTACTAAGTTCTTATATTTACCTTGTAAAGATTTCGCAATCAACATCAAGATTTTAAGAGGGGATTTTTTAACTACAGGACCAAACGCTTTAATAGCGTATTTAATCTTATCATCATACGATAGAGGATCACTATTAACTGAACCTTTGCCAGTTTTTGTCTTAGCACCAGAAGAATGAGAAAGAAAAACCATTGGCTCAGCTTTACGTGTTTGAGCTTCTTTGAGTAATTTCTCTACAAGTTTTTCATGACCTATAGTCATAGGATTCATTCTGCCAAAAGTCATAACCACAGTGTTAGACTTAACCGCTTCTGCTAGTGTTGGCTCTAAATCAATATACTTAGAGGCATCAAATTCTTTGAAGCCTTTCATTTTCTTTTTTGTTTCTGGCTTAGCCATGTAATTATCCTAAGATCTGTTAATATACGTAATAGCAATTGCTTTATTTATAATTTTCTAGAAAAGAAGGTATAAATTCGTAGTTTTTAGTAGCTGATCTTCCCCAAATAGTAGATTCTCTTAACCAACCTACTGCAGGAGTTGGTGATACTATAGACAAAGCAGCCGATGTTCTTCTTTGTCCTCTAAGAAAATAAGCATTATCAATTGCGCTTTTAACACCGTTTGTTTCTATTTCTTGTATAAGAAAGTTAGCCATTTTTCGAGTCATAGCATATGCGTGAGCACCTTCGTGCCCTTGTATAGGAATTAACTCTTTAGGAGGCCCTGCTTTTTTATGGTCATATCTAGATATGTTTACTAACTTATATCCGAGAACTAGTATCTGATCGTCTGGTACACTGAGAGTCATAGGGTGTAACATTACAGCATCATGCTCAAGTATCACTGCAGCCTCATCAGGACCTTCTGATATAGCTTTCCATATATGAATGTGACCTGCAGTTGTACACATGGCTTTTTGTGATGGTGTTGGATTTGTTAAAAACTCGTATGGCTCAGTGTTTAATCCTTTAATACCAACCTGCATGTTTGCTGATTTACCAGTTTGGTTCTGATAACCGTTAAAATATGTCCAAGGTAATCCTACATTATCACAAGAGTCTGCGCATACTTTAGCATATTCATTTGATATTGGTGAATCAATCTTTAATATATACGCTTTAGTTACTAGCATGTTGTTTCCCCAGCTTTAGTTCATTATATAATTTAAAATCTTTATGATAGTGCGCTTTTAAAGAATCCATTACTTCTTCGTCGAAATTAAACTCGCCTGTTTTTCTATTTCCAAATTTGTGCTTTGGCAACTTATGATCTGAGTTTAACCCAAGATCTTTCATAAGAGCAGGTAATTCTTTTTCTATATTTTCATATAACCACATATTGCCATAAGAAACGCCGTTATACATAAGAAAATCAGACTGTTGTATTCCAGTGATTGGAGACAATCTCATCGTACAATTATTTATAGTAATATTTTTATAATCTTGGAGTGATGGTTTTGTCCTTAAATTCCATTTCTTTCTGAAATAGTACATACTTTTTTGTCTGTCAACTGGGTCTCGTATTACACCAATGCATCTATACTGGTTTAAAGAAGTTGCTTTAATTAAACCTTCGTTTATAATATCTTCTAAAGTATAATGAACATATTTGTTAGAGGTAGATCTAAGTAGCGGGTTTACTTGTTTTTGTTTTGTGTCATCAACAATAGTAGGTGCTATTTTACTATCATCTACACCAGAATGAACTGCATCAGAGTCTTTAATATTCCTAATTAAAAAATCAGTTATGCTACTACACGCCGTCTTGGGGATTCTTACAAAAATTATTTTGTACTTGTGTGAAATATACATAGTCTACTGGCCTTCTTTATAACCTTTTAAAGCGTGGTTTCCAGAAGATCCAAAATATTGCTCAGAATACACTTTGCCGGGTCCATCATATCTTTTCTTATGACCGTACCATTGAGGTATAAGAGTATAAGATGGCCAAATAGTCACGTTATCAAACTGCGGCAGAAACTTAGATAAGAAGTGATTACCAGTAGACATAAATGGATGGGTATTTAACTGCCGTGGCTGTAATTTGTGTAGCTCATCAATTATTGCGCCTAACACATTATTGTCAGAGTTAGCAGCAAGAATAGGAGAACAATATCCAGGTCTTGCTACTTCATTCTCGTAAACGGTATATGCGTGATGGGCGGGACTTGAGAATAACTCGTCAACTCTTTCTAAGCATATAGAATCTGCTGAAGGCCAAAACCCGCCTTGCTCATATATCAACTCATAACGAATAAGATCATGCGCACCAGCAAATTTTCTTCTTTTGTAATATTCTTCAATAAGTGATTGGTTTTTCCACTTGCGATCCCAGAGCATTTCGTCTGTAAATACACTATATTCCCAGTCGGGGTGTTTGTCTTTCCACGTATTCATCCATTTTGTAGGAGCGTCGTTTGGACCAATCCATATATGGGTCATCTTCTTTTCAATGTTCAATTCTTCTTCCTCACTTAACAAAAAAAGGTAGCCTTACGACTACCTTTATATTTATAACAAAGTAAACAGTTAATTATTTATTCATTAACTCTCTTGCTTCTTCAATGCGTCCCGCTTCGCATAATTTTGAAGCAATGATTGCGGTGTTTAATCCGCTGAATGCTGCGATGATTGCTTCAAGCATTGGACAATGCCTTTCCAAAACGTTCATCTCTAATTTCAGCTTTAAGGGCGTCAAGTTTAGATTTTACTTCTGCCCGTGCTCTATACAAACCCACGACATGGTCTGCTGTAACACCAGGCTGACCAATCATTGCACCGATTGCGCGAGAGTAACCGATAAATTCGAGATACAAAGATAATTTTTTCATGAACATATTAAACCCATCCTTTTTTGTTTTTATTTGCGTCTAATGGCATTGTGCGTGATGAATCAGCGTAAAAATTGCCATAAGCAATAGATTTGATATCACCGCGAGTGATGCCAATATCATTTAATTCTCTGTTTGTAAGGGAGTTTAGTTCTTTTAGAGTTCGACGCTGCCGTGCGCGCGTCACCATGAATTTGTCTAAAGCTGTGAATAAAGCTTTGATTTTTGTAAATACTGTTGATACTGCAGTAAGTTTGTATGATGGTAGTGATTGAAGTGTGTGTGACATGTTGCATCTCCTTAACGCACATAATTGTTTAATGTAGAATTACAATTATATTTATCGAGAAAAAGTGACAAAATGACCTAATTTGGGTTGCCAATTTGGTATAGTCGGTATTCACTGGTGTCAACAGTGACAAGTTGACCGGCGGTTATTTTTGCCAGCCTTTAATATACTTGTCTGAGAAGTTTGCATTACTAAATTCTAATCTGTCGATTAATTTTACTGCGCTCTTACCCATTTTATCAATAGCAACAAAACCTTCTTGTTCTGTTACTTTATAACCATCAGCGGTCTTAAGGAATGTACCAACTTGTTTTGCTTTGTCGAGTTTGCGAATTATCATATGCTTTGCATCTATAATAACGTTATACAGATCAAACACTGCTACTATTTGTGCAGGTGGAGTTCTTTTAAAGTATTCGAGGGTAGCATCTTTCTTTTGACGCTGAATAACCTTACCTTTTTCTGTTTTTCTTTTATCTGCTTCTTTTTCGTATATAGCATCAATATAAGATTCTAAATCTCTTACAAACGCACGAGTGTTTTTAATTCTTTCACCGGCTCGGATTTTTGTATTAACAAAGGTTTTAACTCTCATAAGAGTATCTTCATTCTCAGAAATACCGTTTAACGTTTCTTTTTTGATTGTTCTAAACAACTTACCAGCTTCGGAAAGAACCGCGTTGACTTTTTCAGTTTCAGCTTTGGTAAAGTTTGCAGTACCAGACACATCTTTGTAAACCGCGTCTACTGACCAGACTGATTTCGTTGTCTTGAGGCTAGAAGCAATCTCCTCTCCAAAGCTTGCAGACATTTCTTCAAAGCTTGATCCTCGGTATGTTGTATGCCAGACCACACCGAGCTTGGATCCGAGAATTTGTTTACCGAGGTTTGAGTCTTTAGGTACCGTGTAAACAATCGTATTAGGATGGAAAGTAATATGCGGTTCACCTTCAATGTCCACCACTTTGAGATCATCTTTTGCATATAGGAAATCACCTTGTACTACACCTTTGATTCCGAGTTTTGGTAACTCGGCCAAGGCTAGTTTCATTTTAACATTCAAATCGCCAGAACTTATGTCGGCGTCAATTTCAGCAGGTGTTTTATACACCTTTGGGTTTTTATTAAAGATGCCTTTCTTAGCAACGAAAAACTTCTTATCAGATGGATCGATACCAGCGAATACAGCTGGAGCGCCGTCCCATTTAACTGTTACATCAACATTACTTTTAGAATTACCTGCGAGCATATCTCTTAGGGAGCGCAAAAAATTAATAGCGTCACGAGTACCATCTACACCGTGGTTCAAGATAGAATCTTCGAGATGCTCCATGTGAGTATTCTTAGACTCTGTTATAAAAGATTTAAAATTGTGCATTGTTATCCCTTTTTGTCCATAACAAAACCAAGTTTATTTTTACCAGAGTACCCAGCCCATTCAAACCTAAATGTGGAGTCTTTGAAATAATTGTTTTTGAACAGAATATTTGTTTTTGTTACGTCAACATTAACTTGTATAAGTGTAACTTGTTTAGCTACACGTGTAAGCGACTTGCGCATTTCTTCGTCAGCGTTAAGTATTTTATAGATAGATCCGCCCAACGGTGACAACACAAGTCTAAGTCTGTCGTCGCCTTCTATAGTCTTTGATTTAAGCGTGGTGCCTACGGCTTTCCAAAACGGTTCAAGCGCTGCTACAAGATCTGCTTGATCTTCAAACTTTTCAACAAAATCTTTTACAGTGTCTACTGTAATAGCAGGTACTCTTTTGTTCATGATGCTAGAAAGCTTTCTAATTGCGTCTGTATCCATGAATTTGTGGAGTTCAATCATCTGATCTTTCATTGGCAACTCATTAACTATTTTGAATATCGCAAGAGATTTTTCTGATTTTAAATCAAACGCTGTAGCCTTTTTAACTTTTTTGTTAATAGAATTAATAATGTTTTGTATTGTTACTTTACCACCACCACCAGATTTTACTGATATAGGATATTCAATACCAAAGCGCACGCCATAGAAATCTACTAGAGGTTCGTTACTAGATTTAGGGAAAGATGAAGCTTTGAATCCAAGATTAGTCTGTGACCATATGGCAGAAAGTATCTCACCAAAATCTGATGAAACCACCCGAAGATCTTCTGCTGAAAATGTAGTATCAATTGCTATTTTGCTGCCCTTTGTTCGAACAGCTTGCATCATCTGCATAAGTTGGCGCACAACATCAGAGTTGTACTTTTTCTCAAGCTCAATTTTGACTGCAGTATATATTTGAACTGAAGTAAGTGTTTTACCGGCAAGGCCTAAAGCGTCTGGTGTTAATGCTTTATTAGTAAATACGCGAGGACCGCTTTTCGTAGCCCCAGCAGCATTATTAACCCACGGTATTGAATCACCAGCTTTTAGTTTGCCAATAGATTTTGTAAGCACTAATAGTTTACTAGGATACTTACTGGATATAGAAGCTTTGTTGTATTCATCAACTCTTATGTTTATTTTTCTAAACGCGATTATTTGATCTGATTCTGAGCCACTCATTGGAAAACGAGCGTGAGTTACGCCTCGCGCTTGAGTAAGAGTTATACCAAGAGAATCACTGATGTAAGATCTTAAATTGCTAACCACTGGTGCCTCAGATAGATATTTAATAAACGTTTTCATGTGAAATGCGCCAATACTGTTCTATTTTCATTTATTTATATACTTAGGAAATACCGCCTGCAGAGAATAATGTTTTCTTACTTCCTGCTTGACCGAAGGTAGTTTTATCAAAAGCAGCAGTATTATCGTTACTCTTAGAATTACTAAATGACGCAGTGTTTGCAGCACTGTTACCACCAATACCGCGCTGAGCATTTTCTTCTAGATCGTAAATTTGCATTTTAGCTCTATCAATACCAACAACAAACCGGCGATAATAATCAAGTGCACCCCATCGGTTTTTAAGTTGTTTCATCATTAGCTGACCGAGATTATCAAGCTCTTCAGTTGTAATCAAACCAATAATCATATCGGCCGTGTGGGTTATCCCCATAGACTCAGAAGTATTAGTAAGATCAACGTCAGAATTCCCGTAACCATCACGATTGAATTGAGACGAAGTAACCACAGCACAATTATATTCCATCGCAAGACCACGTACCTCCTCGGCTATTGATTTAACTAGTGTATAAGAGTTAGCAGCTGCAGCACCTTTAATACGTTGTGATGCACAGATGTTAAGATAATCGATAAAGATTACATCGGGTGTAAAGTTCTTCTTCATTTTTAATTCATTAAGCAAATGGCGGAAGTGGCCAACGTGGGCAGAACCAGTAGGATATTCTTTAATAACCAGTTGTCCAGTACACTTTGATTTGATACGCTCCATGCGCTTCTTATAAACATCTCTTGGTAACAATTTCAACTCATCGAGAGTAACATCCATCATATTAGCATCGATACGCTCAGCAACACGTTCTTCTGCCATTTCCATCGTAATATCCAAAACACTTAGGCC
>DGBH01000105.1:10085-10503 GCA_002384205.1 Bacteroidetes bacterium UBA4009
TCTGCCATTTCCATCGTAATATACAAACAGTTTTTACCAGTCATTAGATAACTAGCAGCTGCGTGGCATTTAACAAGAGATTTACCACCACCGGTTGTAGCTAGCAGTACAGTCATAGACTTACGAGGCAAGCCACCTTTGGTAATTTTATTTAGAATATCGATATCGAACGGCATGCGTTCTTCTTTACGGTGATAAAATTCATAACGTTCATCTGAATCTTCAATAAAATCGTGACCTACAGAAGTATCAAAGCTGATACCTAACGAGTCAGAAAGTAACTGTGGAATAGCACCTTTGTCTAAATCTTTTTCCTCACCATCCATAATCAAAATAGCTTTACGGATAGAGTTAAACAAGTCTTTATCTTGACAAAACTTTTCGGTTTCTTTAACAAGGAAGTCGAAATTAGTATCAG
>DGBH01000105.1:10726-11014 GCA_002384205.1 Bacteroidetes bacterium UBA4009
TATGAATCTTCGTTTAAGTCCTTGCGTTTATCTAGTGAGATTTTAAGCGCTTCTATAGAAGGCGGGGATTTGTATTCTTCAACATAAGTAGAATATGTATCAAAGATCTTTTTAAGACTAGAGTCATCAAAGTATTCACCCTTGATATAAGGATATACTTTGCGAAAGTATTCTTCGTTATAAACAAGATTTGATAAGACGGTGGTTTCGATCATTACTTATTTCCAATTATTTAGTTGAGTACTGGCGACTAATAAATCAGCCGCCAGTACAATCAAGTATTATTTA
>DGBH01000105.1:11146-17923 GCA_002384205.1 Bacteroidetes bacterium UBA4009
TACATTCGGTAGAATGTCAACTATTAATTTTCATCTTCATAATCATCTTCGTCATCTATAAGCGAGTCAAGCTTTGCATTTACTTTTTCATCATCATCTCGCATAATCGAGCCAGAAGCTCCAATGGTGAAATTGTTCTTGATGAATGTACTGAAGTCTGTTTTCTCAAACATCATCAGCCAGAAGTCTTTATTATCATTAACTTCTTTAGCACGCATTAGTTTCTCAGAAATAACTTCACCAGTAGATGGATCAATTGCTTCATACCAACCAACTTTAGGTTTAGTAAGATAACCACCTTTCTCAGCGATTTCCATCAATCCAGACCACTTAACGATACCACCTTCCCAAGATACCGAAACTGGAATCTTAGACTTCTCTTTAACATATCTAGACTTCTCAATGTTAATAATGAAGTGATAACCTTGGATTTCAGTGCCAACTTTATCTTGCTGACGACCGATGATCCAGATTGCATCTGCTGAATAGTAAATACCTGTACCACCTGAAACAACAGCCTTAGGAAACAGTCCAATCTCTTGATACGTGTGGTTAACAGCGATCAATGGAATATCTTTAAGGTTGAGGTGAGGTGTTACAATACGGAACAGAGATTTAAGAGCCTTAGCTCGTGACATATCTGCTACCGATTTGCCGTCAAGTGCATCAGCAACTTCTTTCTTAGAAGCGAGGTTACCGATAGAGTCAATAACAATAACGACTTTTTCACCTTTGGTAATGTGGTCTAGCTGGTGTGCAATATCAAACTTAAGCTCTTCAACATTAGTAATTGGTGTATGGATTACGCGATCCATGTCAATACCGAATGATTCAAAGTAAGCTTGAGGCGTACCAAATTCTGCATCATAGAATAACAATACAGCATCTTTATTACGTTGCATATAAGCACCAGCCATCAACAAAGCAAATGCTGATTTAAAGTGCTTAGAAGGGCCTGCTAAGACAAGAAGTCCTGGCGAGACACCACCATCAATACGGCCTGATAGCGCAACGTTAATCATTGGCACATTCGTCGGTGCCATATCTTTCTTACCATAAACTTTTGATTCCAATAAAGGAGCCGAAAGTTTAATAGTACTGTTCTTCACGAGTTTATCTAACAGACTCATAATTTATTTTCCTTCTACAATTGTAAGTAGTTTAGCTTTATAAGCCTGTATCTTCGCTTCACGGTCTGGCCAAAAAATAGTTGACTTGTCTGGATTTTTGCAAAGATTATCTAGGAACGGCACAACAGATTTGAATAAGAGTTCTAGACGATATTCAAGATCATCAGCAGCAACTTTAGCATCAACTAATTGATCTTCTAAAGATTGTTTCTCGCTGCTGATGTTCTGAATAGTAGCGTTGGTTTCAGCTTCTTTTTCTTGAAGCTGTTCATCGATGAAGCTGAAACCAAAGTCAAAATCTAAAACCTCTTCATAGGTTTTATTAGCCATTCGCTAGTTCCTTAAAGATTGACAGGTCGTCATCGTCGTCCATAGACATAGCTGATGAGCTCGCTGGCATTGCTTCTTTAAGTGATGGAGAAGCAGCATTTGAAGAGGAGTTACCCATGCTGCTTAGATCAAACTCATCATCTTCTGCTTTAGAAGGAGTAGAAGCGTCTTCATCAAGTGCAAGCACGCGGTAAAGTTTTGCTTTCAACTCAGCATAAGATTTAAAGTTTTTAGGATCGACAAGTTCTTGAAGAGAATGTTCTGCATTGTAGATACGCTCTAGTTCTGCATCATCATCAGAAACCGCTGAAGGAGTATCGAATTCTGATTTATCATAGTTTGGATAGCCTTCGAACTGACGAATCTTAAGACGGAAGTTAGCACCTTCCCATAGATCGAATGGGTTTACTGGTGTTTCATCTTCAAACTGAGGATTCATAAGATCATTCAATTTATCAAAGATTTTCTTGCCAAACTGATACATAAAGACTTTGCCGTCGTTGTCTGGATTCGATGAATCTTTAACAACAAGAACATTAGCGATATATTTCAGACGACGCTTTTGCTTGCGTGCAAGCTCTTTGTCGCTGTCAACACCCGAGTTCCACAATTTACCGTTGAATTCGGAAACTGGGTCATCTTGATTAATTGTAGTAAGGGAGTTTTCAATGTACCAAAGACCTGTTGGGCCTTGGAAACCGTGATCCCAGATACGTACGAATGGCATCTCTTCGCCTTTAGAAGCTGGCAAGAAACGAATAATAGCAAAACCGTTACCAGCTTTATCGCGGGTTGGTTTCCACATTTTACCTTCGTTAGGATCTGAGTAGCTCTTAGTTGAGATTTTTTCGAGCTGTGCGTTCAATTTTGTTAGAGAAGCTGAACGATTCTTTTTGAGTGCGTCAAATGACATATTAGTTATTCCTTATATTGCTGTATATAGCGTTGGTTTATATTTGCGATGTATGTTGTGGATTACTCCACCATCTATTTATATTAGAAAAATCGTTCTCGGACAATATCTTTGAACTTTTTTTCGTCAATTTCTAAGAAAGGTCTATACTTCCTTATTAGTCTTATTATATCATATGCTA
Organism: Bacteroidetes bacterium UBA4009; assembly: GCA_002384205.1. Classification (GTDB taxonomy): domain Bacteria; phylum Bacteroidota; class Bacteroidia; order NS11-12g; family UBA9320; genus UBA9320. The sequence goes on from DGBH01000105.1 coordinate 13,701, forward strand.
CAATTTTGTCAACTACTTCTTTCTCCCAATAAGGAAAAATATTTGCAATATGTGCAATGATAGTAAAGGTTTCAATACTAATTTTCCGCTGCATGTACATAGTCATAATATATGGGTGTTGCCCATTCACTGCAGCGAAGTTAGCTTGAAAGTTGTCGTCAAGATTTTGCAAGTCGCTTTTGAATGTACGAGACAGAGAATCTATCTTGCGTTGCCAATCAACATAACGATCTTCGCCTTCTTGCTCGATAATCTCGCGAATCCATGCGTTTGGTTTAACAACCATAGTAGCAAGCATTAGCTTTTCTGGGTTATCTTTGCGGGCAAGCTTCTCAAAGAAATAAGCGTCATTACGAGTTCTAAATTTATCGAAGGAAGCTCTTATCTTTCCGTGGTACCTATGGTAGTCGTAACCATCAGTAGTGAAGTGCTTTTTCATTGCAAGGTACTTTACATACCATTGAAAGGATTCTTCGTTAGCATAACTCTGTGATGTCTTTATCATCTTTGATCACCATTTTCATAGCAATTGCTTCAGTTCGTACTTTTTCTTTTAAAATAGAAGATTTCTTTACGATATCGGCAACTGTTTCAATTTCTAATCCGTTAATTGCAGCGTACTCTACTAGAGCATCAATATAATTTACGCCACTTGCTAACATTTCTTGTATATCATGATGTACTTTTTCTGGTGTTCTTGGTGCGATCATAGTGGTATTATCCATTTAATGGTTTGATTCCAGCTACCCAATTTTCAGCGCAGCTTCGCGCCCAATGGATACTCTTGTCTTCATAAATTTCTTCTTTGATGAATTCGTCATTGATAAAGCAACGAATACCAGAACCATTTTCGGTTTCAAAAAAGTCCGCTTTGAGAGACTGCCCTGCTTTTTCTTGGAAAATATTATTACTTGCCATTATTTTTTCTCCTTGATGTTAGATGTTGCTTTAACTTGCCCACATGTTGCACAATGAACTACTGTTATATAAAACTTGTGCTTACCAAACATTACTGTTGTAGTACCACCTGTTATAACTACTTTATCACAACAACCTGTGACTGTCAACTGTTTTTTTGGTAATTCATGATTTACACCTGATATAGGCTGTACTGGGGTAATACGCATTTATCTTTCCTCAAATAACACATTATTTACATATCTTTCTTTATCTTCTTCTGAGATTCCCATATTAAGAATAGATCTGTGAAGATGAGGATTCATTTTTTGATTTGTACAATATTTGTTCAAAAGAGGTAATGTATTTCTATTGGAAACAAAAGCGTTATATTCTAAATTTTCGAGATAAAAATCTACTAAATGTTTAGTGACATTAATAAATTGATCTAATTCTTTATCAGTATTAATATTACCAACTGCAATCATATCTTCTGAGAAGATTTCTTTAGCCCATGCTGGCAACTCTCGTGGTTTATTCCATTCAAGACCTTTGGTTACAGTTTCCATATATTGATTATAAGGATGCTCAAAACCACGCAGAGGTGAATAGTCCATAAATGAACCTGTGATCTTCTTTGGTCCTGCTACAATATCAAACCCAAGAATGGGTAGTTCTACATCAATTTCTGGAAATACATTTACATGCATAAGCCACAAACCCTTTCCATCTTCAGGACGGATAGTTTTCAAGTGGCATTTATAAACTTCATCTGAATGCCAGAAAGTATCTGTCCATCCATCAAAATGCATATCTTCTGAATAATTCGTATTATCATATCTATCAAAATATGTATCAAATCTCTTAGTAATATGTGACGCATATTCGTCTAGCTTATCCCAAAGTGGATGCATTATCTTCTTTCCTCACAGACCAGGTACTGTCGTTTATGTTTTCCCAGACTAAGTTGTCTCCAACAGTCCAGCCCATTTGATCGCAAAGTTCATCTGTTAATTGAAGAAGAAGATCCCCGGTTTGGGGATCCTCGACTATGTCTAATGTTTTAGGTATAGAAGTCACTTTGATTTTCTTTCTCGCCGAGCTTTAGCCCACTCAGTGAGAATTCTCGTTTCGCGAATTTGTCTTAATTCTTTTCGTCTTGTTCTTGCAGCAACACTGCGTAGCATACGGTCAGATTTCTTCATATCTTTGTTAACATCGCCAATTCCGATATCGATATCTGTATCTTCGTTATCTGATTGCTCTTGCATGGTTATCTCCTTAGCCAATTTATTATATTATATACTAAAACGATGTGAGTGTCAACCTTTATTTTCGTTATTGATGTCTTTTGATAGTTCGTCAAACAGCTCAGAAGCGAAGTCAAAACATATTTTAGCTTCATCTGCCATATCATCACTAAGGAGTTTTCTAAATTCTTCAATAAGAAATTTAGTATCTCCAGAAAATTCGTACATCTTGCCGTTTCCGGGGGTTTTCTTTTTAATAATTTGGCCGCCGTGTAGTTCACCAAAGTGTCGAACATACATATGAGCTAGCAATGCTTCGTTATTATCAGAGTCAGCCAAGGCTTCAACGTGAGCAATATACTTATCTACTGACGGCGGGAACTTACCATCTGGCTCAAAACCAAACGCTTGTTCAAGTTCGCGTATATCTTGAAACATGCGCCCCGCGCGATGGATGGGGGTGAGATTTGGAGGAATAATAGTAACACGCTCAAGCGTTTGATAATTAAGATATTGGCATTGGAGAAATTTGTAATAAAGTTTTGGATCGATATTACCGGAGATAAGCTCTTTAGCGAATGCTCTTCGTTCCGCAGATTGATGGTGTGCCCAAGTGAGCTCTTTTAATTTATTTGACATAATAAACCTCTCAGTTAAAAATTATATAGTAATATTTATAACGACTAAAGGGGCAGCTTTACGCCACCCCTCAACTCAATAAATGTGTTAATATAGTGCCACTTTTCTGTTGCTAAGCAAGTGGCCAGCTCCCTGTGATTATGCTGCTAGAGCAAATCCAGAAGGTTTTGCATTTACGTTTGCATTTAGTTTAATTGACCAATTACGCAGTCATCCGGTAAACTCCACGTTCATATTCACACCTGTCGATCCTATTTCAGCCCCATCAAAGATACACTGGTTGGACTTGAACCAACTTCAGACCTAAGTCTTACCGTGTATGTTTCAACTCTGCATTTCCTCTTTCGAGCAGTGTATCTATGGTGGAGCTGTCGGGATTTGCACCCGAGTCCAGTATGTGTCCACGTTGCTTCAACGTTTACATAGTATATATTAAATAAAGGGGGTCAAAAGTAAACCCCTATGCTAAATTTTTAATACTGTGACATTTTCATCTGGTGCAGCTTATAAATCGTTATTTCGAATCCAATAACTACGCCGATATCATCACCTACTTTACTGTTGTATTCATAGGCTGGCGCAGCATATGCTCTAATGGTATTGTTAAAATCGTAGGTACCTCTTATGTACGGTACCACTGTATCGTTATATCCTGTTACTAATGCAAGTTCAGCGCCTACGTTGTTGAGTTCGTATCTATATCCAGCATATAAACTCAAACGACTTTCGCTGTTATAGTATGCTCCTGCTATTTTATCATCGTTGACTAATCTAACATGCGGGTGTACTTCGTTGTAATCGCCTTGCATTCCTAAATGTGATGAAAATGCTAATGCCCAAATAATATCCATTTTTTATTCCTTAATCTAGATAATCTCTTTACCTTTATTATCAAATCTTTTTAATAAACTTAATCATAACCGAGAATTGCTACTAATGATATTTCTTTATCTAAGACTTCTGCTTCACGTTTATTATAAGCTTCTTCAAATCCGTCTTCATGTATATAGTTTTCATGATTGCCCCAAAGTCTTTTAAAGTAGGAATCATACGTTTTCTCGATATCTGTGTCTGGCCATGATATATCTATTAGTGCGCCTTTAATAATCCAGTTAAAGCGGTTAGCTTCTTTTCGTACATGAGGGGTACACATTTTGTCTCCTAATGACTAATACCTATTATTTATCGCGCATATACAAAAATGTTACCGATAACTAAAAATGTTACCGATAACACGAAGTAACAATTTGTTACACTTAGTTACAGTGCTAATTCTAACTGACCATGATTGCCTTCGTGACTTGGCGCAACCCAACCTTCTGGCTTAATCAAATCTGGAAGCCCAAACGGATTAGGACGCCCTTCTTTAACACCAACATTTTTTGCCATATTAGCGTTATAAACCCTGTTCCAAGCCTCATTTGCATCGACACCAAA
>DGBH01000045.1:0-917 GCA_002384205.1 Bacteroidetes bacterium UBA4009
ATTACCTCTATACCCGATGACGTTACTCCTAAAAAAGGAGTAGACCAATACGTACATGCAACAATAGCATATACCGGCACACTTACAGAGGTGAAAGCACTTTGGTCGTTGAATGACCAATCACTTACCAACGAAATTACCATGACCAACATAGGTGGTAATAACTGGAAGAGTGCAACTCCTATCGGCAGAAAAGAATTAGGAGACATGCTGTACTTTAAAGTAATTGCTACCTCTAGTCTTGGACAAAAATCAGAAACCTATACCTTTAATTACAAAGTACATGAGTTTATTTATTGTGATGCCATAGGATCAGAGGGAACAGGTTCAGATTACATCAAAGCGGTTAACTTAAACGGTGTTACCCAAACAAGTGGACAAGATTATTATGGCGACTTCACCAGTATTCGTTTTGAATTGAGCGATAATATCGCACACGAATTGGAAGTAGTGATGCAGTATAACTGGGATAGTGATTCTGTAACGGCTTGGATAGACTATAATGGAGATGCTTCATTCACTAATGACGAGCAACTTATATTTACCGAATTAGCTAATTTTAAAGCTACCGCAACTATACAAGCACCTCAAGATGTAAATTTAGATACTGATTTACGAATGAGAATACGTAGTCAGTATTACTCAAATTATATGGATCCTTGTGGTGACAAATATGGCGAAGTAGAAGATTATACCGTTAAATTTATTCATTCTACTATTGATATTAAGGACGTTTCAACGCTAGAGGCGTTTATTTCGCCTAACCCAAGTACAGATCGCTTCAACGTATCGTTAGCTAAAAAGAGTGCATTCCTGCAAGTAGAAGTAATTGACATTACTGGCAAAACAGTGTTACGTGAACGCAGAGAAAATGTGAGCGATTTAGAAATTAAACATTCGCTTGCCAGTGGAACGTA
>DGBH01000045.1:1095-2514 GCA_002384205.1 Bacteroidetes bacterium UBA4009
GCGAACCACTCTTTAACGAAATTTCGATCGGTTATTTTATCTTCTAGTCCTTGCGCAATAAGCTCATAAACTAGTTTAGTGTTCCGAGCGCCTTTGGTTTTAGCTTCACTGTAGGGTAGATTGCTAAACGTCACCATTTCGTATTGAGATTGAAATACATCCGGATGCAAATCACAGATATCGTGTTCTACTTTTTTGTAATGTAAAAAGTCTTTATCTCCTACTAAATCACGCATTTCAATAAAATTTTGAAGCGCTAAATCGGCAATTGCATCTGCATTGGGTTTTCTACGCACTTGATATGCTTGCATGGCCGTTTCCCAATCGCCAAATTCTTCTAAACACTCGTCCAATACCACACAATCTTCAAATGCACAATTCATCCCTTGACCATAAAAGGGGACAATAGCATGACATGCATCCCCTATCAACGTAGCTTTATTAATATTCCATGGGTAACATCTTACCGTTACTAAGCTACCCACCGGATTTGATTTAAAATCTTCCAATAAAGTTGGCATTAGCTTCATCGCATCGTTAAAATACGTCGACATAAACGACAGAATTTCTTCGTCCGTATTAATGTTATCAAAACCAGTTTCACCTTCATATGGCATAAATATGGTGCACGTAAATGTTTTGTCTGGATTAGGAAGCGCTATCATCATAAAACTACCGCGTGGCCAAATGTGCAATGAATTCGGATCCATAGCAAAATCACCGTCTTCAGTTGCAGCTATACTCAACTCTTTGTAACCGCTATTGGTATACGACTGTGAATAGTCAAATCTATTGGTACGTTGCATTTTGTCGCGAACGGGTGAAAACGCACCATCACCACCAATAACATAATCTGCTTTTACTTCTTGATGAACTCCCGTTTCTGTATTCGTAAACCAACAGGTGCCTGTTTCTAAATCTACTTGAGTACACTTCATATTAAAATGCTGGTGTACATGCTCATATTCATCCGCAAGCTGAAGTAACTGAACGTTAAGATGTGCTCTACTTACTGAATTAATAGCTTGCCCTTCTGCGCCATACGGCTGATAGGCTAAGTCTCCTTCTTTACTGTGCATCATACGACCCGCCATAGGTATCGCCTTTGCCAGTACCGCAGTGTCCAAGCCAACTTTATGCAGTGCATTTAAACCGCGTGCGGAGAGTGCTAAATTTATAGACCTACCTGCAGGTATTTTTACGTTACGCATATCGGGTCTGCGCTCATATATATTTACTTCATAGCCTCTTTTGGCTAAGTAAACTGCCACTAGCGATCCTGCTAATCCTCCTCCTACAAGTGTAATGCTCTTCATGGTTTATGCGTTCAAAGTTACGTATACAAGTTTTTTAAGTGATATTTGTTTTAATATAAATAATTATTTTGACGCATTCAGCCATTTTAATTTTGTTTAATCC
>DGBH01000002.1:0-1593 GCA_002384205.1 Bacteroidetes bacterium UBA4009
GTGGTGAAATTGGTAGACACGCTAGACTTAGGATCTAGTGCCTCGCGGTGTGAAGGTTCGAGTCCTTTCGCCCGCACTGAGTAAATTAAAACAAAGCCCTGGTCCAACAGGGTTTTGTTTTTTATACTTAATTCGTTTTCTGGAAGATTCAAAAACATCAAGAGTATATAACATTTCCTAATTAGATATCACGTGAACGTATCCTTCGAAAAAAAAGACGAACTTAATGCAATCATTTCTGTAGAAATTAAAAATGAAGATTATTCAGAGAGCATAAACAAGCAGTTTAAAGATTACCGTAAAAAAGCTAAAGTGCCAGGTTTTAGACCTGGAACAATGCCTCTTAGTATGGTTAAGCAAATGATAGGTAGAAGCGCTCTTTTTGAGGAAGTAAATAGACTAACTTCCGAAAATCTTTACCAATATTTAAAAGAAAATAACTTAGATATTCTTGGGCAACCAATGACCAGCAGAGAAAAGGAAAGTATTACTGATTTTGACAACTACGGAGATTTTACATTTCATTTTGATTTAGGTCTAGCGCCTCGTTTTGATTTAAATGTATCATCCAAGGACTCTTTAACTCGATATGAAATAGAAGTGGATCAAAAGGAAGTAGATACAGAGATTAAAAATCTTGCCAGACAAAACGGTACTTTAGAGGATAAGGATAAATCTGAAACGGATAATGATTCACTTGTTCTTGTGGTTACAGAAGTAGATGAGAATGGTGCGCATAAAGACGGTGGTGTTTTTGAACAAGAGGTAACGGTGCTTCCGGAGGTTGTAAAAGACAAAGCTACCAAAAAGAAACTGGTAGGTGTTTCCGTTAATGACGTGTTGGAGCTAAATATTTTTGATTTATTTAATCATAATGATTTAGTAGTAACCCAGTCTTTAGGTATTGAAAAAGAAGCAATAAGCACGCTTAATAAAATATTTACCGCTAAGGTAAAGCAAATTAGAGCGGTTGTAGCGGCGGAGCTTAATAAGGCATTTTTTGATAGGGTAATGGGTCCAGATCTTTGCGCAACTGTAGATGAATTTGAGGTTAAGATTAAAGAAAATCTAGGTTCATATTATGCAGGCGAGGCTGAGCGTCAGTTGGAAGCAGAAATTAATGCGGTGTTGGATAAAAATCATACCTTTAATATGCCAGATGAGTTTCTGAAAAAATGGTTACAAGAAACCAAGCCAGAAACGTACACTTCAGATAATGTGGATGAGTTGTACGCTAAAGAAAGTGTGATTTTGCGCAAACAACTAGTGCGTGAAAAGGTGGCTGAAGAACATAATGTAGAAGTAAGTGATGAAGATATTAATCAAGCTTCATTTGCATACACCGCTCAAATGCTAAGACAATATGGCTTAAACAATCCAGATCCTGCGATGGTTCAAAATTTTGAAACCAGTAATAGACAGGACAAAAATTACCTGATGCGCATTAGAGATGTAGTTGTTGAGAAAAAAGTGCTAAATTCCGTAAAAGAACTCATTACCATCAAAACTAAAAAAATAAATGTCGATAAATTTTACGACATGGTAAAAGACTTCAGCAAATAAGCTGAGGATATATATATTGTCTATCTTTCT
>DGBH01000002.1:1832-2798 GCA_002384205.1 Bacteroidetes bacterium UBA4009
AAGAATTTAGAAAATATGCAATAAAACATCACGGAATAAGCAGTACTAAGGTAGATCACTACATAGGCAGTTCTATTCACTCTCCTCAAGATATGACCCGTACCGTTATAGAGGAAAGACAGATGCCATTTAGAGAGGTCGATGTTTTTTCTAGATTAATGGCTGATCGAATAATTTTCTTAGGAACTGGAATTGACGATTATATAGCAAACGTAGTTCAGGCACAGCTTTTATTCCTAGAAAGCTCAGATGCTAAGCGAGATATTCAGATTTATATTAATAGCCCAGGAGGGTCTGTTTATGCGGGTCTTGGTATATATGATACAATGCAATATATAGCGCCAGACGTTGCGACTATATGTACAGGTATCGCAGCAAGTATGGGTGCCGTGCTTATGTGCGCAGGTGCAAAAGGCAAACGTACAGCTTTAAAACATAGTAGAGTCATGATTCACCAGCCACTAGGAGGTACTTCTGGACAGGCAACTGACATGGAAATTACCGTTAGGGAGATTATCAAACTAAAAAAAGAGCTGTATGATATAATCTCTCATCACTCAGGTCAGAAATATGCGAAAGTGGAGAAAGACAGTGAAAGAGACTACTGGATGACTGCTCAAGAAGCAAAAGAATACGGTATGCTTGACGAAGTACTGGAAAGAAAAACAAAATAATATTGGCAAAGAATATGCAATTAACCTGTTCCTTTTGCGGTAGAAGCAAGGGAGAGGTAGGTCTCCTTATTTCGGGTATAGATGCTCATATTTGTGAAGACTGTATTGAGCAAGGTAATGAAATCGTTTTAAGTGAGGGAACGGGAAAAAGTAAAAAAAATAAGAAGGAGGTTCTTGATCTAAAAAAGCCAAAAGATATAAAAGCGCTGCTTGATGAATATGTTATTGGACAAGATAATGCCAAGAGAACACTTAGCGTTGCTGTTTATAACCACTACAAGCGCCTAAACTA
>DGBH01000002.1:2987-5493 GCA_002384205.1 Bacteroidetes bacterium UBA4009
TTTTGCATAGCAGATGCTACGGTGCTTACCGAAGCCGGTTATGTAGGAGAAGATGTGGAAAGTATAATATCTAGACTGTACCAAGCTGCCGATTATAATGTGGAAGCAACAGAACGAGGTATTATTTATATAGACGAAATAGATAAAATTGCTCGAAAGTCAGATAATCCCAGTATTACACGTGATGTGAGTGGAGAGGGTGTTCAACAAGGACTACTTAAAATACTGGAAGGCACGGTTGCTAATGTGGCTCCGCAAGGTGGCAGAAAGCATCCAGACCAAAAGATGGTTCAGATAGATACTAAAAATATTTTATTTATCTGTGGAGGAGCTTTTGATGGTATCGAAAAAATAATATCCCGTAGAATGCAGGCTAATTCACTTGGATTCAAAGCCTTAAGTTCTGATGTTGAGTTTACAGAAGATATGTATTTACAATATGCAATTCCTTCAGATGTAAAACAATTTGGTTTAATACCTGAAATAATTGGTAGAATCCCTATTCTTACGGCATTGCAGCCTCTTGATGCGGTTACGCTAAAAGCTATCTTGCTAAAACCTAAAAATGCGCTTATTCGCCAGTATGTTGCCCTTTTTGAACTGGAGGGAATTGAGCTTATTATCTCGGATGAAGTAATAGATTATATCGTAGAAAAAGCGATTGAGTTTAAACTAGGAGCTCGAGGGCTCAGATCTGTTTGCGAAGCTATTTTAAGCGATTATATGTTTGAAGCACCTTCAGATAAGGCAATAAAAGAAATAAAAATTGGCTTGCAAGAGGCTAAAAAAGTGATCGAAAGATTACGTCTAAAAGCGGCTTAAACGCTGTCATTCATAATTTATAAGCAAAATATAGAATGTTTTGCAATCTTTATGGATTGCACTAATTCCTTGTTAAGTAGCAGCAGATGTTTGACTTAACGCTCTATTTTGTTATTTAATAGGTTTAGAAGTTTTTTTTCAGGATTATTTATTGAAGTGCATAGTCGAACTATCATAGTTTTTAACTTTTTTTGAAAAAAAGTTGTGGCACGAATATTTAAAAAAAACGACCCTAAGGTAATTAAAGCGTGGACCTTTTATGATTGGGCCAATTCGGTTTATAATCTAATTATTTCTACGGCTATATTTCCTATTTTCTATGGGGAAGTCACCAAAACTAAAGATGCTGATGGAAATGTAATCTCTGAGATGGTTACATTCTTTGGTCGAGAGTTTGTCAACACAGAGTTATACTCTTATGTGTATTCCGCCTCATTTTTACTCATCGTTCTCCTTGTACCCATTCTTTCGGGCATAGCAGATTATACAGGAACCAAGAAGCGTTTCATGCAATTTTTCTGTTACTTAGGTGCTGCAGGTTGTGCATCGCTCTATTTCTTTGATGCACAGAACTTAGAGATTAGCATGTTTTCTGTATTTATGGCCAGTATAGGTTTTTGGGGAAGTTTGGTTTTTTATAATTCGTTTCTTCTTGAGATTGCAGATAAGGATCAACATGATAAAATTAGTGCAAGAGGATTTTCACTCGGCTACATAGGTAGCGTCCTTCTACTTGTGACTATTTTATTCCTTAATGGAGCCGCCGGAATGCCAATTAAATATGGTTTCTTTATGGTTTCTATCTGGTGGGTCGGCTTTGCACAATATACCTACTATTACTTGCCAGGTAAATCTCATTATACTGCTCGCGAAAAAAAGCATAATATTATCTGGTACGGATACAGTGAATTACGAAAGGTATGGGGCGAACTAACCGCACATATTAGAGTGAAATGGTTCTTACTTAGTTATTTTGTTTATAATATGGGTGTGCAAACGGTAATGTTATTGGCCGTGCTATTTGCCAGTAAAGAAATACTGTGGGTTTCTGGAGGTGATTGGTGGCAAACCAAAGAGACAGGTCTTATTGTAAGTATTATATTAATACAACTGGTGGCCGTTGTTGGGGCTCAAGTGTTGTCTCGAGTTTCAGAAAAACTAGGTAACCTTAGAACACTTATGTTGTGTACTATGATATGGGTATTATGCACCATTATCGCTTACCTTATAGATCAACCACTTCAGTTTTACGGTTTGGCATTACTAGTTGGGTTTGTTATGGGAGGTATTCAGTCATTGAGTAGATCAACCTACAGCAAAATGCTACCCCCTACCAATGACAATGCTAGCTATTTTAGCTTTTTTGATGTTATGGAAAAAGTAGGCTTAATCTTTGGTCCGCTTATGTTTGGATTATTAGAAGGTATTTTTGGGAATATGCGCGTATCTGTGCTAATGCTTATGATTTTCTTCATAGTAGGGTTTTTCCTACTCCTAAAAACCTATACAATTGAAAAAAGACAGGGAATAGTAACCTAAATGCTCAAAAAGTATCTTGCTGATATAGCCTTTATGCAGATTCTTAATCTGCTAATTAAGCCCATATGGATATTGGTTATAGATAGGGCTGTGCAGAACACCTTATCACTGGAAGTATATGGAAATTATGCAGCGCTATTTAATT
>DGBH01000002.1:5697-28896 GCA_002384205.1 Bacteroidetes bacterium UBA4009
TCGATCTGGGACTTAATGGGTACAATACCACTCAGGTCTCAAGAGATACCAATAAAATTGTAGCACTAACGGGTAATATTCTAGGTTTAAAAATGATACTAATAGCGATTTACGTATTGTTTGTTTTTTTGGTAGGCGCTGCATTAGGTTATGGTAGTGCCGAGTTCTTATTGCTTATTTTTTTGTGTATCTTACAAATATTTACTTCACTCAATCAATACCTTAGAACCATTGTAGCCAGTTTGCAACAATTTAAGTGGGATGGAATATTTATGGTGTTGGACAGAGTACTGGTTGTAATACTCTGTGCTATTCTGCTTTGGGGAGGCTTAGAAGGTTGGAGTCTAACCATTGAGCGATTTATTTTCGCTCAACTAGCGGGAGTTTTTTTGGTAAGCTTTGTTTTGGTTCTTTTTCTAAGGAAATACTTTCGAGATGTGCGGATATCATTCGATTTAAAAACAATACGTCCATTGCTACAAAATTCATGGCCCTTTGCATTACTCATTACCCTTATGGGCCTCTATAATTATGTGGATAGCGTGATGCTTAAAACAATGGTTGGTAATTCAGATGCAGGCATATACGCTCATGGGTATAGATTATTTTACGCCATACTCATGTTTGCTCAGATTTTTAGTGGGGTGTTATTACCTTTTTTCAGTAAAAATATTAAAGACAAGGTGACAATTAATCTAATTGCTTCCTTTACAGCTAAATTTTTACTTTTAGTCGCTATCTCGATAGCTCTGCTAAGTGCTGCGTATAGCAATCAAGTAATGGATTTAATGTATCATGAAAAAGCAACTGCGCAAAGTGCCAGCGCATTTTCATTTTTGATGCTAGGGTTTATTGGTTCGGTATTAATTTTAGTTTATGGAACACTTCTTACCGCAGCCTTAGAATTAAAGTATCTTAATATGGCAGCTTTTATAACCTTATGTATAAATCTGGCACTAAATACGCAACTCATCCCTCTTTATGGTCCGACTGGAGCGGCTATTGCAACAGCCATAAGTCAATTATTATTTGGGACTATTTGCTATGCTATTAGTTTTCAAGAGTTTGGTTTTCAGCCTAAATTTATTAATATTATTAGACAAGCTTTTGGGATAGGAATGTTATTTTTGGTTATCTTGATGGGCAAACAATATTGCTCTAGTGTAGCCGTTCACCTATCAATGATTTTTATTAGCATCCTTATATCGGCCTATATGTTTAAGTTATTTCAAGTTAAAGACCTAAAGTCATTGACTTGAAATTGACATTATATTAGCTATTCAATTAACTTTGCGAATCTATTTTTTAAAATTATCGAATGAACCAAAACAAAGATTTTGATTTAAACTTTGTGGAAATTGTAAAGTTAGTTTGGGAATACCGAAAGCAACTGGCTATAATAGCTGTTGCTAGTATTTTACTAACTGCCTTATTCACCGCACCATTTATCATAGCACCTAAATACGAATCAGAAGTGGTTTTTTATCCTACTACTAATAATTCGATAGGTAATGCGCTTTTTACAGATCTTAATATGAGACAAAGTGATCCTCTAGCTTTTGGTGAAGAAGAGGAAGCTGAAAATGCACTACAATTGCTCAATTCCTCTGCGCTGCAAGGTCGTATTGTTAAAAACTTTGATCTTATGAATCATTATGGCATAGATCAAGATGGTAGTCCTCAAACGGACTTAGGGCTAAAGATGGAAAAGAATATACAGTTCTTTCGCACACGCCATTTGGCTATACAAATAACTGTATTAGACGAAGACCCTGTTAAAGCAGCAGAAATCGCCAATGGCATAAGCGCTATTTATGATTCTGTGAAAACTGAAATCCAAAAACAGGTTTCATTAGAAGCACTCGAGATCGTAAAAAGTGAGTTTGAGAGCAAAGAGAAACAAGTTTGGGATTTACGTATAGCACTTCAAAAATTAGGGGAGAAGGGTATTACCAATTACGAAGAACAGTCGCGTGCGTTATCGGAAGAGTTATATAAAACTGCTGCTGATGGCGCTAAGAGAAGAGAACTGCAATTGCAACAAAAAGAATTAGCTAAATATGCAGGGGAATTTACATACCTGAATGAAACATTGATTTTAGAGCTCGAAAGCTTAAGTGAGCATAGAAAACGTTTTGAAAAAGCAAAAGTGGACGTAGAGAAGACACTACCTCAAAAGTTTATTTTAACTAGTGCTTCTCCTGCAGAAAAGAAATCGTACCCACTTCGCACACTGCTTACTCTTTTGGTGACTGGAGCAGTATTACTTTTTAGTGTTTTAACTCTGGTGATTTTAAACCAACTGAATCTACTTAAGAAGTAGTGGGACTATCGCTTGACATAAAGCGCTTATATGCCCTCGCCGGGTTATTTTTTATTTGCTGTTTGGCCGCAGTGTACTTTGATTTATTGGTTCTACTAGCAGCCCCTGCTGTATTGGCATTGCTGTGGTTAACCATTACTAAACCCAAGTTAACGCTGTATTTTTTAGCTTGCGCTACACCTCTATCTGTACACCTTATTGATGAACGTGTTAGTACCATAAATATAAGTTTACCCACTGAGCCTCTAATCATTCTTCTATTCATTGGTGTGGTTTTTAAGGCGTTTAGTGCGCGAAAACTATTGATTCCAGAGGTGACAACCATGCTATCTCTACTTGTACTTGCTGATTTTTCTTGGCTTGTAATAACAGCAATAACTAGCTCTATCCCTGTCGTTTCTGTGAAGTACGTGCTTATGAAAAGTTGGTATATCGTAGTATTTTACTTTCTACTATCTCGTTATTTCCAAAACCACAGTATGATAAAAAAGTATTTATGGTGTTTGATTATATCGGTAATCGTGCTGACACTTTACACCTTATATCATCATGCCGCTGGTGGTTTTAGTCGGGAGTATGCGTATACCGCTATGCGTCCCTTTTTACCTGACCATGGAATGTATGCTGCTTGTATTTCATTTATTGTTCCAATCCTTTTTGTGTTTGCACTGCATGGTAATTCGTTAGGTTATGGTAAAATAGTAAGGATAGTGTGTGCGCTACTTTTCGTGTATATGGTGCTCGCCGTTGCACTTTCGTTTACCCGTGCTTCGTGGCTAAGTTTAGCAATATCACTGCTTTTTTACATACTTTTTTTAGTTAATGTTAGGTTAAAGCATATTCTTATGATAGGTGCACTTGCGGTTACCGTAATCTTCGTAAATCGTGATTCATTACTAGTATACTTATCTCGTAATAAAAAAGAATCGGATGATAATATAGAAAATCACCTTCAGTCAGTATCCAACGTTACTTCAGATCCAAGTAACTTAGAACGATTAAATCGCTGGAGCAGTGCCATGCGTTTGTGGGAAGAAAAGCCATTAATGGGATGGGGGCCAGGCACTTATACCTTTCAATACGGTCAGTTTCAACTTCCGCATGAGATGACTATTATTAGTACCAATGCGGGAACTTTGGGAGGTGTACATTCTGAGTATTTAAGGCCGTTAGCCGAAAGCGGAATATTTGGGTTGATCCTTTACATTGCATTTGTCTTGTATACTTTTGTACTTGGTTTTAAGCATCAACGTGTACTCGAAGGTTCTAGTAAGTATTTAAGCCTTGCCGCATTTTTAGGTCTTATAACGTATTTTACGCATGGCGTGATTAATAACTATACAGAGTTTGATAAAATTGCAGTTCCCTTGTATAGCTTCTTAGCCATACTTACTGCTATAGAAGTTGCATACCAACATGATCAAAAAGATAGCAAAGAATAGACTAGGGTTAGCCGGTTTTATTTTTATAACGCTCCTCATGGTGGTTTCGTTTTTAGGCTATCTTATCACACCAGACAGTACACCGCAAGCCAACGATATTCATCTAGAAATAGCGTTGCAGCCTCCTGGTTTCAAAGTACAAATGATGCAGCAACCATTGGAAGAAAAAGTAGAGTCTGTAGGTTATGTAGGATGGATTCTGAATGGTAAACCATTGAAATATAGCCGTGTGCCAGTCTCGGCTGCGGCACTGCCAGATAGTTTTGCTGTATTTACTAAAAATGGTTTGATACAATGGCAAAATATAGAGATCAAGCAAGATGCCGCATTGATAACTAAATATTATTACCTTGGAACAGATCGCTATGGAAGGGATGTACTTAGTAGAGTAATAATCGGAGCAAGAATATCCTTGTTAGTGGGCTTCATGTCGGTTTTAATTACCTTACTCATTGGCACTACACTGGGCTTACTTGCGGGCTTTTATGGAGGTTGGGTCGATTCGGTTATTTTATGGCTTATAAACGTGGTATGGAGTTTACCCAGTTTACTTATTGCCATTGCAATTAGTTTTGCGTTTCAAGAAAAAGGAATTTATCAGGTCTTTCTAGCTATTGGGTTAAGTATGTGGGTGGAGCTAGCACGCATCGTACGCGGACAAGTGCTCCAAATTAAAGAGATGGAATATGTTCAAGCGGCAAAAGTGCTAGGTTTTGGTAATTTACAGATTCTATTCAGACATATTTTACCCAATATCATGGCGCCTATTATTGTGGTGTGTGCAGCCAATTTTGCCAGTGCAATATTATTAGAAGCAGGCTTAAGTTTCTTAGGACTTGGAGTACAACCCCCAATGCCTAGCTGGGGAAGTATGATCAAAGAACATTATAATTATATTGTTTTTGATGCGGCCTACCTGGCCATCATACCCGGTGTGTGTATCATGGTGTTGGTTATGAGCTTTAATTTCTTAGGCAATGCCTTAAGAGACGCTTTGGATGTGAATATGAAGTAACTGGTTTTCTTAAAACGTAAAAAAGTAATTTACGTAAGAGTAGCTCACCAAATTAGAGCATTACATCTCCTTCAAAAACTTTTACTGCAGGTCCCGATAAAAATATATTTTCAAAAGACTTTGGTTTTTTATCAAACGAAACCATGAGTGGTCCTCCCTTAGTTTGGATTTTTTGTGAGAAGTGTCTAATGCTACTGTCTTGCTCAAGGTAATGGGCAATGGCCGCGGCGGTTACCCCCGTTCCACAGCTTAAGGTTTCATCTTCTACTCCGCGCTCATAGGTGCGGATATATAAGACCCCATTTCGCGCTTCCAGATAGTTAACGTTAATCCCTGTTTCTTCGAAGCGTTCGCTGTAACGAATAGCATGTGCAGCTTCTATTAAATCTAATGCATCTATCTCCTCAGTGTATGCTATATAATGTGGCGAGCCGGTGTTTAACATATAGCCTTCATCTTCTACCAGTACCATATCTACATTGTGCATTTTCAAGAATACAATTTCATCTTCTATGCGTGCTTCGTGTGGGCCATCATTTGATCCGAATGTGCAGTCATTTGTTATCCATCCAATACTTTTTGCATGCATCACAGCACACCTACTGCCATTACCGCAAAAGCTTTCGCTACCATCTGCATTATAGTATATCATTTCGAAGTCAAACTTGCTTTCTTTTCTAATTACGATCAGACCATCTGATCCTATACCATATTTGCGGTTACACAGCGCTTGAATTTGCTCCTTTGTAATGTCAAAAATATCAGAAGTAATTACAAAATCGTTTCCAGTACCTTGGTATTTATAAAAATGTATTTGTTTAGTCATTGAGTATGTTTAGAAGCGTAGGATTAGACACCTCGCTAAATTTTTTATAGGTTTTATTTTTTTCAATAAAATAGTGTTTATTGTCTAATGCTAAGTAAATTCTATTGTCTAATTCTTTAAAAATCAGAACTTTGTTTTGTGGAATTCCATATAATTGAACTTTGGTTCCGTCATAAATATATCCTTTAAAATTAACTACGCTCTTCCAGTATTCTACATTTATTTTACTGCCTTGCGGTATATCTATTTCTGCTTGTGAAGCAGTTTGTTTGTCTTCCATTTTAATTTCCGCCTTAGTGCCGACTTTGCTATTAGGAGTATTAACAGTCTGCTCAGTTGCGTCAAGGTTCTTGTATTGAGTATTAGTTGCGTAGTCTAGACTTTGCAATGAAAACAATCTAGTTCCAATTAACTCATCACGCTCAATTACTATTTTGTCAGATTTGACAATTGCGTCTTTACTGATATCCCTTTCTACATAATCTTCCGTCATAGGTACTTCAATTTCTTCCACAACATCAAAGTCGGTAGCATCCTGAACAGAAAGTCCAATCTCGTTTGCGGGCAGCACATGTGTAGTCGCTAAGTGTCGTTTAGTCGAAGTGTCTTTTCGTCTTTTATTTTTTATCTTGTGTTTCTTTTTAACTTCATCAGTTTGATTGTCGGCAACAAACGTCGAATTTACGTTGGGTTGTTGCTTGGAGAGATAGAAATAGGTCGCTACTAAAAGTATAACAGATGCCGCAATACTCATAGCAATTCTAATGTTTGATTTAATACTTATGGCCTTAAAAGTAGAATGCTGTTCTTTTTTTAGTATTGCTTTGAGCTCTGCTTCGCGGTGTGCAATTATCTTCTTAATAATGGCGCTCTGTAAGTCTACCTGTTGCCGTAATTTATCTGAATGTTTGAGATCAATTTTGAATTTATCTAATGCTGTACCTTGTAACTCGCCACTTAGGTAGTCGTCAATCAAATGATATTGTTTTTCGTCTTCCATTAGATTAAATCTGCTTTATTATATTTTGCTAAAACGGATGCTTGTAATTTTTTAAAACATTGATACTTTTTACTTTTTACGGTGTCTGCATTGGCAAAATTTAGTTTATCAGCAATCATCCTGGTGCTATAACCATCAAAGTAAAAATAGGAGAGAAGCTTTTTGCATGTTTCGTCCATCTCGTTTACCATTTCTGCTATTATCCCGTCGTCTAAATTATTCTTTTGGGTGTCGATGGCCTTATTTAGTTGGTTTGTTTCATCTACCAGTTTAAATTTACTTCGTTTCTTGAGTTCTTTGAACCATAGGTTTTTTGCGATGGCAAGAATATAAGTGCTAAGCTTTGATTGTAATAGAAACGCTGGTTTATTGGCGTTTTTCCAAACAGCAATTATAGTATCTTGCATGATGTCGTCTACTACAGTGTGGTCTCCGCTATTTTTTAAAATAAAGTTTTTCACCAAGCTATAATGTTTGTTATATACTAAAACGAGAACAGATTCATCTCCTTGTTTTATACGCTCAAGAATGGCTTGATCATTTAAACTACCTATGCCAAACATTTTTGTAGATAGTTAATACGAATTAATCGAGAAAGGTAAATCATCAGCATCAAAATAGATACTCCATACGTTGGAAAAGATGGTTGGTGATGGTACATTTGCTTCGCAAAATTAATTATTTTTTATGGGTGCTGTTAAACTTAATGTATCACTGGTTTTGGAATACGATTTTGATAAAGAATTAATAAATAAAAAAAATGATAAAAAGTATGAATTTTAAGAAAGTATTAAGTGTTTTAGTTATAGCCTTTATTGGAGGAATAGTAGCTCTAGGGGTTAATCGTCTTATGATGAATGATGACAACTCCAATCGATTTACGCAACATCAAAATGCCAAATTTACGTTAGCCGAAAAATTGGCAGCCGTTCCGGAAGTAGATTTTGTTTCAGTTGCAGAAATTGCTACACCTGCGGTAGTTCACATTATAAGTACACTAAAAAGCAGCCCACGAGGTCAAATGATTAATCCGTTTGAAGAGTTTTTTGGTGGGCCTAGCTTCCCACAGCAACAGGGACCTCAGCAGGCTACCGGTTCTGGGGTTATTATTAAACAAAATGGATACATTGTCACTAACAATCATGTGGTAGACAATGCTTCTAAGGTGGAAGTCGTATTAGATGATAAAAGAAGTTATGTGGCTGAGGTAATTGGTACTGATCCTGAAACAGATTTAGCATTACTTAAAATAGAAGAAGATAATTTATCGTTTCTTAATTTAGGCAATAGTGATGAGTTAAAAGTTGGAGAATGGGTAGTCGCAGTTGGAAATCCTTTTAACCTTACGAGCACTGTTACTGCGGGTATAGTAAGTGCAAAAGGACGAAATATTAATCTACTTAGAGAGCGTGGCGGAGACTATGCCATCGAAAATTTTATACAAACAGATGCTGCAGTGAATCCTGGAAATAGTGGAGGAGCTTTAGTGAACACACGGGGCGAACTTATAGGAATCAATACAGCAATAGCTTCACAAACGGGTTCTTATTCTGGTTATAGTTTTGCGATTCCTATCAACTTGGCTAAAAAGATAGTAGGCGATTTAAAGGAGTTTGGTGAAGTTAAAAGAGCCATACTTGGAGTAAGAATACAGGATGTTACACAAGAATTAGCCGATGAAAAAGGTCTCAGGAATTTGAATGGTGTTTTTGTTCCTTCTGTGAGCGACGGAGGAAGTGCTGATAAAGCGGGTATCAAAGAAGGTGATGTGATAATTAAAATAGGAGATGTTGTCGTAAATAAAGGTTCAGACTTGCAAGAACAAATTAGTAAATATCATCCTGGTGACAAAGTAAATGTGACGGTAATTAGAAATAAAGCGGAAAAGGTACTGACGGCTGTACTTCTTTCTAAGGATGGTGCTAATGAAATAAGTTCTGAAATCAATCGCGATGAGAAAAAAGTGCTAGGTGCAGAGATTGAAAATATATCGCGTGAAGAGCGCCTAGCGTTAAAAATTAAAAATGGTGTCAAAATTACAAAGTTGGGAAATGGAATTTTGAAGCAAAAAGGAATCCCACTTGGCTTTGTGATAACCCAAATAGACAAAACAACTATTTATACCTCCAAAGATGTAGAGACTTTGCTCAAGGGTAAATCGGGTGCGGTTCTTATAGAGGGTGTAACCGAAAATGGAGACAAAGAAGCGTATGCTATCCAGATAGATTAATAGCTGTTCTATAGTCTTATTTACCATAAAAAGCCTCGAATATCAAGTAATAGCTGCTAAATATTCGAGGCTTTTTTATACGGGTTAATTCTCACGTAGAGAATAATTTTTTTAAAAATTAGTGAAGTTTACTTTTAGAATTCAAACCCATTCCATGTTTCAAATTTCCAAATTTCAACAACTTGGTCGATGTGTAACGTGTAGGGAGCATAAGCGCTATTAGTACTTACTAGTGTAATACTTTGCTCTTTTTTTATTTTATTGTATAGTCGTTTAAAAACAATTCCCTCGTCTTTGGTTACCACAATGTAGTTGTCCCCGTCTTTTACATCATTCCAATCTTGCAAATAACTTGCAGTGACCCAAGAGCCTTCACTTACGGGAGGCATACTGTCTCCCTTGATTTGAAAACTTCTGTATGTTCTATTTTTGGGCAAGAAAGGAAGTTTAAACTTAGGTAAATTACTGATGAATTCTGGATCAGCATAACCGCCGGTATAGCCTGCTTGTGCTTTCATGCTAACTATTTCGATGTTTTCATCTTCGTTTGCATCTACACTTACGGTTAATAAACGTAGTTTTCTGCCTCTAACATCGGCTTCGCTACCTTTTAGTATTTGCGAAAGTTTAAAATGAGTAAGTTTAGAAAGATCATGGCGTACTAAGCCGTCAAGTGTTACGTTGAAATAATCTGCTATATCTATTTGAATATCAAAGGGTGGTTGAACTCCTCGCTCGTAACTATTTAGTTTAGAGCGTGTAAGGTTAAGAGAATCCGCTAAGTCTTGCTGCGAGTATCCTTTTTTTGTTCGAAGTAATTTTATGTTTTGATCGAAATACATGACTTTGCAAATATATAAAATTGGGTCATATAATTATCTTTATTCAGATAATTATATTGTCAAACTGTTGTTTTAATATTCTTTGAATTCCTATGATTTGATAAAGAGTTAATTAGGGCTCTTTATTTTTTTAATTACTCCTTATAATTAGCCCTATCTCGTATAGAATTAACTTAAAAAATAGATACTTTTGTACACTTATTTTTACCAATTCAACGAACACATAAACCTAAATGGGAATTTTCAACTTTTTAACTCAAGAATTAGCGATAGACTTAGGTACGGCTAATACCTTAATCATATATAAAGATAAATTGGTGGTTGATGAGCCATCTATCATTGCAAGAAATAGAAGAACTGGAGAAATATTGGCTGTGGGTACTGAGGCGCAAAAGATGCATGGTAAGACTCACGAAGATATTAAGACCATTCGTCCGCTTAAAGATGGAGTGATCGCAGATTTTGAAGCTGCCGAACAAATGATTAGCCATTTTATTAAAATGATAAATAAGAAATCTGCTTTTTTTGGTAGTCCACAATTACGAATGGTAATATGTATACCTAGTGGTATTACGGCAGTTGAAAAACGCGCAGTTAAAGAAAGTGCTGAGCGTGCAGGTGGAAAAGAAGTATATATGATACCTGAACCGATGGCTGCTGCAATTGGTATAGGTATCGATGTTTCCGCACCCATGGGAAACATGATAATAGATATAGGAGGAGGTACTACAGAGATTGCAGTAATAGCACTTTCAGGAATCGTTTCCGATGAATCTATACGCGTAGCTGGTGACGATTTTACAAACGATATCATAGAATATATGAGACGTCAACACAATCTAATGATTGGGGACCGTACCGCAGAGTTTATTAAAGTAGAAGTTGGGGCAGCATTGCCAGAGCTTGAAAATCCACCTGAGGATTGTCCTGTAAATGGCAGAGATCTTATGACAGGAATACCAAAACAAATTATGGTGTCTTATTCAGAAATAGCATTGGCTTTAGATAAATCAATTTCTAAAATAGAAGAAGCAGTTATGAAGGCGTTAGAGCTAACTCCTCCTGAATTATCTGCTGATATTTATCAAACAGGTCTTTATTTAACTGGCGGAGGAGCACTCCTTAGAGGATTGGATAAACGTATTTCTAGCAAAACTAAATTACCTGTATACGTGGCTGAAGATCCACTTAGGGCTGTAGTAAGAGGAACGGCTATTGCTTTGAAAGATATAAAAAATCATAAAACCCTTTTTAATCAGTCTTAATGCAACGCCTGATAGCGTTTATAGAGCATAACATACACATCATGCTGTTTGTCCTATTACAGGCGATGTGCGCAGTGTTATTGTTTTCGTTAAATCCGTATCAGCAAGCTTCATTTACACATTCTGCAGCTTTTATTACAGATAAAAGTAATGAGTTGTCTTCAACGGTGACAGATTACTTCAACCTCCAACAACAAAATAATCTCTTACAAGCACAGGTATCAACTCAGTTTAAGAATGATGCTAGAAGTAGTCTTTTTTTTATGAACGATACTATTACTTTACGTGATACTTCGAGGCATAAATTATTTGATGTTGTTCCCGCCGAGGTTGTATACAACACTATCTATAAAGCTAGTAACATATTTATAATTAATAAAGGGATTAAAAACGGTATTCAAAAAAATATGGGCGTCATCTCATCTCAAGGTCTTGCTGGCATTGTATTACAAAGTAATGAGAATTATAGCTCGGTTATGTCTCTGCTTCATATTAATATGAATGTAATTCCCACGATAAATAATCTAGAATACTATACGGGTTTAAAATGGGATAATGCTAATCCTCAAACCTTAAAAATAACAGGACTGAATAAACTAGAAGAAATTAAAGTGGGAGACAAGGTGTATACGGGTAGGTCCTCATTGTTATTTCCTGCAGGTATATTAATTGGTGAAATAAGTAAATTAGAGACATCTCCCTCAAGTCAATACTTTACTACCCATGTAAAAACAGCTACTAATTTCAGGAACATGGATTATGTATACGTTATTGTAAATAAAGACATAGATCAACTATCACCTCTATTACTGGATAATGATTAGACTTATATTCTACTGGACAGCCATATTGTTTCTACAATTCGTAGTGTTTAATCATTTGGGATTTACGGCATACTTAGCACCGCAAGTTTTTATAGTATTACTTATTACCTTACCCCTTCATATTTCTAAACCATATCAAGTCTTACTTGGATTTATTTTAGGGCTTATCGCTGATTTCTTTATTGGGACTCCGGGTATTCATGCGTCGGCTTGCATGTGGCTTGTAATGATAAGGTTACTTTTGCTAGGAGCGCAAGATTTGAAAGAGCAAATTGCAAATCATTTGCCTTATAATGTCCATTCGGTTGGGCTTTCAACATTTGCTGCGACTACTGCTATCTTAGTAGTTTTTTATCATTTCTATGTGTTTTGGCTAGAAAGTATAGGTGCTATAAATTGGTTTTTTATCTTGCTAACTACTTTAGTTAGCGCGTTATTTACGCTAACCGTAATAGGAGTGGTTCAACTACTGTCAGACAAGTCTTCCGGTGAATTTTAGGTTTAGATCATACTATATTTATGTAGCGGTAGTTTTTATCGGACTAATTTATGTTCTGCGCCTTCTTGAAATTCAAGTCCTAGATGATAAATACTCACTTATTGCTGAAAAAATAAGCCTGAGAAAGCAAACCATATATCCTCAACGAGGTCTTATTCTGGATAGAAATAAAAAGCTTATGGTGTACAACGAGCCGGTATATGATCTTATGCTCTCGGTCCCCATTAAGTTGCAAGATATTGATACTACAGAGTTTTGTAGGCTGGTTAATATAGAAAGATCGGAGTTTGATAAGCGCCTAGAGAAAGCAAAAAGAACGGCTTATCATGGTAAAGCTATTTTTATAAAAAACGTATCCAATGTCATTTTTGCAAGGCTACAAGAGCGTTTATATGAGTATAAAGGTTTCTTTTTTGAAATTAGACAAGATAGAAATTATAAGTACAATAGTTCTTCTCACGTTTTAGGCTATCTTGGAGAAATAACACGTAGTGACTTAGAATCTCAGCAAGAGTCTTATTATGAGCAAGGTGACTTTATGGGTAAAAACGGAATTGAAAAATTCTATGAAGAGTACCTGAGAGGTGTAAAAGGAGAAAGCTATTTTTACGTAGACAAGTTTGGCGTAAATAAGGGTATCTATAAGGAGGGAAAACTCGATATTAATCCAAAAGATGGTCGAAATTTATACCTCAGCTTGGACATAGATTTACAACAATATGGAGAGGGATTACTGGATAATAAAATGGGCAGCGTAGTAGCTTTAGATCCTAAAACAGGCGAAATCCTAGCGCTAATTTCTAGTCCATTTTTTGATCCTGCGAACTTTAATATTCAAAACAGGAGCAAGCATTATGCTGATGCACTCATGGATCCAACAAAACCCATGTTTAATAGAGCAGTGTCTGCCCCTTATCCGCCAGGTTCCACGTTTAAACCTATCATGGCATTAATTGGGTTACAAGATGGCGCAATTTATCCAGAAACACACTTTGGTTGTCCGGGCTATTATAGACTGGGACGCAGAATTATAAAATGTCACGGTCACACGTTTAATACCAGTTTAGAACGAAGTATCGCGAGTAGCTGCAACACCTATTACTGTAATACGTTTAAAGCGATGATGCAATCAGATAAATATGCCAATACTGAAGCGGCATACAATAGCTGGAGAAATTATTTAGAAAGTTTCGGTCTTGGTCAAGAGTTAGGTGTAGATGTGAGTGGTGAGTTTAAAGGTTGGCTAAAAGATGCTAGTTTTTATGATAGAATGCATGGGAAAGGTTCTTGGAATTATTCCAGAATAATTTCTCTTTCTTTTGGGCAAGGAGAACTTGGAATGACGCCGATTCAAATGGCAAATGTTGCGGCCATAATTGCCAACAGAGGTCATTTTTATACGCCACATGTAGTCCATCGCATTGAAGGGGTTAATGAAATTCCGGAAAAGTATAGGGTGAAACACAGAACGATGATTTCGCCAACTACTTTTGATCCTGTCATACGAGGTATGCTATTGGTAAATGAGAGTGGAACAGCCGCAGGAGTATCTATAAAAGGTATTAATATAGCGGGTAAGACAGGTACTGTGCAAAATCCTCATGGTAAAAATCACGCGGCTTATATGGCATTTGCGCCTGCTGAAAACCCACGTATTGCAATCGCCGTAATCGTAGAAGAAGCCGGTTATGGAGCTACTTGGGCAGCTCCTATTGCGAATTTAATGATAGAACATTATCTAAAGCCAGATTCGGTATTGATTAGCTCAAGATCGTATTTGGAAACTAGATTGCGCGAAGCTAATTTGATTCCAGAAAAATTTATACGAAAATCAGACACTACCTCAAATGCACACTAAATCACACATTGATATAATCGCCACCTTTTTATTTCTATGTATTGCGACCCTGGGCATTTCATCTGTTTATTCTGCTACCTCTGAATTTGGAGTTTTTAGTCTCTTTGAGGGCAGAAGTGGTAAACAGATGATGTTTTTAGGTATCGCTATTTTTATTGGCCTAGTCTTTTTACTGCTTAATTCTAACTTTTTCGAACTATTTAGTTGGCCTATTTATGGTGCTATTATGCTCCTTTTAGTGGCTGTTCTCTTCGTAGGATCAGATATTAATGGTGCCCGATCGTGGATTAAAATTGGTTCTTTTAGCTTACAGCCTGCAGAATTTGCTAAGTATGGGACCGCATTTGCTGTTTCATCTTTGCTCAGTACCATTGGATTTTCATTTTATAAGAAAGCGGATGTTTTAAAATTAATTGTTGTGATCTTACTTCCTATGGCACTTATTGTATTGCAAGGAGATACAGGTTCTGCATTAGTTTTTGCTAGCTTTATACTCGTCTTTTATCGAGAGGGACTTTCTCCCTTATTACTTGTTTTAGGCATTTCTATTATAGCCATTTTTGTACTTACACTTGTTTATGGGTCGCTTATTTTTAGTGTTGCTATGATAGTGCTCTTGGGGGTTGTTTTCGCTTTTACCTATACCAATAAAAAAATTCTTTTACCCAGTATACTAATTGTTGTATTAACTATTTTACTAAGTTTAAGTGTTCAGTTTTTGTTTGATAACGTGCTGCAAGATCATCAAAAGAAAAGAATTCAGGTGACCTTAAATCTAATAGAAGATAATCAAGGTGCGGGCTATAATGTTAACCAAAGTAAAATCGCTATCGGCTCTGGCGGTTGGAGTGGTAAAGGTTTTTTAAATGGGTCTCATACCAAAGGAGATTTTATCCCTGAGCAAACAACTGATTTTATTTTTTGTACTATAGGGGAGGAAGGTGGATGGTTGTTAAGTTCTGGTACTATCCTTTTATTTGTATTGCTCATTTTACGATTATATCATATGGCAAATAGAGCTAAGAAAAAATACAAGAGAGTGTTTATTTTTAGTTTAGCCTCTATTCTGTTTTTTCACTTAACCATAAATGTGGGTATGACCATTGGAATAATGCCGGTAATCGGAATTCCATTGCCGTTTATTTCCTATGGAGGATCGTCTGTACTCTCATTTACCGTTTTTATGTTTACAGCCCTCAAAATGGATGCCTCCAGAGATGAGGATTTAACCTCAGAATTCTAATGACACACGTACATCAACTTACTTTCGGACCTTTTGCTGAAAACACCTATATCATTTCGGATGACGAAGGGAATGCCCTTATTATTGATCCTGGAATGTATGATTCCCTTGAGAATGCAAGATTCTTTGAGTATGTGAATGCTCAAAATTTAAAACCTAAAAAACTAGTGCTAACCCATGCTCATCTAGATCATGTGTTTGGTGTAAATTGGGTTCATCAGCAATATGGCCTAACACCGGTTTTGCATCAAGCAGATAAGTTTATATACGATAATGCAGCGAACGTGACTCGACAGTATGGGCTTAAAATGGATGACTTAATTGAAACAGACTTAGGACTAGAAGATGGGACAGTTCTTGAGTTTGGGGAAGCTATATTTGATATTCTTCATGCTCCGGGACACTCCCCGGGGAGTGTTTGTTTTTATAATAGTAAAGAGGAGTACGTTATTGCTGGCGATGTGCTTTTTGAGGGTAGCATTGGTCGAACCGATTTACCAGGTGGCGATTTTGATACCTTAATTAGAAGTATAAAGAACCAGTTGATGATTATGCCAGATGAGGTATTGATTTATTCAGGACACGGCCCCTTAACTACCATCGGACAAGAACGAATTTCTAACCCGTATTTACAGGATTAAGGATGCTACAAAATAGATTGAGCAGTGTCGGTTTTGATTAACACTCGGTAATTAGCTTTCCCTGCTGGCAAGCATTTCTAAAATTTGTTCGAGATATTCTTTGTCTCCTATACTGTTGAGATCTCGTAAGACATCCGAACTTTTTTCGGAATATTCTTCCGCTTTCTGCAAGGTAGAAACCTTAGCGCCGGTTTCATCCATTTTTGATTTTATAAAGGTAATTATCGCATGTTCTGAATGGCTATACATCTTTATTGCTTCATCCTTCCCATGTGTATCTAGGTTATTCCACATCTCATTCCAGAGGTATGTTTTTTTCTTTTCTAAGATATCGCCACCGATTCGTTTTCCTACTTTGGCAGTTTCTCCAAAGCTGTCTAGGTAGTCATCCATTAGCTGGAATGAGAGCCCAATATAGATGCCTAAATTGTAAAGTTTTTGTGCATCATTGCTTGAGGCTCCACCCAAAAGCGCACCTGCTTGCAAACAAAATCCAAGTAATACCGCTGTTTTTTGACGTATCATGTCCAAGTATGCATGGTTACTCACTTCTTCTGTTTGCTCAAACTGCATATCGTTCATTTGCCCTTCACAGAGTTCACGAGCCATAGCATTAAAGAGTTTTAGTATTTCTACATTTCCAACTTCTGCAAGTTTTTCATATACTTCAATTTGGAGTAAATCACCCGATAGAATGGCAGTTGCTTCATCCCATTTTACGTGTGCCGTTTCTTGCCCTCTGCGTAACGGCGAATTATCCATGATATCATCATGCAGTAGGGTGAAGTTGTGGAACATCTCGACGGCCTGAGCTACGTGCATTACGTCATCGGAATATTTCTCTTGGTAAAGTTTATAGGCGGCTAATACCATGGCAGGACGTATGCGTTTGCCTCCCAAACTAAGTATGTAGCTAATAGGTTCATAAACGGCTCTAGGAGATCCTGGCTGATCAACGATATCTGCAATAGCAGGTTCTAAATCGGCAAAAAGTTGTTTTAGCTTGTTCAAGGAAGCAAAGTTAATCGGATTAAAAAAAAATATTACCCCTGAAAAGAAGATTTGGTTTTTTTGATTTATAAAGAGTACCTAATTTCATCGCACTTTCTATTTTTTATGCCAAATTAATCTTGCTCAACAAACATAAAATCAATGTTACGCTTGGCCAGATCTGTGTTTTTTACACGAATTCTAACTTGTTGTCCCATAGAAAACGTTTTTTTTGTGCGATCCCCAATAACCTTTTTCTTTTCTGGAAGAAAGGTGTAGTGGTCGCCCTTCATATCGCGAAGTCTTACCATTCCCTCACATTTGTTCTCTACTATTTCTACAAATATGCCCCAGTCTGTTACTCCGCTGATAATGCCATCAAATTCTTCACCCTTGAAGTTGGTCATGTACTCTACTTGTTTATATTTAATACTTGCACGTTCGGCACTTGTCGCTTTTTGTTCTTGCTTACTACTATGGCTTGCCATCTTCTCAACGTTTCCATAATCAAACGACTTCTGCTTGGTTAAGTAGTCTTGCAACATTCTGTGCGTTATCAAATCAGGATATCTTCGTATAGGAGATGTGAAATGAGCATAATAATCAAAGGCTAATCCAAAATGGCCTATTTTTTTACTGGTATAATAGGCTTTTTCCATACTTCGAATAGCCAATGGTTGTAGGATGTCACCTTCTATAGTGCCATCTATTTTAGCAACCATCTCGTTGATGGATGCACTGTATGCTTTGTTGCTGCTGGTGTCTATTTTGTGCCCGAATTCTAATGCTGTTTCTGCAAATTCTGTCATTTTTTCTATCGAAGGGGGCTCATGTAAACGATAGGGTAGAGGCATCTTGTCATTTTTGGTGTAGAGGTGCATTGCAACGTATTTATTTGCCAGTAGCATATATTCCTCTATCATTTTATGAGCATCTTTTCTTACTTTGGGTATTACGGCGGTAGGTACACCTTTATCGTCTAATACAAATCGGAATTCAGTGGTTTCAAAATTGATAGCTCCGTTTTTATAGCGAGCATTTTTAAGTTCTAAGGCGATATTATTCATCGTTTCTAACTCTGCTGCATATGGTCCAACTTTATTTGCTATGACTTCTTGAGCATCTTCATAAGAGAATCGGTGGTCCGAATAAATTACCGTTTTGGCAAACCTGTAATTCTTAATGGTGCCTTTATGATCTAACTCAAAAATAGCTGAAAAGGTTAATGATTCTTCATGTGGCCTAAGTGAGCACAGCTCATTACTTAGTCTCTCAGGAAGCATGGGGATAGTTCTATCTACCAAGTAAACAGAGGTTGCTCTATCTACAGCTTCTTGGTCTATGATGTCTCCGGGAGTAACATAATGAGAAACGTCTGCTATGTGCACGCCTAACTCAATATTTCCGTTTGGCAAGATTTGAAAGCTAAGAGCATCGTCAAAATCTTTAGCATCTGCCGGGTCAATTGTAAAAGTGGTAATTTTTCTAAAATCTTCACGTTTGGCAATTTCTTGAGCACTTATTTTTTTCGGTAATAGCTCCGCTTCGTGTTCTACGGCGTCGCTAAACTGGGTATCAAAACCAAACTCAGCCACAATCGCGTGCATTTCTGCGGTGTTTTCTCCTGAACGACCCAGAATAGTAAGAATCTCCGCGTACGGATTCTTAGCTTTAGCTGGCCAATCTCTGTATTTAAAAATAACTTTGTCTCCGTCTGTTGCACCGTTTAAACGTTCTTTAGGTACGTAAAAATCCGTATGAATTTTATGTCCATCTGGTATTACAAAGAACGAGTTTCCGCCCGCTGATACCCTTCCTACGTAGGTTTCTCGAGCTCTGGTTATAACGCGAGTTACAAATGCTCTAGGTTTCGTTTTGCCTTTGGTGTAGTTTAGTTTTACGGCAACTTCATCACCATCAAATGAGTCAAGCGTATCGCCAGATTTTATTTTGATATCATCATCTAGATTTTCTACCACGAGATAAGCATCACCACGAGCATTGAAATCTAATTTACCTATAATCTCGTCTTCTGATAATCGTTCAAATATGTATTTGCCTATTTCAGGCTGCTTAATTTGATTATCATTTACAAGCTGTTCTAAAATTTGAGAAACTTCTTTATAGGATATTTGAGGTACTTGCGCCCCAATTTGCTTGTAATTTAGAGCTTTATTTGGACTGTTTGCCAGTACCTGAAGCACTTCGTCATTTTGATTAGACTTCCTAGTGCGATTATTTCTCTTTTTCAATGTTGTTTTTAATTAATGCTGTGTTTTAGCAATGTTTTGGTGTAATCCGATTTGGGATTACGTATTAATTCATCGGTTTCACCTGCCTCTATGACTTGTCCCTGCTTTAGAATTATTATTTTATTGCAGAAATAACTCACCACGTTCATATCATGGCTTATGAGTAAATAGGTTAGTCCTTTTTCTCTCTTTAGGTCATTTAGCAAGTTTAAAACTTTAGCTTGCACACTTACATCCAGTGCACTTACTGCCTCGTCTAAAACTATAATTTTGGGGTTTTTGGCGAGGGCCTTTGCAATACAAATACGTTGTCTTTGTCCGCCAGAAAACTCGTGAGGATACTTGTCAAAATCAGAAGCTGTTAGACCTACTTCTTGGAGCAAACATACTACTTTATTTTTAAGTGCCGTTTTTGAGTCTAGACCATTGTTTACTGTTTGTACAACTTCGGCTATCGCATTGCCTATTTTATGCTTAGGATTTAGCGAAGAAAACGGATCTTGAAAAACCAATTGAATCTCTTTTGATAAATCTTTTATCGTTGATAATTCCGTGTTATGCAATTTAATACTCCCACTTGTAGGTTTCCATATGTCAAGGATGAGTTTGGCTATGGTGCTCTTCCCACTACCACTTTCTCCAATAAGTCCAAGTATGTCACCTTGATACAAGGTGAGATTGATATTATGTAGCACCTTAATTTCTTCTTTGGTAAATAAGAAAGATTTGAAGTGTGATTTTTCTATTCCGTTAAGTTCGAGAATGATTTCTTGTGAATTTTCCTCAGTACTTAGTGCCACACTTGCGGACTGTTCAAATGATAATTCACCGTTAATGTCGTGTAGCAAATCATTTATTTCTGCTAATACTTGACCTCTCTTCTTATACGTGGCTCTACTTTCAATTAGCGCCTTTGAATAGGGATGTTTTGGCTGGTTTAAAATTTGGGTCTCTGTGCCAACTTCTACAATATGGCCATGATACATCACCGCTATATTGTCAGCAAATCCTTTTAGTGAAAGTAGATCGTGCGTGATAAATAGGATTCCCATTTTTTCTTCGCGACTTAGCTTTTTGAGTAATATTAAAATCTCAGATTGTACCGCTATATCTAAAGCTGTGGTTGGCTCATCGGCAATAAGCAGCTTAGGTTTTTTAGCAAGTGCCATGGCTATCATAACACGTTGTCTTTGCCCTCCGCTTAGTTCATGAGGATAGCTTTTTGCGACCCTAGCGGTGTCTGTGAGCTCAACTTTATGCAGAAGCTCATTCAAATAATCTACACTTTTAACCTCTGCGCACTCCAGTATTTGTTTACCACAAGTAATAAGCGGATTTAGAGCAGTCATAGGTTCTTGAAAAATGTAGGATATTTCTCGTTTGCGTATTTGAGTTAGTTTGTCCTCGTGGACTGTGAGTAGATTTACTTGGTGATCTTGGTGATTAAAAAGTACCTCTCCATCCATAATGGCGTCGTCTAATAAGCGAGTTATACTCTGACTTGCTACTGACTTTCCACTTCCACTCTCGCCTATTAATCCTAAAATTTCACCTTGATGGATACAAAAACTGATGCCTTTTACCGCATCAAATGTTTTATGTTCAGAGATTTTAAATCCTACGCTAAAGTTATGTACATCCAGTATTTTCAATGATTATCGTAATCTATCCATTGATCTAATAAGCCGCATATCCTTATTAATTCCTCTACTAGCTAAGAAGTTTAAAATGATTAGCAATAAGGGCAGAACCGCTGAGACTTCAAAGCTTTGAATTCCTTTGCTATCAAAGTAATCCATGTGTAAGCTGTACAAATACATCATTGCAATACACCCCAGTATCAATACATAGTTAATAGAAGTGAGTAATAGTTGTGTTTTTCTGTTTTTAAACATAAGCATGGCGGTCAAACTAATCCCTCCGACTGCAGCAATAAAAGCAATGAGGTAGGTGTTTGTTTCTTGATCTGCCTCATCAGCAGCCATCATTTTGGTTGCGTTGTACTGAATAACAACACGTTGTTGAGTTTTGGTGTTTTCAGCTTCAAAAAATACCAAGTTCGAAAACAATAACAATATGCTAATAGCAATAGTAGCTAAAAAAAATAGTGTCTGAGGTCTTTGAATCATAGAGCAAATGTAAACATTAACTGAGTTTTAGTGTTTTACCTTTGCTTCACTTATAAAGTTGGTTGACCATAATTTGAAACACTATACTAAAGATACATCTGCGCTAGTAATTGGCGCTGGACTTGCCGGTTTATCATCGGCTATTCGATTGGCAAATAAGGGAATACAAGTTAAAGTGTTTGAACAGCAGGCTACTTATG
The DNA here is from genome assembly GCA_002384205.1 of Bacteroidetes bacterium UBA4009. Classification (GTDB taxonomy): domain Bacteria; phylum Bacteroidota; class Bacteroidia; order NS11-12g; family UBA9320; genus UBA9320. Next base: position 27,277 of record DGBH01000002.1, read on the forward strand.
GGGGTAAAATGGGTGTCTGGGAGCAAAACGGTTATCGTTTTGACACGGGACCTTCGTTATTCACCATGCCGCACTATGTAGAAGAACTGTTAACTATAGACGGGAAGAAAAATATTCCGTTTGATTATAATGAGTTAGCTGTGATTTGCAATTATTTTTGGGATGATGGTACAATACTTCAAGCCACCAAAGATCTGGAACAACTCAAGGATTCGTTTGAGAAGAATATTGGGGAGCCAAAAGAAAATATCGCTTCTTTTTTAAAAGACAGTCAAACGAAATATGAAATCACGAATCATGTTTTTTTGGAAAAATCGCTTCATAAGCTAAAAACATACTTTAGCTGGGGAACGATTAAAAGTGTTTTTCGACTTTATCATATTGAAGTTTTTAAGACAATGTCTGCTCAAAATGAACGCCGATTCAAACAAGAAAAGACGATTCAGTTTTTTAATAGATACGCAACCTATAATGGGTCAAACCCGTATGAAGCACCTGCAACTTTAAATGTGATACCGCACTATGAATATGGCTTTGGGGCTTTTTTTCCTAAGAAAGGTATCCGTTCTATAGCCGATGCATTATACAATAAGGCGCTTAGTCTGGGTGTGGAATTTCACTTTAATTCACCCATAGACAAGGTGGAGAAACGTGGAGAAAAGTATCTTGTTAATGGGCTGACAGAGTCGCACATTGTAGTTTGTAATATGGATATTGCCTCAGCAGCTAGAGGTCCTTTGAAACATTTGTTAGGTGGTAAGCGAAAGGATTACGAGCCATCAAGTTCGGCCCTTATTTTTTATTGGGGCTTGGATCGAGAATTTGCTTCGTTGGGTCTGCATAACATATTTTTCTCTGATGATTATAAGAAAGAATTTCATTCTATTTTTTCTCAGAAACAAATTGATAATGATCCTACGGTATATGTGCATATAAGCAGTAAGCAAAAGCCTGATGATGCTCCAAAAGGAGCGGAAAATTGGTTTGTTATGGTGAACGCTCCCTATGTAGAAAATCAAGATTGGGATGCCATGGTTGCCTTGGCACGAGAGAATATAATAAAGAAGTTAAGTCGATCACTTGGAATTGATGTTGCACAGCATATAGTATTAGAACATAAGCTTACACCGCAGTTAATTCAGAACCATACAGGAAGTTATAAGGGAGCACTATATGGTTCAAGCTCTAATAATAGAACGGCGGCTTTTTTACGCCAACCTAATTTTAGTAGTGTACACAAAGGATTATATTTCTGTGGAGGAAGTGTACATCCAGGTGGAGGAATACCCTTATGTTTGCTCTCAGGTAAAATTACATCAGATATAATAGCACATGATTTCAACCTTTTTTAATAAAAATTTTTATTTACTGTTGATAGTTCCATACGTAGTAGGGCTAATTGGAATACTATTGCCTGTAAGCAGATCGCTTTTTTTGAGCTTAACTCCTATTAACTTAATCTTTAGTTTTATACTGGTAATGGTAGAAGAGTCTAAGTGGTTGCGGTACAATATACTGGGACTTATTTTTATACTTCTCGCGAGTTTTGGTTTGGAGTATTTAGGAGTTACGTACGGTTTTGTATTTGGCAACTATAGCTACGGTAAGATGCTTGGATAC
>DGBH01000002.1:29186-29389 GCA_002384205.1 Bacteroidetes bacterium UBA4009
CCCTTATTTTTCAACTCACTTTCAGAAAAGTTCCTAGTGTTGCTCGAAGAAGCTATTGGATGATTTTTATTCAAGCCGCTTTCTTTTGGATTTTATTGCTGATGTAGTTTCAGACATAATAATATGAAATGGATAGCCTTAATACTTGTTTTTTATACATCTACCATATCGCAGTATAGATTAGTATATCAATCGCAAGATGA
>DGBH01000066.1:0-2324 GCA_002384205.1 Bacteroidetes bacterium UBA4009
ATGAGATTGATGAATAACCTAGCTTCTGAAGCAGGTTTGAATTATCATATTGGAATGGGAGAGGTTATGAAAGCTTACATATTGGTTACTTTAGTAGATCAGTTTGGAGATGTTCCTTACTCAGAGGCATTATTGGGTGCAGATAACTTAGCGCCAAAAGCAGATTCAGGAGAATCTGTATATGCTGCAGCATTGGAACTATTAGACAGCGCAGTAGCTAACTTTAATGCGGGTGGTCCAAAACCGTCACTAGATATGTATTATGGTGGTAATACTGCCAGATGGATAAAAGCTGCAAACTCAATTAAAAAGAAAATTCATTACACAACAGGTAATACAGCAAGTTTTAATGCAATCACAGATTATATTAAAACAGAAGCAGAGGATTTTCAATTTAAGTATGGAACAAATGAGGTACAGCCAGATACAAGGCACCCATCTTACAGAGCATCTTATACTGCTACAGGTGGTGATGCTTATATGTCTAACTGGTTAATGAATACCATGCAAGTAGGCCATGGTTCTACAAAAGACCCAAGAATGGCTTATTATTTCTACAGACAGGTATCTGCCACTCCAGGTTATGGAGCAGAACCAAATGAAGAAACATTAGAGTGTAGTTTGTATACAGCTCCTTCTCATTATTTAGCCAGTAACGAAGTTTATTGTGGATTAAATGATGGATATTGGGGTAGAGATCATGGGAATGACAATGGTATTCCACCAGATGGTTTCACAAGAACCCTACATGGTGTTTATCCTGCAGGTGGAAAGTATGATGATAGATCCTTCAAAGGACAAGTTAACGGTGGTGGTGAAGGTGGAAGAGGGATAACTCCTATTATGTTGTCTTCTTGGATGGACTTTATGAACGCTTATATGAATCCATCTGATATGAAAGCGTCTACACTTGCTGGTGTTAAAAAGTCTATTAATAAAGCAGACTCTTTAGGAGGAACTCCATTAGTAGCTGCAGATGTGGACGCATATGTAGCTCTTGTAGCTGCCGATTATGATGCAGCTTCTTCAGCTGGAAAGGCTGAGTTATGGGCAAAAGAATACTGGATTTCTATGTTTGGAAATGGTATAGATGCATATAATACATATAGAAAAACTGGTCTACCTAGCACATTACAACAGAATATTGAACCTAATCCAGGTGCTTTCCCGTTAGTGATGTATTATCCAGATAATTATGCATCTACAAATGCAAATGTAACTCAGAGAACTGATCTTACAGAAAGAGTTTTCTGGAATGCGAGTGGACCTTCTAACCTTAAATAATAGATACAATGAAAAATAGAATATTAAAATTAATGACCTTTTCAGTGGCTATTTTTATGGTAGCTTGTCAAGAGTCAGACAATGCAATTGACGCAGTATTTGACGGTACTACTAAAGGTGCTATTATTAGAACAGTATCTTTAAATAGTGGACAATTTAACAGTTATGACCTTAATTCGGCCTTTGATGTTGATATTGAAGTACAAGATGAGGAAAATGGTGGATTAATGGAAAAAGTGAATGTATACCTTGGATTTAAGGGCACAGAAGTTTTAGCCAAAACACTTACAGCTTCTTCTTTCACAACTGGTCCTTTTGGATTACCTAGAGCGAACATTAGAGTTACTTTATCTGAAGCTGTTGCGGCTTTAGGATTAAGTTCTAGTCAATACACTGGAGGTGACGCATTACCTGTTCGATTAGAATTGGTACTCACTGATGGTAGAGTATTCTCCGGAGACGACGCTTCTGGATCTCTTCAAGGATCTTACTTCGCTTCACCATTTAAATACAACACAGTAATTAAATGTATTCCTACTAGTGCTGTAGCAGGAATCTACACCATTGCAATGGTCGATTCTTATGGAGATGGTTGGAACGGAGCATCTGTAGACGTTACTATAGATGGAACTACAACTTCTTACACTGTAACAGCTGCTCAAGGAGCTAATGCCACTCATGTTGTGACCGTTCCAGCTGGAGCTTCTACAATGTCTTTCGCATACACAAATGGTGCATGGGATAGTGAAGCTAGCTATGTAATTTCATACACTAAGTTAGATGGAACATCTCCACAAACTGCTTTATCTGACGGACCTTCTTCTGCAGGAGGAACTAAAGTATTGAGTTTTTGCCAATAGCATTTAGTTCATATCAATTAAAAAGGCCCGCTTCTGCGGGCCTTTTTTTATGGAATAAATTCACCTAAACTAAAGATGAAAGAGATTCAACAGTCATTTCAATTAATTAAGATTTAATTTCAACAATCGCGAATCACTTTTCAGATAATAATAAGGACGCCAAAAGCTTTTACCCAAACC
>DGBH01000066.1:2562-3540 GCA_002384205.1 Bacteroidetes bacterium UBA4009
GGAGCAATATAATTTTGCATACTATTTGTAGAAAAAGCAGGCAACACCAATTCATAGGCAATAGACTGTTCTATGTTGCTCCCATTATTATAAATTAGAAAATTCCCATTGCCAGGATAATTATTTGGAACTATAGAAGGGTGGTGGTTGTTAAATAAAAATTGTGGGGCAATAGTGTTTTCAAATAAAGAAGGGTTACCAAATCTATACACTAGGTCTCCTCCCCTATTATAATTGCCTCCTTGAGATGTTTTAGCTTCTTCAGAAGAAGTACTGTGGTCAATTACCCAAACCTCACTATAAAAATTAACACTCATATAGACAAGATCAGTAGCCGCATCATAGAAAATGCCATTGGCATGCATCCAATCCCCATTCTCTAAATCACTGTGATTAAGGTCAATTTTATTGGGGAAATCAGAAAGCTGGCCATATAAATCATTGTCAGCAGCTGTATTTTGGACCATATGATCCCAACTCCTCCACTGCCAAACAATTTCGTTGGTTTGAGGGTTTACCTCTATTAATTTCTCTAAGAAAATATCATGCCCTGGGAATTGACCAGCAGTCTCTAATTGTAATTCAGTGATTCTTTCCCAAACCATGATCATCACGTGACCATTGGGCAATTGGGTCGCATCGTGGTGGGCAATCTCATTTTCTGTATTCACCTCAAAACGCCACAATTCCTTTCCAGTATAATCCATGAGAGACACGACCCCTCCAAAACCACCAAAAGTAATAACAGGATTTGAAGACTTAAAACAAGCCAGTAAATCGCCAGATGGCGTTATTTCTATGTCATTTCCAAAACGTTCTTCAAAAGCCCACTCTTTGAGCTTTTCACCCTCATGATTCACCAAATAAGCATTTTTTTGTCCGTTTTCCATCATAAAAATATACCCGCTATGGTCTATCCCTTGCTCATTGTAAAGCACAATGTTCTCTTGAGCAAAACGCTCTAATGGTGTAAAGAAA
>DGBH01000066.1:3650-3883 GCA_002384205.1 Bacteroidetes bacterium UBA4009
TCCCAATGAGAAAATTTATAATTAGGTGCTGCCACAGCAGTAATGGTAATATTCTGGCCAGTTTCGTATGGAGGATTATCGCTAAAGACAATTTCACCACCTTCAATAGGCACAGAAGTAGAAATAACATTATAAAAATCAGCCTCTTGCAATTGATTGGTAGAGCAAGATATCATTGTCAAAGACAAAAGGAAAAGAAAAGATATTTTCATTACATCAAGTTTTATATAAAG
>DGBH01000074.1:0-8544 GCA_002384205.1 Bacteroidetes bacterium UBA4009
TATAATGTGGATTTAGTTGAAAAGGAATAAGATGAAGTGCATTAAAAGAACTGGGTTGTACTATTGGCATATCGTTCGTAGTGCAAATAGTAGGGCCAGCAATGTTAGACCCTGCGCTCCAACCTGCATAAGGAATTCCAGCGGTCACTGCCTCTTGAATTGCATTTACAAGATTTAAATCTTGTAATGATTTTAATAAATGAAATGTATTACCTCCACCTACAAAAATCGCTGAAGCATTTGATATAACTTCTCGTTTATCTTCGAAATTATCCAAATTATTTACTTGTACACCAACGGGTCTTAAGGCATCATTAACCTTGTCGGTATATTCTTGGTATGAAAAACCAACCGCAGCATACGGAACAAAGAGTATGTTTTCAGAATGCCCATTAATAAAATATGCAATGATGCTTTTGCACCATTGCATATATTTTTCTTGATAATTAGTCGAGTTACTAAGTAAAAGAAGTTTACTCAAATCTTTTATTACTTAGAAATCTCCAATAGTTCTACTTCAAATACTAATGTAGCATTTGCTGGGATAGGGCCTGTAGCTCTTGAACCATATGCTAAGTCGCTTGGTATTACTAGTTCCCACTTAGAACCAACTGGCATCATTAATAAAGCTTCTGTCCATCCCGGTATAACTTGATCCGTCTTAAACTTAGCCGGTTCGCCTCTTTCGATTGAACTATCAAATACAGTTCCGTCAATTAATTTACCAGTATAATGTACTGTTACTTCTTGACCCGTTTTGGGTATTTCTCCAGTTCCTTCCTTTAACACTTTGTACTGTAAGCCACTTTCAGTTACCTTGACATCTGCTTTAGCTTTATTGGCATTGCAAAATGAATCAGATGCTGCTTTTTCAACGGCACCTTTAGCTTCATCTAATTTGCCAAAGTAAGCACGCATAAATGTTCCTGCTACCTCTTCACTAATCTCTACCTCTTTTCCTTCAAACACTCTTTGCATTCCGGTTAGAAATGATTTGAAATCAATTTCTGATAGTCCTGCTTTAGTTTTTAACCCGTCTGCATAATCTGCTCCCAAAAGATAACTTACTGAGTCTAATTCAGTAGCTAGTTCTGTTTCTTTAGAAGTATCAACGCTCATTCCCGATTTGCTACAAGCACTAATCATTAGTGCTACGCCAGCTAGTATTACGATTTTTTTCATGTATATATTTGTTAAAATTTTTTATTCTACGATAATTTAAATAGCCTCAATAGTGAGACCCTCATACAGTGCTTCTCTTCTCTCTTTCAATTCCGTATCTTCACGATAAGAATCGTAATCGGTAGGTTTATCTATTACGCCATGTGGTCCGATTTCGAGTACTCTATCGGCAATGCTTTGAATGAAGTGATGATCATGAGATGTAAATAGCACTGTTCCTTTATAATCCTTCAAACTGTTATTAAAAGCCGTAATAGATTCTAAGTCTAAGTGATTTAAAGGCTCATCAAGTAAAAGCATATTTGGATTTGCAAGCATTAAGCGCGATATCATACAGCGTACTTTTTCACCACCGCTCAGTACGTTACATTGTTTTAATGCTTCGTCGCCACTAAATAACATTTTACCTAAGAAACCTCTTATGAATGTTTCATCTTTCTCATCCGAATACTGACGCAACCAATCGACTAAGCTAAGTGATGAAGTAAAGTACTCATCGTTATGATTTGGAAGGTAAGCGTTATTAATAGTAATACCCCACTCTATAGATCCACTATCTGGCTCTATCTCACCGTTTAAGACTTGATAAAACTTAGAAGTAATGATGCTATGCTTAGAATATAAAAACACCTTGTCACCTTTATTTACGCTAAAGGAAATATTGTTAAAATAAGGAGCTAAAGACAGATTGCTCACATTGAGAATTTGGTCACCGGCTTCTCTTTCTTGCACAAAAATAATCGCTGGATACTTTCTGCTGGAAGGTTTTATTTCATCCAAGTTTAAGTTCTCCAACATCTTTTTACGCGATGTTGCTTGTTTTGATTTTTTAACGTTAGCACTAAAACGAGCAATAAATTCTTGAAGCTCTTTCTTGCGCTCTTCCGATTTTTTATTTTGGTTTTGTTGTTGTCTAAGCGCTAATTGTGAACTTTCATACCAAAAAGTATAATTACCCCCAAATTGGTTAATTTTATTAAAATCTATATCGACTACTTGCGTGCAAACCGAGTCTAAGAAATGTCTATCGTGTGAAACGACTATAACCAAGTTAGGGAAGTTTACGATGAAGTTTTCTAACCAAGAAACCGTTTCAATGTCCAAGTCATTGGTAGGCTCATCCATTACCAATATATCAGGATTACCAAAAAGAGCTTGAGCAATCAGTACACGTACTTTTTCATTATTACTCAGGTCTTTCATGAGCATATGATGTTTTTCTTGCACTATACCTAAACCACCTAACAACTCGCCTGCTTCACTTTCGGCCATCCAACCATTCATTTCTGCGAATTTTTCCTCCAAATCTGCGGCTTTAATACCATCCTCTTCATTGAAATCTGGCTTCATGTACAATTCATCTTTTTCAAGCATGATGGCATACATTTCTTTGTGACCTTGTAAAACAACATTTAGTACAGGCACATTATCAAAAGCAAAGTGATCTTGGCTTAGAACGGCCATACGCTTACCTCTCTCAATAGAAACATGACCATTTGTACTTTCCATTTCACCGGTAAGCACTTTTAAGAAAGTAGATTTACCAGCGCCATTTGCCCCAATAATGCCGTAGCAATTGTTAGTGGTAAACTTTAAGTTTACTTCTTCAAATAGAATTCGTTTTCCGAAACGGATGGATAAATCGTTGACTGTAATCATGTATTGCTAAAAGCGTGCAATATTAGGTGTTTAAATTGGGAAAGTATCTATGTTCATGGCAGATTAGAGTGAAGTTCTTCTTCCAAACTACCTTCAAAGTCCTAATCACTTGATAATGAGGTGTGACCAATGGATTGCAAAGTGCTTTATGGGCAAGAAGAGGCGTAGGATAAAGTCAAAATAGTTGGTTATTTTTATTATCCCAAAAATAAAAATAACAAAAAGAAAAATAATTAGCGTACGTTTGTTATAATTCAAAGGAAACAAAAATGGCTTTCATTTATATTTCTATTAGTTTTGCCATGGCAGTAACCTGTAAATTCAACTTATTTTTTAATTAAACACAATGAACATTTTCGTAGCAAGTTTGCCATTTAGTGCAGACGACCAAGACCTTAGAGAGATTTTTGAACCATTTGGTGAAGTAACTTCTGCTAAAGTAATTTTTGACCGTGACAGAAACAGATCTAAAGGATTTGGCTTTGTAGAGATGGCTGATAATGCAGCTGCTCAAAACGCTATCAGTGAGCTTAACGATTCTACTTACGAGGGAAGACCTCTAGTAGTAAAAGAAGCTGAAGATAGACCACAACGTACCGAAAGAAGATACTAAGAATATAATTTTTAAGAAATTCTTTAATTCTGAAGCCCATCCCACTTTTGTGGTGATGGGCTTTTTTTAGGATCATCTTAAACCTAAGGTTAAGTAAGTTATTCACTAAATATGGTTGATGGCATTCAATTTTTAATGATAATGCTAACCTTGTACTATGCTAGCATATTCAGATACAAAAATACAAGAGGTTGTACTTCATTTTGTAGGCAATTCTTTTCACGAGGAAAGACTAACCTTGGGTAATACCAAGCTAGCATTTACACCTGAAGTAGAAGAGCATTTACTGACCTATTTTTTGTCATCCTTTAAGGAAAACGAGTTTTATAGGTTTCACCACGAGTCGAACCTTAATTTGAATGAGCTATTTTCATACGCAGAAGCTATTTTTGAAAATCCAGCAGACTTAGTATCTCACTCCAAAAGCATAGCTAAGCATTTATACGAAAACAGTAATCATCCTAAAATAAAGGGTGGTGAATTATATATAGTACATATACATAATTGCCTATTGGAAGGAGAGCCAACAGATGCTATTGGTATTTTTAAATCAGAGACTAAAGACACGTTTTTAGATATAACCGCTGAAGAGGGTGATTTTAGCATCACTAGTGCTGAAGGGATTCATATTAAAAACCTAGATAAGGGTTGTATCATATTTAACACCGAAAAAGAAGACGGCTATGTGCTGAACGTGATTGATAACACCAATAAAGGAAGTGATGCCAAGTTTTGGTTTGACCATTTTTTACATGTAAAACAACGTGAAGACGCCTATTATCAAACTTCCAGTGTTATGCAAATTGCCAAAGAATTTATCACGAAGGAACTCCCCAAAGCATTTTCTGCAGATAAAGCAGACCAGGCAGAGATGTTGAATAAATCCGCTTCTTATTTCAAAGAACAAGATCACTTTGACCTATCTGAATTTGCTAATGTAGTCATTCAGCAGCCCGATATTATGGATAGCTTTCATGATTTTACTACGTCGTATCAAAAAGAACGAGCTATTAGCATTCCTGAAAATTTTGCACTCAACGAAACCGCAATCAACAAGAAAAAAGGTGTTTTTAAAAGTGTAATCAAATTGGATAGAAATTTTTCAGTCTATGTGCACGGCGACCGAAATAAAATAGAAAGAGGCCAAGACGAAAGTGGTCGTAAATTCTATACCCTTTGGTATGACGAAGAAAAGTAACTAATCAATCCTAAAAAGCGACAAAATGGACGACTTAACACTCATAGTTACCTTAATAATAGGCGTTACAGGATATATTTCATATCTAGGTTTTGAAAAAAAGACGTTTTTCTACGCCCATGCATTCAATGTAAATAGTATTCTGCAGGGCAAAGACTACAAACGCCTTTTTACATCCGGATTACTACATGCCGATTGGATGCACTTCGGATTCAATATGCTTACCTTATACTTTTTTGGGCCTATCTTGGAACAAAAAGTAGGACCAATCTGGTTTCTGGGTATTTATACCATAAGTCTTTTAGGAGGCAACATACTATCGCTGTACATTCACAAAGCCAATGCTCATTACACAGCAGTTGGGGCCTCTGGTGCGGTTACAGGAATCATATTTGCTTGCATAGCCATGTTCCCGGATATGAATTTATACCTAATGCTGTTGCCCATCGCCATACCTAGTTGGGCGTTTGGACTACTTTACGTTTCATATAGTGTGTATGGTATAAAAAGCAAAAGAGACAATATTGGCCACGAAGCACACTTAGGTGGTGGTATAGCAGGTTTATTGGTAGCTCTTATCCATTCTCCATTTATGTTGTCTGAAAATTATTTACCCATCTTATTTATATTGGTTCCGAGCACGCTATTTTTACTCGTCGTTACGCGAAAACCTAAGCTTTAGGAGATCCACCTAAAAATTGGTTGACATGTATTTCTATAACGTATAGCGATAACAGGCATTAGATCCACTTGTATTCCAACTAAATTATCCTAGGAGAAATAGCCTTTCAGCAAAACGGAGTGGCTTTAAATGCTTATTTTGACATCTTCTCTTGTAGGAAAGACCCTGTTACAGACGCTTCACACTTTACCATGTCTTCTGGAGTTCCAGCAAACATTAGCTCCCCCCCTCTATCTCCACCTTCTGGACCTAGATCAATAACCCAATCTGCACATTTTACTACATCTAGATTATGCTCGATTACCACAATGCTATGTCCTTTATCTATTAAGGCATTAAATGATTTAAGCAACTTTTTAATATCGTGAAAATGAAGTCCAGTAGTGGGCTCATCGAAGATAAATAGCACTTTTTCCTTACTCTGAGATTTGGCTAAGAACGTGGCCAGTTTAATACGTTGTGCCTCACCTCCACTAAGACTATTGCTACTCTGACCTAGCTTAATGTATCCGAGTCCTACTTCCTGAAGTGGAAGAAGCTTATTAATAATCGATTTTTGACCGTCAAAGAATTTAATAGCTTCATCCACAGTAAGCTCAAGCACATCAAAAATGCTTTTGTGTTTAAACTCTACTTCTAGAACTTCCTCTTTAAATTTTTTGCCATTACACTCTTCACATCTTAAATGTAAATCTGCCATAAACTGCATTTCGACGATTTCTTCACCTTCTCCTTGGCAATTTTCACAGCGTCCACCTTCCACATTAAATGAAAAATGTTTAGTCTTAAACCCACGTTGTTTGGACATAGGCATGGTACTAAACAGCTCTCGAATAGGATCATACGCCTTCACATAGGTTACAGGATTACTTCGACTGGATTTACCAATAGGATTTTGATCTACTAGTTCGACCGCTGTAAAAGAGCTAAAATCTCCTTTTATCTCTTTCACTTCACCTATTCGCTGTGAACTATATTGTTGAGTTTCACGAAGCACTGCGGGAAACAATATTCCTTTAATCAAGGATGTTTTTCCGCTACCACTTACCCCCGTAACTACGGTTAGTGTATTGAGTGGAATATCCACGTCTATACCTTTCAAGTTATTTTGTCTTGCACCGATAAGGCTAATCTTGTTATTCCATTTACGTCGCATTACGGGTATCTCAATGCGCATAGAATCATCTAAATACCTTGCCGTAAGTGTGTTTTTACCCTTTAAATCTTTGTAATGTCCTTCAAAAACAACCTCTCCGCCAAGTTGACCTGCTTCAGGTCCCATATCTATCAAATAATCCGCTGTGCGCATCATATCTTCGTCATGTTCAACCACGACAACAGTATTCCCTTTTTCTTTTAAGTTGAGGAGCACAGAGATAAGACGCTCCGTGTCCTTAGAATGAAGGCCAATACTTGGCTCGTCTAGAATATAGGTACTGCCAACCAAACTACTTCCGAGTGAAGTGGCCAAATTAATGCGTTGACTTTCTCCACCACTCAGCGAATTACTTAGTCTATTTAATCCCAGATAACTAAGCCCAACACGTAATAAGTAATCTAATCTATTGTTTATTTCAAGTAAAACAGGCTTCGCAATTTCTGTCTCTTGTTTTCCTAACTCCAGGCTTGCAAAAAAAGCACTTGCTTGTTCTATATTGAGGAGTAAAATTTGATTTAAAGACGAAAGTTTCGACTCCTTCATAAAAGAAGGGTTTGTGCCTTGATTCGTTATTTTTACATAACTACCATCTTTTCGAATTCTCGTACCTAAGCAACTTGGGCAGATCGTTTTACCGCGATATTTGCTAAGCATTACACGGTATTGAATTTTATAGGAGTTCTCTTGTAAGTATCGAAAAAAATCATTCAGGCCACGCACTTTGGCATTTCCTTGCCACAACAGATCTAGTTCTTTTTCAGAAAGCTCAGAAATCGCTCTGTGAATAGGGAAATTGTATTTAGCGCTGGCATGAATAAAATCATTTTTCCACTCGCTTATCGTTTCACCTTTCCAGCAGGCAACTGCATTTTCATACACCGAGAGTGATCTGTTAGGAATAACTAACTCAGGATCTATGCCTATAATGCTGCCAAAACCCTCACAATCAGCACAGGCTCCATATGGGTTATTAAAACTCAGTAAATTTACAGAAGGCTCTTCGAATGACATGCCATCCAGTTCAAACTTATTATTAAACGTTTCTTGGTGATCATCTGTGATTATAGTACACCCACCATTACCCTCCCAAAAAGCCGTTTCTATAGAATCCGAAAGTCTACTCTTATAATCGTCATCTGGCTCCATTGCTTTCAGTCTATCCACTAAAATGGAGTACTCTTTCAATTTTTTATGCGCTATTGCATCTTCAATTTTGAGCATTTCACCGTTAGACCAAATCCTATTGTACCCTTTTTGCAGTGCGGTTTGTAAGTATTCTTTTGCATTATCCTTACTTGGCTTATAACAGATGTATATACTGGTATCTAACTCAAGAGCAAGTACATAATTAATGACATCACTGGTACTGTGTTTTTTGACTTCGTTACCACTTATAGGTGATATTGTTTTGCCTACTCTCGCCCAAAGTAGTTTGAGATAATCGTATAACTCCGTACTGGTAGCTACGGTACTTCGAGGGTTTCGGGTATTTACCTTTTGCTCAATGGCGATACAAGGTGTAAGTCCTTTGATGTTATCCACCATTGGCTTTTCCAGTCTCCCTAAAAACTGTCGTGCATATGAACTAAGGCTTTCTACATAGCGTCTTTGACCCTCTGCGTAAAGCGTATTAAATACCAAAGATGACTTACCACTTCCAGACAAGCCCGTTACTACTGTGAGTTGATTCCGAGGTATGCTCACATTTACATTTTTAAGGTTATGTAAATGAGCGTTTTGTATGTCTATGTATTTCTGTTTTGTCATTCTTATGTCCGATTGCTAGCAAAAGGGACGCAAATTTGACTCAAATAGTGAATATATGTAACAATAATTTGGGAGTTTATTTTTTTTATTCTATTTTAGTCCGAACATTTAAATAAAGAAGCATATAAGATATACCTATACTAGTTAAGAACAAACACAGTTTTCATTTTTTCAACTAAGTAATAATTAGGTAGTATGCAATCTTTAAAAATCACTGATCAAAATCTGGTAAAGCAGTATGTGCAAGGCAATGAGGCTTGTCTTGAAATGTTAATCAATCGTCA
>DGBH01000074.1:8776-9681 GCA_002384205.1 Bacteroidetes bacterium UBA4009
AAGTATAATGAAGAAGGTAAATTTTTACCTTGGGCCATGCGTATAGCGCATAATATGGCCATCGATTATTTCCGTAAAATGAAACGAATGCCAACCATCACAGATAGTTCTGGTGATGATGTTTTCCGCACTATAAAAATTGCCGTAGAAAACCGAGAAGAGCAAATTATACGCACCGAAAAAGAGGATATGGTGCGCTTGGCCATCAATAGGCTTCCTGAGGAGCAACGTCAAGTGCTTATTCTACGTCATTATGGCAATTTAAGCTTTAAAGAAATTGCTGCAATGACCGATGTTAGCATCAACACAGCGCTTGGCCGTATGCGTTATGCACTGACTAATATGCGTAAGATAATGGAGCATACTTCCATTCAAACTACCTAAATTATTTTGTAACTATTTTGAAGCACTTAATAACCGTTAAGTGCTTTTTTTATGATTTAACTTGCGTTAAATACGCTTCTAACTGCAGTGCTATACGATCCCAGCTAAACCTGCTTTTTGCTATCTCTAATCCTTGCTCACCTACTTTCGATCGCTCGGTAGCATCCGCTAGTAAGGTATTCACTTGGACTATAAATACATCCTTATCTTTGGCCATAATTACCCCTTGTCCACTTTGTATTTGTAATCCTTCAAATCCAATATGAGTGCACACTGTGGGCACACCCATAGCCATTGCTTCCAATACTTTATTTTGAGTACCCGCTCCAAAACGCAATGGGGCAATAACAACACTAGCTTGGGCATACATATCTTTTAGATCAGGAATAAAACCAGTAACCTCTATCCTATCATTGGCTAATCGTTTAACTCCCTCTACGGGTCGCTGGCCGGCTATGATAAACTTGGTGTTTGGATTTGCTATTGAAATAACTGGCCACATCTCTTTTACAAAATACTGA
>DGBH01000074.1:9821-10036 GCA_002384205.1 Bacteroidetes bacterium UBA4009
ACAAACCAATGTCTTGTCAAATCGAGTAATCACTTGCTCAGCTTTTGCTAATCTTCCTATCTCTATGAAATCAATTAGACGATTAATAAACGGTCGCTCAGTCTCGCTTCGTCTTTTAAAATACAGTGAAAAAGCATCTGGAAGATCTAGTATTTTAGGGATGGTAAGTTCTTTGGTATATTGACTCATGCGCAAATGTTGCGTATGCACCACAT
>DGBH01000193.1:0-6577 GCA_002384205.1 Bacteroidetes bacterium UBA4009
GTAAAACTTGCATAATTAGTGCCGCTAGTAGCTGCACCAGAATTAATGGTATACGTACCACTAAGTTGTGCTGAAACCGCCCCTGCACATAGCATGGAGCCGAAAACAGCCATAGTTTTTAGATAGAAAAGCCAATTTCTGTTGTAATTTTTTTTCATACGCTTTAGATTGTTATTACGTTTTAAGAATCCAAAACTATAAAAAAAAACATAGAGTCAAGCCAATATGTCTAAAAATAATTCATTTTTTTTTAAAATATGACATTACTAATGTCATAAATTAGTTTTATTTGCACCTAAAACTCTTTGTTTTTCAAACCTTTCGCCCTCTATTTTATCTATAAATATGGTGGTGTCCCCTCGAATATGAATTTTTACATAGTTAAGGAATGATTCCGATTTTTTGGAGCCAATTACAAGATTATTCACTTCTATATCATTATTTAAGTACCCCTTGTAAGCATCTGTCAAAAAATAGGATTTGTTATCAAACCAAACAAATCCATTTCCAAGTGATTGTATATTTCCATATCGGGCTTTTAATGCAAGCGCTTCCATAGGTACAAGTGCGCATTTTGATATGCGATTATTTACCAAGTATGGTTTTATAGTGTAATCATATACCGCATCCGTATATGCATATTTAGATGCTATTAAAGTAAGTTTATCCTTTACTCTAAAACCAATCAAAATTTCTTTTTTTACATCAAAGACTATATATTCATTTTGAAGCAGTGCCTTTTGGTAAACATAATCATCCGCTATAAAACCCATCACAGCTATAAGAGCTAAACTATAGCCTTGCCACCATTTTTGGACCAATGCAATTGATATTACAAGTAGAAACACATATACCATCAGCAGCTGGTTAAAAGTAATGTGCACATTTGCGAAGATAGAATAGGGCAATTGTTGAATATAGCTGGCTGTTTGTACAATAAATCGTATATACACTTCTGCCAAGTCTGCTAAATATTGAGCAACGGGTTCATATATAAATGTGCTCATCACCATAAATACGCCTAAATATAAGACTACACTAATACACGGTAACACAAGCAAATTGGATAGCAGAAAATAGTTGGGGAACTGATGGAAATAATAGAGTCCTAGCGGAAAGGTTGTTAGCTGTGCTGCTAGACTGACGCATATCAATGTCATCACCTTATCCCCTGTTTTGCTTGAGGCTCGCCATATAGCCTTGAAATAATCGGTGTAAAAGACAATACCAATAACCGCTAAAAACGAGAATTGAAAACCTACATTATAAATATTAAGCGGATTTACCAGTAATAAAATGAAACAGGCAAATGAGAGTGTATTGTAGAGATTTGTCTTTCGCTGGAAGGCCTTAGCCACAATAACAGTGGCAAACATGATGGCTGCACGTGAAACAGAAGGGGAGAATCCCGTAACCAAGCAATATAAAAAAAGTGCTAAAAGAATAATAATGGACTTTATAACACGCGAACGGCCTTTACTGCTACCTAGTAATAGTAAGTAACTTAAAAGAGTATATATAATACCAACGTGTAAGCCAGAAACAGCCAAAACGTGTATGGTTCCTGTCTTAGAAAAAGCTTCAAGCCAATTCTCGTCTAAATCTTCTTTGTATCCAAAAACGATTGCTTCGGCAACTCCTCTTACTGATACATCTTTAAAATAGTGATCAAATATGTTTTGTAGCGAGCTTTGCCATTTATAGCCAAGCGCATATAGGGGATTTACCTTATTGCCTCCTGTTGCATGCCACCTTTCACTTGTTAAATACCCATTGTGATATATGCTAGTGGTTGCATAATACTTTTTAAAATTGAATTGAAATGGGTTCTTACTTGCTGCAATTTCGTTTAGTTGACCTCTTATAATTATATAATCACCATAGCTTAACGATAAGCTTGCACTGTCTTTAGCAAGATAGACTTGAGCCTTCCCTTGCGTCTTATGATTTTTAGTTGCTTGATTAGCCGCACTTATTTGAACAAGGCAAGAAACTGACTTTTCTTTTTCTTGGGGTGCCTCAATAACCCTCGCCACCATATACCTTACATCATTAATTTGTGAGAAATGAGTCGTATACGTGTTTTCCTGTCTGGTATGCGTCAGTAGAATTCCCGACAAAAAAAATAAAAGTAGTATGATAATAGACCCAGCAAACTGAAAGCTTCTTTGGATTTTTTTCCTTAGGTAAAAATGTAAACCAATAGAAACCAGAATAAATAATAGGGTTATTAATTGCACCCAAAAAATAGATGCTAAAAAGAAATCGGTGCAGATAATTCCACCGATAAAGGGCACGAGGAAGCGCAGAAGGGGGATATGCCTCCAGAAAAACATTTACATCAGAGGTGTTTTCGGTACATAAGAACTTTTAACTCATCTCTCAACTCTTCATTTTCCCATTTATACTTTTCTTTTGCCGCATGGAATAGTTGAAAAGCTTGATCCCTGCTCGATGCTCCATCCAATTCAGCCATAAATGCATTATATGCAGAGGCCTCGCCGGCAAAAAATTCACTTTGAAGTTCGAATCGTTTGGCCAACGATATTGCTTTTGGAATACTATCTATAGGTTGATTGCTGAATTTTTCAAACAACGATAGCATGTCCG
The DNA here is from genome assembly GCA_002384205.1 of Bacteroidetes bacterium UBA4009. Taxonomy (GTDB): domain Bacteria; phylum Bacteroidota; class Bacteroidia; order NS11-12g; family UBA9320; genus UBA9320. Next base: position 2,611 of record DGBH01000193.1, read on the forward strand.
CTTCCATTTTTTCTTTTTTAATGGGCAACTTTGATTCTGGTGCAACAACCTCTGAATTGAGTATTTTTTCAACTGGCAGAGCTATGATTTCCTCAGATTGAACATTAAGATCTTCCTCTTTAGCTGTTTCGGTGATTTCATTTTTAGACGCTACCACCTCTGCGGCTATATGATCTGAAGACTTAGGAGTTAAAGAAGATTCCAGGTGAGTCGTATTCTGAACGCTAGATTTAGCCACAATTTTACCTTTCAAGGCTAATAAATTCACTTGGTCGTACAGATCTATGCATTGCTTTCGCAAAACATCTATATCTAGCTGAGACAGTTTCTCTGCATGCAAACTCAATCTTCCGTTGTGTATGCTCAATAATTCAAGTAACTCATCAATTTTGCTGTGAATATTTTCTCTGCTCATAATATAACTACGAATAAAATCAATTAAATATTACTTTCGAATTCTCTTATCAACACCATGTTTGTAGAACCCAAAAATAGTAAAGGATGGATAGAAGTTATATGCGGATCTATGTTTTCGGGTAAAACGGAAGAACTTATTCGACGCGTAAAACGTGCTAAAATAGCAAAACAACAAGTCCGCATTTTTAAACCCAAAATGGAGACACGTTATGATAAAGTAAAAGTAGTGTCTCATGATGACAACTATCTAGACTCCTTTCCTGTAGACTCGGCAGCTGAAATATTAAATTGGCTTGAAGGTGTAGATGTAGTAGGAATAGATGAAGCCCAATTTTTTGACGCTGAACTTCCGGACGTTTGCAATGAACTTGCTAACCGAAACTTGCGAGTAGTTATAGCAGGTTTAGACATGGATTATCTGGCTAAACCATTTGGGGTAATGCCCAAGTTGATGGCGATGGCTGAATATGTAACCAAAGTACATGCCATCTGCATGCAATGTGGCAGCGAAGCTCAATATTCTTATCGTTTTTCTAAAAGCGGCGGACAAGTACAACTAGGCGAAAAAGAACAATATGAACCTAGATGTCGTAAGTGTTTTGTTACAGGAATGGCAGAACAAGCATCGGATACACATAAATAAAATCGCCCCAAAAACGATACCTGTCGTTGATCTTAAAAAAGTCGGAGAACAGGGAAATTACACCCAATGATATAATCATAGAGGCAAATAGAAAAAAGTGCACCCATTCTATCTCAGACCTTTGAAATGCAATGGCCGTTAAAATCATGGCTATCGTTAAGCTAGCAAAAACAAATATTTTCACCGTTTTATCATCATAGATACGAGCAATCGACATGGTCTTGGCCTTCTCGTCTTCCTCTTTATCAAAAAAAGAGAATAGCATAAGATTAGATAAATTGATAAAATAAAACAACCCGAAAAGAAACCGGCCGTCTATCACGATATTTTTATGCTGTACCTCAACATAAGGAGTGAGCACAAATCCAAGTGTCACCACAAAAGCAATAAATACTTCTTTCAAAAAGAACTTTCGCTTTACATCCTCAGAAGTAAAATAGTTTATTAAAAAATGAAGTCCTGTAAAAGCAACAAGCCATCCACAAAAGGTATAATAAACCCGCGGCACAAAAAATGCCATTATTCCTAAAATTACAGCTACCAAAACCAACAGAATTTTAATATTGGTTCGGTTTATGTAGTGTGCAGTGTGTCTTCGTGTCGATACATTCTCTTTAAGTTTAATAGCATCTAGTAAGTGATCTAGCGTATATATAAACCAAACTCCAAGTGAAAACCCCACTGCAATAAGCATATTCGGCTCTACCAGATAAATCGTACTAAAAAAGAGAAATGAGCTAAATGAGCCTAGTGTTACCCATATGCTATATGTATTTATAAAATGAATGAATGAAGAAATAGATGCTCTCCTCATTAAAAGAATATTACTCTACCGCTAAAACTTCTAACACCTCAGGAAGCATATTTTTAATGGTCTCTTCCAAGCCTGCTTTCATCGTGAAGTGACTGATGCTACATGTACTACACGCGCCAAGTAATTTTAGCGTTACCACTTTGTTTTCATAAGAGACTAGTTCTACATCACCACCATCTTTTTTTAGAAATGGTCTCATAGTTTCTAGCGCGTCTTCTATGATGGTTTCGGATACTGTCATTATATGAGTCAAAGATATCTATTTTTCTCTATTCGCTGCTATTATGGATAATTTTTGGACCAGCTTACCTACTATTGGAAGGTAACTCTTTTGCATATTAGCGAAGGTCTTATCCTCCTCTAAAGGAATAGTGCCTAATAAATCTATATTCCATTCTTCACTTAGATTTTTACCTCCATCTTTACCAAATAAATAGTATTTACGGCCATCTTCTGGCTGGAAATAACTCATGTTTTCTACCACCCCGAGTATTTCCTGTTTTAAATGAGGATTTGTAAACATGTCAAGGGCTTTTCGAGTATCGGCTACCGCAACTTCTTCAGGTGTGGTAACTATTACTACACCACTTAACGGTATGTGTTGCATTATACTTAAGTGCGCATCTCCTGTGCCAGGCGGCAAGTCTACAAACAAATAGTCTAGGTCTCCCCATTTTACATCGGTGCAAAATTGAGATATTGCCTTACTTAACATAGGACCACGCCACACTAAAGCTTGTTTAGATTCTACCAAGTATCCTATGCTCATAGTCTTAAGGCCATTAAATTCTATCGGTAACATTAGCTCCCCCTCCATTGCCGGTTTCTGTCCTTGCGTACCCAGCAAGGTCGGGATGGATGGACCGTGTATATCTGCATCTAGCAGTCCTACTTTTGCCCCTGCTTCACTCAGTGTTTTAGCAAGATTAATTGCTACCGTGCTCTTTCCTACACCTCCTTTACCAGAAGCTATGGCTATAATATTTCGAATACCGCTAAGTACTGTGCTATTTTCTCTGCTGGATTGTACATTACTGGTAATGTTTATTTGAACGTCGGCATCAGCACTCACCATAGTGTGTATAGCGGTAGTACATGCTCTTGCAATGCTTTCTTTCATAGGACATGCAGGAGTTGTAAGCACTAAGTCAAATGCCACTTTCTGTCCATCAATCTCTATTTTTTGAATCATGCCAAGCGTTACCAAATCTTTATTAAGATCTGGATCGTCTACATAGCTTAGCGCCTTGAGTATTTGGTCTTGGGTCATTATATTTTTTTTCTTAAAAAAGGAAACATTCTTTTATTCATTTTGAGTACAAACCATTTTACGAATTGGTGTTCTCCTAGCAAACTGCCAATGGTAAAAAGTAAAATTTGATACATAAAATAAACAATAACAACAGTGATCATGACTTCGTACCAAATGAGTTCAGCGTATGTTGACTTCTGAAACAAGCTCATTGTAATGGGTCTGCGCACAAAGCCAATGGAACTTCCCGTAAGCGCGAAGATTATAAAAATCCAGATCATTCGTTTGTCAGACTGAATATTCCACTTTGTTTTCAACTTTTCCCATAGGACTCTCATATTAGTGCAAAGCTATTTTTATTCATAATAAACGGTCAAAGATAAAATAACCGTCCTAATGCACATTTAAAACACCGATTTTAAATTAAAATACACGATAGAAACAGTCACTATTTAGTCTAAAATTTTACTGAACAAAAAAGGATACAATTGTTGAAAAACTTATTTTAAATCTCGAGTGTATTCCTAATCTTTGTCTCCTAGTAAAGAACATAGTATGAACCGCGTTATTACATCATTTAAGAAAGCAAATAAGGATTTATTGAAGTACATCATGGAAGAATTTCCTGACGGTGTAGAAGAAGAAACGTTGGTTAGTTTTCCTAAAGCGGGAGGCGGAAGTATACGTGCTTTGGAAATTAAAATGGGTGACACCATTTACCTGGTGAAAATGGAAGATGAGGATTATTACCAAAAATACATGGCTAAAGATGATGATGACGATGAGGAGGCCGTTTTACCCGTTTTAGAAGATGAGATTGAGGAAGTAGAAGTAGACGAAG
>DGBH01000193.1:6746-7456 GCA_002384205.1 Bacteroidetes bacterium UBA4009
AAATTGAGGAGGAGGACGAGGAGGTAGAAGTAGAAGTAGAAGTAGACGAAGAAATTGAGGAGGAGGATTAAACCCTGATCTTATTTTTATTTCATCGGTAAATATTTGCCGAATCCTATATAAACTTATCTAAGAGCAATCATTTTTTTTACCCTATCTGCAGGCTTTAATTCGCATAGCCTACTGACTGTTTTATTTACTACCGAACGGGCACTCTCTATTTTCTACTCCCTTTTTTATTATGTATAAAACAAGAAAAGGGGGACATAAGTCCCCCTTTCACAAACGTAGCTTTTAGTTTTTGGTTTTAAAGACTAGTACACTAGTTTAAAGTCTACTCGGCGATTTAATATTCTACCGGAATTTACAGAATTGTCTGCCACAGGTTTAGTCTCTCCGAATCCGATGGCTGTCATACGATCCGCATTTACTCCTTTATTGGCAATATAGGCTTTTACTGCATCAGCTCTTTTCTGAGACAACACAAGATTAACATCATCAGCGCCTTGATTATCCGTGTGACCTTCAATCATTACACTTGCTTCCATGTACTCTTGCATGATACCTGCTAATAAATCAAGGTTAGCATAAGACTGCGGTTTGATAACATCTTTACCACTTTCAAAGTAGATTCCACTTGCAGCAATTCTTATTTTCTCTTTAACTTCTTCCTTAATTTCTGGGCAACCTTTATTCGTTGCTGGTCCTGC
>DGBH01000193.1:7661-9454 GCA_002384205.1 Bacteroidetes bacterium UBA4009
AATCTTGAACTCCATCTTTATCCGAATCTGGACAACCGTTAAATTCAGAAATACCAGATACATTCGGACATTTATCTTCAGAATCTTGAACTCCGTCTCCATCCGTATCAGGGCAGCCATTAAATGCTTTCAATCCAGCGACATTTGGACATTTATCTTCTTCATTAACAACACCATCATTGTCGTCATCTAACGGACAGCCAACCGTATCCACTTGGTATCCAGCTGGAGTGTTAGGACAAATATCAAAATCGTCGCTAATTCCATCATCGTCAGCATCCTTAATTTTATAATAAGAACCGCTTGAATTACCATTGCTTCCGAAATTAAACACGAAGCCAATATTGTGATATAAATAAATATCGTGTAATGGTTTATTTCCTTCGCTAGCGCTATTTAATCTAGCACCCGCAATAGCAAACGGAGCGCCATCATAATTATCATCAAACGAATAATTAAACTGCTCGCTTACTACTAAGTCAAGAGCATCCGTTAGACCAATTTTAAATCCTGCAGCAGCATTCCAATGAGAAGCTAACCAAGTTCTTGAGCGTGATGCATAATAGTAGGTCTCTGCATCTCCTACCAAAGTAGAACCTTCTGAAAATTTCGAAATAGATTTTACAACACCCCAACCCGCTCTAATAAATGGTTTAAAAGTAGCATCTTCTGACATGATCGTACCGTTATTCAACTTGAACGTTACACCAATCATTCCCTCTGTAATATGAGATCTGAATCCTTGGCGATATGGTTCTGCTTTTAAAATATCCCAAGATTCTTTATAAAACCCTAGGTCTCCTGTAGATCCATAAATATTTACGTCAAAAGAAGAGTTTAAATACATGCCTATTGCGCCTCCTACGGCCTGGTAATTTGGAGCCTTTTTAAAATACAAGGCAGATCCTAAATCGCCATGATATTCACGAATTCCTCCATTAATCTCAATTCCGAATTTTTTTGTGTTAGATTGAGCTTCAGCTCCTATTGCAATAACAAGCAATGAGACTACCAGTGTAATTATGTTTTTGTTCATATTGTTTGTGTCTTTTTCTTGATTTAAGTAAGCAATATTACATTAATTTGACAAACCAAAAAAATATTTTTAAATTATTACCTCCAAATTTTAGTTCCACCAGAGCATTATTTGCTAAATAAATAGTACCACTGCTCCTAATTGTTAGTCTTGTAAAGCACTTATAATCTTGGTCGAGACAAATTATGTGAAATGTCATTTTTTATGATTTGCATTCTTGACGGGTCGTATTCTTGTCAAAAGGATACTATCTTAAGGAATTTGCAACCCACTACACATGTGCTAATGATGCCATTTGCTAGCTTAGCAGCGATCTTTTTCTGCTATAATAAAACATGGAAAACCCTCCCAGAGTCATATAATAAAGATTGAATAGCCACCCAAAGATTCCAAAACCAAAAGAATAAAATCCGGTAAACACAAGAAATAACATCCCGGCTACAAGCAAATGAAAGCCAATAGACTTAAGGTTACGCAGCAACATCAAACCCAAAAGCACTATAAAACTGCCGACCATACGGTATAATGAATGTTTCTGATATATGTCCGGAACCAAAACAAGTTCAGCCTCCGCAGTTATAAAGTCAATTGCGCTTAGTGATTCTTCATCATTATTTTTAGCTGCTTCACTTTGGAGTTGAGCAATCATCCCTTCTCTTAATTGTACCACTTCGTCAGGCTGACTATACCCCCCATAATTATTCACTATCATAAAAGCGAATAAAAAAGTGAGAATCCTACTTATCCATATAAACCT
>DGBH01000193.1:9540-18157 GCA_002384205.1 Bacteroidetes bacterium UBA4009
TCACCTTATGAACGCCAGCAATCGCTAAAATGATCGCTTACCATGCCAACAGCCTCCATATATGCCATGCAAGTGGTGCTGCCCACAAACTTGAATCCTTCTTTTTTTAGCGCTGCGCTCATTGCGTCGCTTTGAGGTATGGTGGAGCGCACATCTGACCTTGTTTTGATTGGAATTACGATGGTTTCATAGTTGGTAAATTGCCAAATATAATGGTTAAACGAACCGTATTGTTTTTGCAAACGCAGAAATTGCTTCGCATTATGTATAGCTGCTTCTATCTTTCCTCTATGTCTAATAATAGCAGCATTATGCACTAAAATTTCTATTTCATTCTCATGATAACTTGCCATTTTATTGGCACTAAAATTATCGAAAGCCAATCTAAATGCTTCCCTTTTTTTTAAAATCGTATGCCAACTTAATCCGGCTTGAAAGGTTTCTAGTATAAGATGTTCGAATAAGTGATGGTCATCATGACTCGGGATTCCCCATTCGGTATCGTGATAATCCACGTACTGGGCATCTTTAAGACACCACGCGCATCTTTTTTTGTTGTCTTGTGGGTCGTATGTTACCTTTACCATATTGCTTAATGTTAGAAACAAATAACGACATAGATTTTTCAACCAACAACGATATTCCTATAGAAGATGTAATCGCTCAAATGGAAAAAGAACTTCAAATGAGTGGCGAATATTACGTGTTTACTTCGGCTGAGCCTCCCTTACTTATTCAAGAACTGGCAACTTATCTTAACTCAATTAAGACAAGTTATGGCATAGCTAATTTATTTTATCGTATAGATGTAAGTACAAAAAAAGCTAATCCCGAGTTGCAAACTTACGAGGCATTATCCCTACTTGCTTGGAATCGTGTCTTTCAGAAGGTTTGGTTTAGACGTAACTATATTTAGTACTTTTTATTAGCGGTACCGGCATTTAAAAAAAATTAAAACTGAAAGTAGATGAACGGTTGTAACTCTGAAGAAGTAGCCTGATAGATCACAAATATTACGGTTACGAATATGGTTATTTTTACTGCATAAGAAGCTTCGCTATACCACCACTCTGCTCTATTTTTAAGATTACTTGGCAAAAAATGAACTGCAAATCCTATTAAAATCAAAGCAAATACTTTCCAATAGGCTGCTGCCTGAGATCCAATTCCCATAAAATCAAAATTGGTACTAATATTACTCAGCATTAGTTTTACAGTATACATGTCTGCCGCTCTAAAGTACATCCAACAGAATGCTACAAAATGGAATGTAATTAGAATTGAGGCATAATTACCCCATCTTGAGACAGGCACTTTTACATTTTCTGTCCATAATTTATGCAGTGTGAGAGCCAAACCATGTAATCCGCCCCAAACAATAAACTTAAGCGCAGCGCCGTGCCACAAACCCCCGATTAACATCGTAATTGCCAGGTGTAGGTACGTTCTTAGTTTACCTTTTCTGTTGCCGCCCATTGAGATATAGAGATAATCTCTTAGCCAGGTAGAAAGCGAAATATGCCACCTGCGCCAAAAGTCTGTTATACTATTGGCTTTATATGGGCTATTAAAATTAATAGGCAATGCGAAACCAAGCAATGCAGCCAGACCTATTGCCATATCTGAATACCCTGAAAAGTCACAATAAATCTGAATAGAATAGCCATAAACAGCCATGATATTTAAAAACCCACTATATATTTCAGGTGTATCAAAAACTCTATCTACAAAATTTACGGAGATGTAATCACTAATGACTACTTTTTTAAAAAGACCCGACATAATCAGAAAAATGGCTCTGCCAAAACCACTACTACTTAGGTAGTAAGGCTTCCTGATTTGCGGTAAAAACTCCGATGCACGCACTATAGGTCCTGCAACCAATTGCGGAAAAAAACTCACAAAAAAGGCAAAATCAAAAATATTGGCACACGGCTTTATGCGACCTCTATATATATCTATACTATAACTAAGTGTTTGAAACGTATAAAACGAAATGCCAACTGGCAGCAATATTTGATGAATATCAAAATTAGCACCAACCATTCCATTGGCAAACGCTGCTAAGAAATTATACTCCTTAAAATCCGTTCCTATTAAACCATTTATAGAATCAACCATAAAATAAGAATATTTAAAAAAGAAAAGTAGGCCAAGATTAGACGAAATACTAAGCACTAGAAAAAGCTTTTTCTGCCATTTTTCTTTCACTATGTATATGCCAAATCCGCAACCATAGTCCAATATTGTGCTAAACAAAAGCAATAAAAAGTACCATCCGCTGCATTTATAATAGAAAAATAAACTGAAGAGTAATAAATAAAAGTTGCGCGCCCTTACCTGCTTGTGCAGTAAGGTGAATCCCGCAAACATGACTGTAAATAAAAATAGGAAAAGGTACTGGTTAAATAATAAAGGGTTCTTAGCAGAGTACGAAAAAATATCTTCTACCCTTATCATACTAGTTTAGATATTGATGGATAAGTGCTTCGTATAACAATTCTCCTTGAAGTGCGTAACCTTCCCTTGTAAAATGAATAAGATCTCTGCGTGCAAGTCCCTCATTTTTCCATTCTAAGATGGAATTACTCCCGCCCATTATGTCATACCAATTCCATACCGCCACATTTTTTTCTTTGGCAAGTTCCAAAAGCACATCTGCAATTTTTTTTGCATTTGGGTTATCCCTTTTTTGATAGAAATGATCCGATGGAGCAGTTAGCAATATCGCAGTGTTGGGATTTTGGCTTCTAATTTTTGCAATTATTACTTCATAGTTTTCTTTTATACAAGACACACAAAACCCAGCGCTTGGTCTGTAACCGTCATTTGTTCCAAAGCTTACAATAACCAAATTGGGGTTAAGAACGGCTGCTTGCTTCTCAAAATTTTGGCAATTTACATACTGAGCCAGAGTACTGCCATTTACCCCAATAGCGTGGTACAGTACACCGGGATTATCATTTTCTAAAATGATTCCTTGTAAATCTGGAAGGTCTCCATTTTCCAGAACGGGTGCAAATTCAAGGCTATCTTGTCGTACGTCAAAATAAATTACATTCCGGGTTTTTTCGGTTTTAAAATTGAAATTACACAAGGATGATGTTGGAGAAAAACTACCTTGATTGGTAAGAAAAGTCATCTTGGTAAATGCTGCGTAATTGCCTTCTTTTTTTGCTGCGTCGATGGTAAACTTAGCGTTACTCGAAGCATAAAGAGTATACCCCGACATACCTACATCGCAATTGCTACTGTGTAAAAGATCGGAATGACGCCAGACTCCCTCGTAACTAAAACCAATATCTAGCGCTCCATTTGTTTGGGCTATTTTATAGGGAAAAACAAAACCTCTACCTGCATTTCCAAAGCAATCTTGCATTTTTTTGCGAACGACACCTGTCATAAAATCAGCTTGAATATGCGAATCGCCAAAATGGACAATAGAAACGGTTTTGGTTTTCTGCATTTCCAATGACTTTAAAGCCTCAAAAAAGGATTGTAACGCCTTGGGATTGACTATTTCGTTATTGCGATACGCCAGCTCAGAGCTATTCGAATATGACGAGACCATAATCAATACAAGTAAGTAGGCGTACTTAATCATGTTAACTATATTTTCCCCCGTATTTTTTCTTTATATCAGTGGATATTTTCTTAACTTCTTGCTCTTGATCTGACTTACAAATAAGTAATGCATCCGCAGTGTCTATAACAAAATATCCATCTAAGTCATTGATAACTATTAGCTTTTTACTATCACTTATAACCAAGTTATTCGAAGAGTTTGTGGCATGTAATGTGGCATTTAAAACGGTATTTATCTCTCCCGTAGCTATTTTTTCATGAACACTTTTCCATGTTCCTAAATCACTCCAGCCAAAATCCGAAGGCAACACATATACATTATCCGCCTTTTCTAGAAGACCATTATCGATCGAAATACTCCCAATTTCAGTATATATTCTCTCAATATGGCTAGCTTCTATTGTAGTGTTATACGCGCCTTTACCCTCCGAAAAAGTTAAATTCATCTCAGGTAAGTGGTCATTAAGCGCTTTTAAAATAGAAGGTATGCTCCACACAAACATCCCGCTATTCCAGAGAAAATCACCACTTTCCAAAAACTTTTCCGCCAGCTCCATTGGTGGCTTTTCCGTGAATGTTTTAACCTTATTTATACCTGGGCTTACCTGTGTTTCGTCAAATTGAATGTAACCATATCCTGTATCTGGTCTGTGAGGTTTTAAACCCAATGTAATGAGGGCATCATGCTCCTTTGCATACCTGTGAGCGGTATGCATTTGGTTAATAAAATTGGCTGTATCTTGAATAAGATGATCACTTGGGGCCACGATCAGAACGCCATCCTCCGATAATTCTGAAATTTTGTGTGCTGCATAGGCAACACATGCTGCTGTATTTTTTCCAATAGGCTCTCCAAGTATCTGATTTGAAGAAATTTCGGGCAACTGCTCTTTTACTAAATTTAAATAGTCGCTATTCGTTATAACAAATATGTTTTCGGGAAGCACTAGTTGCTTATAACGATCATATGCATCCTGAATTAGGGTTTTACCTGTGCCCAGTATGTCCAAAAACTGCTTAGGTTTATGCTCTCTACTAATAGGCCAAAATCTGCTTCCTATGCCTCCTGCCAAAATAATGACATATGTGTTTTTTAATTGCTTCAAATCAATCCTTCTTTAATTAAATCCTGTATGTGAACTAGGCCAAATTCATTGTCGTCGCTTAATACAATGAGATGATTTATTTTCTTTTCTCTAATATAGTCAACACCGTCAATTGCGAGGGTATCGCCGTGAACCGTGTTTGGGTTAGAGGTCATAATATCTTTGGCAACAAAGCTACCTATATTAGAATGGATGGCAAGCATCCTTCGTAGATCACCATCCGTAATAATACCCACTAAGGCACTATCCTTTGTGACTAAAACAGCACCCAATCTGCCTTTAGTCATTGCTAATATGCATTCTGATAAGCTCGCATTTTCAGAAACCGAAGGTCGTGCATTAGCTTGAGCCATCTCGCCCAGTGTTAAATAAAGCTTTTTCCCTAGTGCACCTCCGGGATGATACTTCGCAAAATCGTCTGACTTAAAATCTCTGCATTTTATGAGTGCCACAGCTAAAGCATCACCCATCGCCATTTGCGCAGTAGTACTTGTAGTAGGCGCCAAATTATGGGGGCAAGCCTCTGCATCTACAGTGGTATCTAGAATATAAGTACTGTTATACGCTAAGTAGGAATCTAAATTTCCAACCATACCTATGAGTATAGTGTTATTTTTAGTAATTAGCGGAGCAAGGGCCTTTATTTCTGGACTATTACCACTTTTGGAGATGCAAATAACAAGGTCGTCTTGTTGTATCATTCCCAAGTCGCCGTGTATCGCATCGGCGGCATGCATATAAAGTGCTGGTGTACCTGTACTATTAAAAGTGGCAACTATTTTTTGAGCTATTATCGCACTCTTGCCTATGCCCGTAATTACAACTCTCCCTTTTATTTTTAAGATGTCTTCTACAGCTTTACTAAAGTTTTTATTTAACAAGGTACTTAGCTTTTGCAAGCTGGCGCTTTCCATAAGGATGGTATTTGTCCCTATTTGAAGTATTTCGGTAGATTTTAACACGATATTTTATGCAAATTAAAAATTTATTTCTTCAAGTGGTGTAAGTTGGCTTATATTAGTCCGACATTTAGAAGAATATAGATAGAGAAGAGAAAAAAATGGCATCTGAAGTTGTTGATTTAAAGAAGAGTTTAAAGGAGTTTTTTGGTTTTGACTCGTTTAAAGGAATGCAGGAGGAGGTAATCTCAACCATTATGAAAGGGGATGATTGTTTTGTAATCATGCCCACGGGAGCAGGGAAATCGTTATGTTATCAATTGCCCGCTTTAATTTGTCCAGGCACGGCAATTATTATATCCCCATTGATAGCCCTTATGAAAAATCAAGTGGACGCTATACGGGGATTTGGAGATAGTGATGCGGTAGCTCACTTTCTAAACTCATCACTTACCAAAACACAAACGGATAAGGTAAAAGCAGACGTAAGTTCTGGTAAAACCAAAATGCTATACGTAGCACCTGAAACCCTAAAAAAAGACGAAACAATAGATTTTTTAAGATCTGTTCAAGTAAGTTTTGTTGCGGTAGATGAAGCACATTGTATCTCAGAATGGGGTCATGATTTTCGTCCAGAATATCGCCGTATCAAGCAGATTGTAAAAGAAATAGATGATGTGCCTATGGTGGCACTTACCGCTACGGCTACACCCAAAGTGCAAATGGATATTCAAAAAAGTTTGAATATGCTCGACGCGCAAGTGTTTAAATCATCCTTTAACCGAGGTAACCTTTTTTATGAGGTAATGCCGAAGGGAAGCAAGGCGCAAACCATGAAAGACCTTATCTCGTTCGTAAATAAACGAAGAGGACAAAGTGGGATTATTTATTGCCTAAGCCGTAAAAAGACGGAAGACGTTGCAGAAATACTACTCGCTAACGGCATCAATGCTCTGCCATATCATGCCGGACTTGACGCTAAAACAAGAGCTGGAAACCAAGATAAATTTTTGATGGAAGATGCAGATGTAATCTGCGCTACCATCGCATTTGGCATGGGAATAGATAAGCCAGATGTGCGATTTGTTATTCATTATGATGTCCCAAAATCCCTAGAAGGATACTACCAAGAAACGGGAAGGGCAGGTAGAGATGGCTTAGAAGGCGATTGTGTACTCTTCTATAATCCGAAAGATACTGAAAAATTAGAAAAGTTTTTAAAAGATAAACCTGTAGCTGAGCGAGAAATAGGCACACAACTCATCTCAGAAATGGCCTATTTTGCCGAGTCCTCTCAATGTAGACGCAAATCACTCCTGCATTACTTTGGTGAAAATTTTAATGCAGACAAATGTGACAAAATGTGTGACAACTGCCGCAATCCAAAAGATACTGTTGAAGTAACCAAGGAAATGGTAATGGCACTTAAAACCATAGATCACACCGCAGGAAAAGTGGCGATAAAGCATGTTATTGAAATCTTGATTGGCAAATCTTCTCAAGAAGTAAAAGCCTATAAACATGATAAGTTTGAGTTTTTTGGACAAGGAAAAGAAAAAGGGGCTAACTTTTGGAAAACCATAATTCGATACGCTCAAATTAATAATTACATCGTTAAAAATATAGAATTATACGGCCTACTTTCTATTAGCGAAGAAGGCTTAGCCTATATCCAAAATCCTACTAGAATTGACTTAGCTCAAGATCGCGAGTTTGAAGCAATCAGCGATTCAGATTTTGATAACATTCAACTTGAAGCGGTTTTTGATCAAAGACTGTATGCCCAACTTAAAGAACTGCAAAAAGAGGTTGCCAAAGAAATGGGCCTTCCTCCTTATGTAATTTTTCAGCAAACTTCCCTAGAAGATATGGCATTTAAATACCCTATCACCATGGATGAAATGGAAAATATAACAGGGGTAGGTAAAAACAAAGCGAGAAAGTTTGGTACAAAATTTATAGAACTTATTGCTCAATATGTAGAGACATATGAAATAGAGCGCCCAGATGACCTAGTGCTTAAGTCTGTAGTCAACAAAAGCGCACGAAAAATTCACATTATTCAAAACATCGATAAAAAAGTGCCTTTGGAGGATATAGCTAAGGGACAAGGTTTAGATTACGAGGAACTGCTCGAAGAACTAGAAGCCATTGTGTACTCTGGAACCCAAGTAGATCTTATGTATTACATCGATGAGCTGATAGATGACGAAGGTCGAGAAGACATATACGACTACCTCAAATCTGACGATACAGGAAGCATTGACGCTGCAGTGAATGCTTATGATGGAGAATTTTCTCATGAAGAAATGAAAGTATTCCAAATACAATTCATGAGCGATGTTGCAAATTAGAAATATCCAATTAAATTTGCACCCGAATTGGCCGATGGTGTAACTGGCAACACGTCTGTTTTTGGTACAGAAGAGTCCAGGTTCGAAACCTGGTCGGCCAACCAAAGTGAAAAAAAGAGGTTTTTTTTAACCTCTTTTTTTCTTTACTATAGAGCGTAAAAACTCAATAGTTTATGATAACCCTTTTGAAGAATAAGGGGTGACAGTAAAACAACGATATGCCCTCTTTTATAAATAAAGTTAAAATATTCGCCGGCTCCGGCTCAGAACCACTAGCAAAGAAAATAGCTCTCGCTTATGGTCAAAAACTAGGTACAGTTACCGTTAACATCTTTAGCGATGGCGAATTTCAGCCATGTATTGACGAAAGTGTGCGTGGATGTGATGTGTTTATCATTCAATCTACCATGCCTCCTGCAGATAATCTTATGGAGTTGCTCATGCTTATCGACGCTGCTAAAAGAGCATCTGCTCACAAGGTAGTTGCCGTTATTCCTTACTTTGGATTAGCAAGACAAGACAGAAAAGATAAACCTCGCGTTCCTATTAGCTCTAAAATGGTGGCCAATATTCTTACTGCCGCAGGTGCAGACCGAGTAATGACCATGGACTTACACGCACCACAAATACAAGGATTTTTTGATATCCCGGTGGACCACTTGGATTCTACCGT
>DGBH01000193.1:18343-18920 GCA_002384205.1 Bacteroidetes bacterium UBA4009
AGAGTGAGAGAATTTGCTAAGTTTCTGGGTGCTGAGATGGTGATTTGTGACAAAGCGCGTAAAAGAGCCAATGAAATAGCTTCGATGACTGTAATAGGAGATGTAGCAGGAAAAGATGTAGTGCTCATAGACGATATATGCGACACTGCAAATACCTTATGCAAAGCTGCTGCACTTATCAAGGAGCAAGGTGCTAAATCGGTAAGAGCAGTATGTACCCATCCCGTATTGAGTGGGAAAGCATACGAAAATTTAGAAAACTCCGTGCTCGAAGAAATAATATTATGCGACACCATTCCTGTAAAACCAGGAGATTATAAAAAAATAAAGGTACTAAGCGTAGACAGACTGTTTGCAAATGCCATTAGAAATGTATCCGAGTTCGGATCTATCAGCTCGTTGTTTAACGTGTCTGATACCTATCAACCAGAATTAATTTAACAATAACGATTTTAAATATTTAGAAAATGAAAGTAATCGCACTAAAAGGTGAAGTTAGAGACGCATTAGGAAAGTCGTCTAACAAAAAACTAAGAAACGAAGGTAAAGTACCTTGTGTTATTTATGGAAAAGGTGA
>DGBH01000193.1:19052-21664 GCA_002384205.1 Bacteroidetes bacterium UBA4009
AATCATCACTTTTCAGTTTATCAAGCTGATTTTAAGCATTTAGTATATACACCTAACACATATCTAGTAAAACTAGAAGTAGGAAATATGGTAAAGTTAGCTAAAGTTCAAGAACTTCAGTTTGAGCCAGTATCGGAAGATATTATGCACGCAGATTTTATGGAGGTAACTGCCGATAGCCCTATCTCTATAGCTGTGCCTGTAAAAATAGTAGGAAACTCTCCTGGTGTAAGAGCCGGTGGTAAGCTTCAACTTAAAATCAAAAAACTTATCGTAAAAGGTTTAATAGCTGATTTACCTGAGTATATCGAAGTAAATATCGATAAACTACAAATTGGTAAAAGTGTTAAGGTTGGTGAAATTAACGTAGAAAATCTTACTTTACTTGATTCACCTAACAACTCTATTGTTTCTGTAATCGTAACTAGAGCTGCAAGAAGCGCGGCTGGAGCTGGCGCTAACGCAGATGACGAAGAAGAAACTGCAGCAGAAGAAACTGCAGCAGAATAATTTCTGATTTATATAAAATTAAAAGCCCCTAATTTTTTGATTAGGGGCTTTTTTAGTTACTTTCTGTGTGTACAAATAGCGGTAAATAGCCTGTAGCACTAATTTTTATCAGGACACGCACTTACCGCCTCATTCACCACTTCTTCTATATTTTCAAACTCAAAATTCAAGGCTTTTTTAATTTTAGCATTATCAAAGTAGTTTTGGGAAACGCTGGCTCTCACCGTTTCTTTACTTAGCATTCCCCGAAGTCCCAAAAACTCTTTAATAGCTATTATACCATAGACCGCTTTATAGAGAAATCCCTTTATTTCTATGCTAGGATTTTTAGTTCCCAATGCCTTGGTCATATAATCCGCCACCTCCTTAAAACGTTTGTTCTCACTCACTACAATAAAGCGCTCACCAGTTATCTCTGAGAGGCACAGCTGCTCTGCTATGCGCGCGACATCCTTTACGCCCACCCAGCCCGTTAAGCCATTGCTGTAGAAGGGAAATCCTGTCGATGCATTCTTAAATAATTGATTAGATCCTTTATTCCAATCACCGTAACCCAAAATAATACCCGGGTTTATAGCTACTACCGAAAGTCCTTCTTCTTGAGCCCTCCACAACTCACACTCTCCTAAGTGCTTTGTAAATCCATAGTTACTATGCGGCAATTCATTATCCCACTCGGCATCTTCGGTCACAAGCGAAGCATTTCCCTTTTTTGAAATAGCGGCTATACTGCTGCAATACAACAGTTTTTTTACCCCAACATCCATCGCTACATTTACCACATGGGCAGTATAGCTATGATTTATTCGGATTAATTTTTTAAAATCTCTTTTTAGGTAAGAAATTACTCCTGCCAAATGCATGACGTAATCCACGCCATAACAACTTTCTTGTAAACCAACAATATCATATAACTCACACGGATGCCAAGTTAGATTATCATATTCCGATGGATTTACGTCGTAGCATTCTTTTACCTTGCTAAACTCTGCTAAGCTGGACGAAGGCCGCATAATGGCGCGCACAGTATGCCCATTTTTGAGTAAGTGATGTATAATATGTACACCCAGAAATCCATTGGCACCGGTTATGGCAAAAATCACGATTAGCTTGCTTTATTTTTGTAAGCTACGAATATATTTAATGTTAGAAGAATACTTAAGTAAAATAAGTCCCAAAGGCGATTATAGCCCATATCAACTGGGTGATAGTGTATCTTATTACAGTGATACTTTTCCCGATTTGTCTTCTAAAAAAATAGCTTTAATAGGGGTTACCCGTAATGACGGTCAAGTGCAAGGATGTGATTTAATTAGGGAAGAGTTTTATAAGCTCGTTACCCATACGCACATAGAAAATAGCATTGTAGATATAGGCAACTTACCAGCAGGAGAAACCCCGGCAGATACCCATGCTGCTTTGCTTGGCATCGCGAGCGAGTTGAAAAATAAGGGTCTAGTTACTATTCTTATGGGAACGCATATAGACCAAGGCGAATCACTTTTTAAGAGCTATATTGCCAGTGATAAAGCTATTGAAATATCACTCATTTCATCCTATTTGCCCTTACTAGAATACCAACTTCTGCATCGTATTTGTACCGATTATTCTGATCATTTAACTACCTTAAATGCATTGGCGTTTCAAGCACCGTTTATACCTACCAAAGCAATTGATACCTTACAAAACCTGAATTTTGGCCATTATCGCCTGGGATCCATAAAACACAACATGGAGGATGCTGAACTATATTTACGTAATGCTGCAATTACATTATTTGATCTCAATGCCATAAAACACAGCGATGCCCCCGGCAAAAAAGAAGCACAACCCAATGGACTCACAAACGACGAAGCATGCCAACTTGCTCGCTATGCAGGATTAAGTGATGTGTCATCATTTTTTGGATTGTTTGAATATTGTCCTGAGCATGATCTTCAAAACGTAACGGCTAAGCTGGCAGCTCAGTTAATCTGGTATTACTTAGATGGATTTACGGCACGTACAAATGATCTGCCTACTATGCATAACGAATTTTCGAAATACCGTTGTGACCTGAAAGACAATCAACTTCCCATACTATTTTTAAAAAGTAAACGAAC
>DGBH01000193.1:21917-37439 GCA_002384205.1 Bacteroidetes bacterium UBA4009
CGATTACCAAAAAGCGGCAGCTGGGGAATTATCAGAAAGGTATCTGGATGCCCTCAAAAAACTGCATTAAGCAAGTAGTAGCTATCTTCAAAAACATAGTAATAGCGCGCATAAAAGACTTTTTTATTTCTTGTGCTTGTGATAGCTTTAACAACTACACAAATGAGATAGGATTTAATGCACACATACAGAATATCCTTTTTATGGAGGCATTTAATATTTTAATTCTGTTAATGATTTTTTAGTTTTAGTTGAACACAACAATCGTTTATTTAAACATATATATTAAATTTGGCTACTGTGAATAGCAATTTAAGTATAAAGGATTTAGAAAATATCAGCGGCGTGAAGGCCCATACTATAAGGATATGGGAAAAAAGATATGATTTAATTAAGCCTGAACGGACCCCGACAAACATTCGATTTTACGATAATACAGCACTCAAAAAACTGCTAAATATTTCATCCCTAGTGAGTAAAGGGATGAAAATAAGTAAGGCAGCAATGCTTAGTTCAGAAAAACTTCATGAAGCAATCGAAAATTTACAAAAAAATGATTCGGTGAATTCTGAGAAACTATTGGTTAATGATTTGATTATTGCTACCCTAAATTGTGATGTATTTTCATTCGAAAAGTACTATTCTGGCTATCGTAAAAAGCATGGTTTCGAGGCTACCGTTGAAAAAATACTGTATCCATTACTTGTTCGTATAGGACTCTTGTGGAGCGTAAATAAGATGAATATCGGCCAGGAACATTTTTCAAGTCAACTTATCAGGAAAAAGCTATTTGCAGCTATTAATGCCTTGCCTCACAAGGCCTCCGATAATAAATATTTGCTCTATTTACCGGAAAAACAGCATCATGAGATAGGCCTTTTATATGCTCATTATCTCATTTTGAAAAAAGGGAATCAAAGCGTTTATCTGGGGCCTAACGTTCCATTGTCCTATGTTAAATCCTGTTCAGAAACGATTAAAGCAACTCACATACTTTGCTCATTTATTATACCCATAGCAAAAGACAAAATGTTGGTATATCTTGATAAAATGAATGATTATTTTAAAGATGGGCAGGTTATTATTCATAATAACAAAAAAGACAAATTGGATATTGGCAAGCGCCCTTCTATGTCATTAATATCCTCTATAGACGATCTAAAAAAGATGATATAATGACACTGCGATTCCCTTTTATTCAACATTTTCTAAGCTTTATCTCAAAACTCATTAACTTAAATTTTAATGCTCAACTGTGGAAATGGATTTAACATTACAACTATTAACATGATCTAGAGTAAAACGTCCCTTATTTAAGGAACACTTTCTGATAATTCACACATAAAAAATATCTAGAAACAGAAACGGCTACCTATAAAGCAGCCGTTTCTAAAATATAGTAAACTTAGTTATCCTAAGTACGATTTTAAAATGTTGCTTTTACTGGACTTACGCAGTCTTCTTAATGCCTTTTCCTTAATTTGACGAACACGCTCGCGTGTTAGGCCAACTTTATCTGAAATATCCTCAAGTGTATGAGCCGGTCCACCATCCAATCCGTAATAGTATTTCAACACATCTCTTTCCTTTTCAGAAAGTGTAGATATTACACGGTTTATTTCTTTTCTGAGAGACTCATCCATCAATGGCTGATCTGGATTAGGCTCATCATTATTATCTAGCACACCCAACAAACTATTATCTTCACCTTCAATAAGCGGAGCATCTATAGATAAATGTCTACCAGAAGATTTAAAGGCATTTTCAACCTCTGTAACACTTATTTCAAGTTCTTTTGCGATTTCTTCCGGCGTTGGTTCGCGCTCTTGGAGCTGTTCGAGCCTTGCTGCTGCTGCACTTATTCTTCCTATGCTACCTACTTTATTAAGGGGTAATCGTACGATACGCGACTGGTCTGCCAAAGCCTGAAGAATAGACTGGCGTATCCACCATACCGCATAGGAGATAAATTTAAAACCACGAGTTTCATCGAAACGTTTTGCTGCTTTAATAAGACCTAAGTTGCCCTCGTTTATTAAATCACCTAATGTGAGTCCTTGATTTTGATATTGTTTTGACACAGAAACCACAAAACGTAAATTAGCATTTACTAGTTTCTCTAAGGCAGCTTGATCGCCATCTCTAATTCTACCTGCTAACTCTACCTCTTCTTGAGCGTCTATCATCGCTACTTTACTTATCTCGTTAAGATATTTATCGAGCGATTTGTTTTCCCGGTTGGTAAACTGTTTTGAAATTTTAAGTTGTCTCATTTATTATTAAATGTTTCTGCTTGCACTATGACTTGCAAAGGTATGTTTTTTTACCACAAAAGCTACAAATATTAAAGGCTTATAAGGCGATTTACGTCTGCAAAAAGTATGCCTAAATAATAAAAACAGGGCGAACATTGCTACCTTTGTGATTCTAAATTACCAAACAAGAAATGACTAAGATAAAAATATCAGTAGCTAAAGGCGATGGAATTGGTCCGGAGATTATGGATGCGGTTCTTTCTGTTTTTGCCGCTGCCCAAGTGCCCTTAGAATATGAATTCGTATCAATGGGCAAAGGAGTTTATGACCTTGGATATACCACAGGAATGACAGATGAAGCCAAGCAAAGCGTTGAGTCTACGGGAATTCTTTTTAAAGGTCCTATGGAAACACCTAAAGGGGGCGGGGTGAAAAGTATTAATGTAACCGCGCGCAAAACATGGAACACCCATTCCAATATTCGAAAATTTCAAACTATTAAAGGCGTAGATACCGTTTTTAGTAAAGCGGGCATATCTATTAATCTAACTATTGTTAGAGAAAATATAGAAGACACCTATGGAGGAATAGAGCATTACATGACAAAAGATGTGGCCGTAAGTCGTCGAATTATTTCAAGGCCTGGTTCTGAGCAGGTTATACGTTCAGCTTTTGAAACAGCACTAAAAGAAGGATACACCACGGTAACCTGTGGACATAAAGCTAATATCATGAAGCTGACAGACGGAATGTTCCTGGACACTTTTTATGAAATAGCAAAGGAATACCCTCAACTCCATGCTGAAGATATTATCGTAGACGCCTTATGTATGAAGCTTGTTTGCGCCCCTCAGCAATTCGAATGCATTGTGCTTACTAATCTGCAAGGCGACATCGTGTCAGACCTTTGTGCTGGACTGGTCGGCGGCTTAGGTTTTGCACCGTCAGCTAATATTGGGGATCACATCAAAATATTTGAAGCCGTGCATGGCACAGCGCCAGATATAGCTGGTCAAAATAAAGCGAATCCCACTTCACTTATAATGAGTGGTGTATTAATGCTAAATCAGTTAGGTCTAGACCCTTATAGTTCTGCAATTCAAAATGCCTTAATGACTACAATAGAAAATGGCGTACATACCGGTGATTTCGGGCAAAATAGGTCAAAATCTGTTGGCACTAAAGAGTATACACAAGCAATAATTGCCGCACTAAAAGTGGACACCATCGCTGCCGGGAATTTAGATAAATATCGAAAACCCACTCTACCATCTGCCAATAAAATGATGGTGAGTAGTAGCGAAATTATTGAAACCGTAGGTATTGACCTTTTTGTAGAGTCTGAACAGCAAGCAAATATCATCGCAGCTATTGTACAAAGTCATCTCGACAGTGATATGGAGTTAACAACCATTACTAATAGAGGAACCCAAGTTTGGCCAGAAGGTTCTGTGTTTACAGACTTAGTAGATACTTATGTGGTGCGAATTGAGAAAAATACTACTGAAATAATAAAGAAAAAGAAGTTTATGGAGCAAGCCATACATCTATACGACTTCCTTAATATTAGTTCCATCGAAATGCTAATAACCATAGATGGTAAAAGAAAATACTCTCTAGCACAGGGCCAAAAAGCGAATGCATAAAGGTGAATACCCCGAGTAATATAACAAGCTATTTTACACGTAAAAAGCTCATTATTCCAATCTTGATTGGTATACTAACCGCTGCTTATTTTTTCTTTCAAGGATTTGACATTAAGGCCTACGACAGAATACGCTGGACAGGATTAAGCTCCATTTGGATAGCGTGCGCGCTAGTCATGGTCACTACACGATTATTAGGATATTCTTACAGGCTCATTGTACTTTCTAATTATCAACTCAGCTGGACACAGGCGTTGCAAATCATTGTTCTTTGGGAGTTTTCTTCCGCTATATCGCCAGGTATAGTAGGAGGATCTGCTGCAGCTTTTATACTCCTAGCCAAAGAAAAAAAAATCAATGCTGGAAAAGGTACCGCCATAGTGCTCGCTACATCTTATCTCGATGTATTATTTTATGTTTTAGCAGCACCATTTTTATGGCTATTTGTAAAAAAGTCTGAAGTAATTCCTAGCCATATCGATTATGTATCGGGTATGCAAATTCAGTATTTGTTTTTGGGTGCATATGGGCTCTTTCTAGCTTGGTGTATTATCATTTTCATTGGCCTCTTTTATAAACCCCAAGCCATCAAGATGGTAGTTCTTTGGATTTTCAAACTTCCTGGTTTGCTTCGATATAAAAACAAAGTAGAAAACTGGGGAAATAATATGGTAATAGCGGCATCTGACTTCAGGAATGAGCCTCTAAGTTATTGGATAAAAGCTTTTGGCGGCACCTTAATTGCATGGATCTCCCGATTTCTATTGGTTAATTTTTTAATCTTAGCTTTAGGAAACGGGGCTTCTGTCGCCACCATATTTGCAAAACAGCTGGTAATGTGGGGAGCGCTCCTTGTCCCCATTACTCCTGGAGCTGTAGGTATGGCGGAGTGGCTGTTTGGCGGGTTTATGGGAGAATACTTTGCCAATGCGCAACTAACCAACACAACCGCATTTGTTTGGCGACTGTTGAGTTATTGGCCATACTTGTTTGCAGGAATTATTATTTTTCCTGTTTGGTATAATCGCGTTAGCAAAAACACCCAGTCTGAATCAAGCATTTAATGTAAGGCAATCTGCCTGCTTCTGAATTATGATGATTTTTAAAACTACCCTTTTTAGTGATTTAGAAACCCTACATTTGCCTTCCAAATGAGTAACAAACCATATATAGGTATCACCATTGGTGATTTTAATGGCATAGGGCCCGAGTTAATACTCAAAACACTCGGGAATAGTCTCGTTTTTAACTACTGCACTCCTGTGGTATATGCGACTTCGTATATACTTAAGTTTTATACAGATCTGTTAGGATACGCACCCCTTGAAACGAATATAGTTAATAGAAAAGAAGATATTAAAGCAGGGGTAGTTAATCTTCGAATTTGCAGTACCGATAAAATTGAAATTACGCCGGGAATAGCTAATGTGCAAGGAGGTAAACTAGCTTTTGATGCTTTAAAACTTGCAGTTGCGGATGTAAAGGATGGGGTTATTCAAGATATTCTTACGGCACCCATAGACAAACAAATGTGCGCAGAAGCGGGAATGACCTCTAATGGACATACACACTATTTTGCAGAAGAATTCCAGTCTGAAGTACAAATGATTTTGGTAAATGACGATTTACGTGTCGCTATGGTAACGGGCCATACCGCTTTAAGTAATGTAGCCGGCGCACTTAGTTTAGACAAGATAACCGATACCATAAAGTTGCTAAATCATAATTTAAAATCGGATTTTGGTATAAAAAAACCTAAAATAGCGGTCTTAGGAGTGAATCCTCATGGAGGTGATAATGGACTTATGGGACGAGAAGAAATAGATTTAATCAAACCCGCTATAGCTCAAGCACAGGAGGCTGGAATCCTGGTTATAGGCCCTTATCCACCAGACGGTTTTTTTGGAAGCGATAATGCTCGTAATTTTGATGGCATAGTTGGGATGTACCATGATCAGGTTCTCATTCCTTTCAAACAAGTTGCTTTTAAAGATGGAATTAATTTTTCTGCAGGATTACCCATTATTAGAACTAGCCCAGACCACGGCACGGCATACGACATTGCTGGCAAAGGCGAAGCAGACACCTCATCTTTCATTAACGCTATGTACCTTATTAATAAGGTGCATCGTAATAGAGCTGCTTATTTTGATCAAAGCAGCACTCCGTTATCTTTCAAAGAACACCGTAGGGAAAAATTCAGCATTGGGGTGCCCGATTTAAGATAACTTGTGAATAATACTTGAAATATACGTAAAGTAATTACCTTTGCACACTTTTTACAATGAAGTTGTCAGATTTCGATATTGATTTTATCAAGTTTAAAAACGAAAAGGATCAGTTTCATTTTGAAATGAATAATAAGTTCTTTGGATTGAAAGAAAATAGCCTATATCATTCTGGTGATATAGATGTAGCCGTCACTTGCGAGAGAAACGAGAATACTATCTCAGTAGACTATATACTGAATGGCATGGTAACTGGTGAGTGCGAAAGATGTTTAGAAGACATACAATTAGAAGTAAAAATTACTCATAACGAGTTAATCAAACTAACTTCTAGTGAGAGTTTGCTAACTGAAGAAAACTACATCTCCATTCACCATCCGGTATACAATGTTTATGATACGCTGTACGAACAGGTATGTATAAACATGCCGTTAAGAAAGATTTGCGAAAACTCAACAAAGAAACAAGAATGTAAGATAGACGACCATCTAAGTACTTCGACAAACGAACCGATAGAAGACGAAAGATGGGCACAATTAAAAAAAATTATAAAATAATAAAATGGCACATCCTAAACGTAAGATTTCCAAGACAAGAAGAGACAAAAGAAGAACTCATTACAAATTAGGTGATAGACAATTGCACAGAGATCCAGTAACTGGAGACGTTCACTTGTACCACCGTTTGAATTTAGAAACTGGCATGTACAGAGGTGTACAAGTTATAGAGTCTAAAAACGCTGAATAAAAGCTTATGAGAATTGGCATAGATGCCATGGGGGGTGATTTTGCTCCTTTAGAGTGCGTAAAAGGTATAGTAGCGGAGGCCAAAACTGAAAATAGTGAGTTTCAGTTTTTTGTGTTTGGTGAAAAATTAGCTCTTGACCCTTTTAAAGAAGAACTAAATCTACCCAATATTACTGTTTTATATACAGGTGAGAGCATCGGTATGGCTGAGCATGCCACGAAAGCAGTTGCTTCTAAAAAAGATTCCAGTATAAATGTAGGAATGCATTATTTAGCTACAGGCCAAATAGATGCATTTTGTAGCGCAGGTAATACAGGTGCTATGATGGTCTCTGCTTTATACAATGTCAAAACCATTGAAGGTGTTGAGCGGCCTGCTCTACCATCGGTTTTACCTCAACGAAGCGGGACTATTGGTGTACTCTTAGATGTAGGTGCCAATAGTGATGTAAAACCTGAAACGCTAGCTAAATTTAGTGTGCTTGGAAGTGAATTTGCCAAAGCGGTTTATAACATAGAAAATCCTAGAGTTGGACTGGTTAACATAGGAGAAGAAGAGGAAAAAGGAAATCTTCTTACCAAAGCTGCTTATCCACTTCTTAAGGCTCAAAAAGGAATAAATTTTATAGGTAATGTAGAAGGTCGTCACCTTTTTATGGACGGTGTTGACGTTGCTGTTTGTGATGGATTCACGGGTAATGTCATTGTAAAAACGTGTGAAGGATTTTTCTATAATTTATTAAAACGAGGTGTAGACGACGAGTTCTTAAACCTCTTTAATTTTGAACATTATGGTGGCACACCTATTCTTGGTGTGAAAAAGCCAGTAATAATAGGTCATGGTATTTCTAAAGAAAAAACATTTAGAAATATGTTTAAACTTGCTAAAAATGTAGTTGATTCTAAGCTAATCGAAAAGATTGAAGAATCATTTTCTGTATCTACAAGTAGTTAACCAAACATAAACAAAAGATATGCGAGCAGCTATAACAGCAGTAGGAGGCTACGTCCCAGACAAGATAGTTACCAATAAAGATTTAGAGAAGCTAGTGGACACCACCGATGAATGGATACAATCACGAACAGGCATCAAAGAAAGACGGAAAATGGAAGATGGTACCGCTACTAGTGATATTTGCGTTGCAGCCATTAACCAGATCATTGCCAAAAAAAATCTTAACCCGCAAGACATAGATCTTATAATAGTAGCAACGGTAACACCTGACCATGTTTTCCCAGCAACAGCAAATATTGTAGCCCATAAAATTGGCGCTATCAATGCGTGGGGGTACGATGTTAGCGCGGCTTGTTCAGGATTTTTATTTGCCCTAGAAACAGGTAGTAAATTCATAGAATGCGGAAAGCATAAAAAAGTTATCGTTTGTGGTGCCGATAAAATGTCTGCCATTGTAAATTATCAAGACCGAAACACCTGTGTTATTTTTGGTGATGGCGGTGGAGCTGTATTACTTGAACCTTCTGAAGACGAGAATGGTATAATTGACAGCGTATTAAAAAGTGATGGTTCAGGCCAAGAGTTTTTACATCAGAAAGCTGGTGGATCATTACATCCACCAACGCATGAAACCATTGACGCTAGAATGCACTATGTGCATCAAGAAGGTAAAACGGTATTCAAGTTTGCCGTAACCAATATGGCCGAAGTGAGCCGACAAATAATGGACAGAAATAACCTAACGGGTGACTCTGTGGACTACTTATGTGCACACCAAGCTAACCTTAGAATAATAGACGCAACAGCAAAACGCATGGAACTAGACGATAGTAAAGTGCTAATTAACATAGAAAAATACGGTAATACCACCGCAGGAACGATACCTCTATTGTTTTCTGACTTTGAAACAAAATTCAAGAAAGGCGATAACATCGTCCTCGCAGCCTTTGGCGGAGGTTTTACATGGGGCTCCATTTACCTGAAATGGGCGTATAATTCATAAACATTAAACTAATTTTATTATTTTCGTTATAGATTACCAGTTATGGACTTAAAAGAAATTCAAACCTTAATCAAATTTATTTCATCATCTCTTGTTGATGAAGTTTCTATTGAGCAAAAAGATTTTAAAATTAATATTAAAAGAAATTTGCCACCTGTTGCAGCTCCTATTGCGGCAGCTCCTCAGCAAATCACTGTCAGCGCACCTGCTCCTGCAGCTGCATTGCCACCTGTTGAAGCGGCACCTGTAACCAACACCATAGAGCTTAAATCTCCGATGATTGGCACATTCTATCGTAAATCATCCCCGGACAAACCAGTGTTTGTAGAGGTAGGCGATATCATTGAAAAAGGTCAGGTTATATGCATCATTGAAGCGATGAAACTATTCAATGAAATTGAGGCAGAAGCTAGTGGCAAAGTTGTAAAAATATTAGTTGACGATTCTCAACCTGTAGAGTACGACCAACCGCTTCTCCTTATCGAACCAGTTTAACCTGCTTTCCATGTTTAAAAAAATATTAATTGCAAACCGAGGAGAAATTGCTCTCCGGGTTATACGTACCTGTAAAGAAATGGGTATCGCTACCGTAGCAGTTTATTCAACCGCTGACAAGGATAGCTTACACGTAAAATTTGCCGATGAAGCTGTATGTATAGGTCCCCCACCTAGTAACCAGTCTTATTTATGCATGCCCAATATTATAGCAGCCGCCGAAATTACCAATGCAGACGCTATTCACCCTGGTTATGGTTTCTTATCTGAAAATGCAAAGTTTTCAGAAATGTGCCGTGACCACGGAATCAAATTTATAGGCGCAAGCCCAGAAATGATTAATGGAATGGGTGACAAGTCTAATGCTAAAGCCACAATGATTGCTGCTGGTGTACCATGCGTACCCGGGTCTGAGGGATTGCTTAAAGATGAAAAAGATGGCCTTAAAGTGGCCAAAGAAATCGGATACCCTGTCATGCTAAAAGCTACCGCTGGTGGTGGAGGTAAAGGTATGCGTCTTATATGGAAAGAAGAAGACTTTGCAGATGCATGGAACAGCGCTCGTACAGAATCTAAAGCCGCTTTTGGTAATGATGCAATGTATCTTGAAAAATTTGTAGAAGAACCAAGACACATAGAGATACAGATAGCTGGCGACCAATATGGTAAGGTTTGTCACCTATCTGAAAGAGATTGTTCAATACAACGTAGACATCAAAAATTACTTGAAGAAGCACCTTCTCCTTTTGCAGATGAAGACCTTAGAACCAGAATGGGTGAAGCCGCTATAAAAGCAGGTGAATCTATTGGGTATGAAGGTGTAGGTACAGTAGAGTTCCTAGTGGATAAATTTAAAAATTTCTACTTCATGGAAATGAATGTGCGAATACAAGTAGAACATCCTGTTACTGAAGAGGTTATTAATTTTGACTTAATAAAAGAGCAAATCAAAATAGCGGCAGGACATCCCATAAGTGGAAAAAACTACCTGCCTCAAAAACATTCAATCGAATGTCGAATAAATGCTGAAGATCCTTACAACGACTTTAGGCCAAGTCCAGGAAAAATAGAAGTACTTCACAAACCTGGGGGACATGGGGTGAGAATTGATTCGCATATATATGCCGGATACACTATTCCTCCTCATTACGACTCTATGATTGCTAAACTTATTGTCTCTGCTCAAACCAGAGAAGAGTGTATCGTTAAAATGGAACGTGCTTTATCCGAATTTGTAATTGAAGGCATAAAAACAACAATACCTCTTCACCTTAAACTTATGCAAGACCCAGACTTTATAGCAGGTAATTTTACCACAAAGTTTATGGAGACATTTGATATAAATAAATAATTATACCAAAAACAATAAAAAAAGCGGGAAGTAATTTAATTACTTCCCGCTTTTTTATGAGTTAAAAATATTCGGTATAATTGCTCAACACGCTGTATTGAACAGTCGCTCTTATTTTTTATGTAAAACCTTAGAAAAACTTGTGTTTCCCTCTGTTCTTACAATGTAAACACCATTAGTAAGCCTACTTACATCCATCGTCTCGCCAGACATTATCGTTTTTGTCATTACTAAAGTACCTAAAATAGAATACACAACAACCTTTTCTTTGCCACCGTTAATAAAGTCTATTTTAACCTGATTGGTCGCAGGGTTTGGATACAAGTTAAATGATTTACCATAAATACTAGCAACTGAAGCACCTTTTGTCTTCATTCTCATGTATACCGTATCTGCTATTTCCGGATGAAGTTTTGAACGCACAGCAACTTTAAACTCACCTTCTCCAGGTTTGTCATAAAATCCAAATCCGATTTTGAATTCCATTGCTTTACCTACTTTGTGAATATACTCAACATCACCAGGAGCATTCGTAACACATACACCACCTGTGCACACGTTTAATTCCCATGAAGGATCGCCTAGTTTTTTTTCAATAACATTCCAGATCATTAATGTATCTGCTGGGTCGGTTGCGTTGTTTTGTAAATACGTTTTTGCGTCATATATCTCCACCGATTCCAAAACTTCTAAGTTAACTAGACTTTTTTGTTCAAACTTGATTTGAGCAAAAATGGATGTAGTGAAAAGAAACGCGGCTAAAAGTAAAGTTGTTTTTTTCATTGATTAATTAATTATGCGGCTTCTGCTTCTACAGCTTCAACCTCAGGTATCATTCTTTTGAGTAAATTTTCAATTCCAGCTTTAAGCGTCAGTGTGCTGCTTGGACAACCACTACAAGAACCTTTCATGGTCACCGTTACTACGCCTTTTTCAAAACTTTTGAAATCAATCGCACCTCCATCCATTTCAACTGCTGGACGTACGTGATCTTCTAAGAGCTGTTTTATCTTAATTACCACTTCCGACTCCTCTTCGTCGGTCAGATTTTCCTTGATTACCACAATCGGCTTCTCTGCCTCAAGGTACTCTTGTACAAACTTCTTTAATTGAGGGATAATATCGAACCATTCATAATCAGATTTTTTGGTAACCGATACAAAATTATTCATGATAAAAACGCCCTTCACAAAGTCATATTCAAATAACTCCTTAGCCATTGGACAAGTATCTAGACCTTCATTTGTTCTGAAATCTATACTGTCATTTGGCAAAATCATTTTATTGGCCACAAATTTCATTGACTCAGGATTAGGAGTCTTCTCTGAATATATGGTTATTACGTCTGTTAATTCCATTTTTTATTTGATAACGCGGCAAAAGTACTTAATGTTTTAGAATTTCGACATCTTTATAGCGTCATGTTTCATCCATAGTTGAATCATCGTCCACCATTAAATGAAGGCCATTATACTGTTCCTGTTTTTTGTAAGAAGAATTAAAGTTACACCATTGGCAATCTTTTTCTTCACAACCTTTGTCAAACTCTAACAGTTGAATACTTTGATAGGTGGCTTTTATTTGCTTTTTTACAAAATCATAGTGATCGTCTGTCACCATTATTATACTCCTATGAAAACCTTCATTATCCGGCTCTATAAAATCAATCTCTCCACTTATTACCTTAAGATTTTGAGATGTATCACTTTCTATTAATGCCTTATAAAAGAGTACTTGTCTCCAATAATCCCCGCCGTATCTCTTTTCGTAGTTTGATTCATCTGGATTATCTACCAAACTCACAGGTGGACTTACTTTTTTCTTGCCGTAATCCCACTTCCCAGTTTTAAAGTCTACCACATTCACATTTTTATCATTTATGATGACCTTATCTATTTGCCCCCTAATAGGTACACCGTCTATTTCGCAATTTTTCAAGTAGAGCTCAGTTTTAATTTCCCCAAGATTACTCCAATCGCTAGCATAAGTATCGTAGTATTTAGTTAATATTTCAGAACCATAGTAAAGTCTTCTCTCCAATCCTTCTTTTGTAAAAGCTTCTCTGCTACTATTCATTGCAGCAGAGAACTTTCGAGTTAGCAGTTTTTTAGCCTCTTCTGGCGTGTTTATCTCATTTAATTGCTTAAAAAGTGCATCCAAAGCGCTGTGCACAGCTGTTCCGAATGTGGCACTTTCTCCTTTTGCTGAAGGTACTCTTAAAACGTTCTGGTAAAAAAAGGTCACAGGACACTTTAAATAACTATTCAAATTAGTGGCGCTTAGTCTAAAGTTTTCTACCTCTTTCTTGACAAAATCTTGTTTAATCAACGAAATATAGGTGTCATTTTTTTGGAGAAGCATAAAATCAAAAAAATGCAAGAGTTCCTTTTCGGAAGCATGATCTTTTCTAATGACCGCAGCATTACTCTCTTCTAGTTCCACTACATATACACTTTTAGTTAAGGGCTTTTCCTTGTCGTCTTGTAATGCGTAACTTACTTCTAAGTGCATTCGTGCCCGAGTTAGTGCCACATAAAACAATCTTCTTGTTTCTTCTTCCGACGCTTTTTTAGGTTCTCCAGGAAGCAGCAAATTGAGTCTGTAAGGAAGTCCGGTTTTCTCTTTTTCCCACTTATCTTCCGTACAGCCCAGCACAAACAAATAATCAAACTCGAGTCCCTTGGATCCGTGGACCGTCATTAGATTTACCCCATCAATTCCGTGTACTATTTTGTTGAGTTTAAGTCCAAGCTTGTTCTTCTCAAGCAGCTCTATTTTTTTTAAATAATCGCGAAGGGATAAGTACGGATTGCGGGCTGTTTCTTCTTTTAAAAAATTATAGTAGGTTTTTAAACATTGTATCTGGTGTGTGGCCTCGGTACTTGCCAATGCTCTAGAAACAAATCCCATTTTAGACATCACACCCTCTACCAAAGTTTGTAGGGTGACATTATGCATTTCTTTTAGCCAATATTCTATATCTGCTAAAAACGCGCGAAGCTCTTTTTTACTCTCCTTATCTAATCCTAACTCTTGAGGTAAGTTGTGCAATTGCTCTCGCCATCCTGTAAAGAAATTCTTAGCTAATTTGGCACTCATCCTTGCGATATCAAAAGCAGATAACTGTCTGAAATTATGGTAATGTAAAATCTCAAATAATAGGTGCTGACCGCTGTCTAATCGCTGACTTTCGGCAGCTAGGTATGTCAATAAATTATTGAGTTGGTGTACTATAGGTACTTGCAGAACATTTTGAGATTTGGCTACATTATAACTTATTCCCTCTGCTTGTAAAAACTTGATTAGTTCTTCGCTTTGGGCATGTTTTCTGTATAGTATGCCCACGTTTTTAAGAGATACACCCGTGTCTCGCAACTTTTTTAACTTAGCGGTAATTCCAACAATCTCATGAAATAAGTTCGGATATTCTACTATTTGTAATGCATTTTGTATTCCCGAAACCTCATTGTTGGCGGCCACAATTTCTTTATTTAATCCCTCAACTTTACCAACCAGTCTCTCATCATTGTTTTTTATTATGGCGTTGCTTCCATCCAAAATGGATTGGCTTGAACGGTAGTTTTGATCCAGGACAATAAGCTTCGCATATGACTCATATTTCTTATAAAAGTCAAAAATGTTTTCGACATTAGCGCCCTGAAATTTATAGATGGATTGATCATCGTCACCTACAACAAAAACATTTGGATTTTCCCAATAGCTAATAAGCGTGTATAGCAAATCATTTTGAATGCCATTCGTATCTTGATATTCATCTACCAGAAAATACTGATATTGTTCTTGGTATTTTAGCAGTAGTTCCTCATTGGTTTGTAAAGCATGAAGTACCCAAGCCAACATGTCGCTAAAATCGTAGCGTTTCCTGGTTTTTAGCTTAGCGTCATATATATCAAGCAAGTTACATGCTTCTTGAAGTTTATCTAGACTTGCGCAGTGCACATCAAAAGCCTTTTGCTTTAAGTCTCCCTTTGCAAAATCTTTATATTTTTTTTGATAATAACTGGAATCCAGACTGAGGTATTCTTCTTTAGCTAGCTCAATTTTTTTTGCAACCTTGATGCGGTCAAGATTATCTTTTTTAAGTAATCCAAATAATTTTTTAAGATCATTGGTGTCGTAATAAACTTCACCAGTAAAACGCTTCAATAAACTATTATTGGGCAGCTCATCTATTATTTCGTGTATAATCTCTATGGTCTCTAATTCTGAAACAGGGTCAATGTCTTGAATACCAAACAAATCCTTGTTTTCTTGTATTACCGTATTGCAAAACCCATGGTAGGTATATATGTTAACCCTGTAGGCTCCCGACCCAAGAAATTTAACCAATCGCAATCGCAATGCTACCGTCGCTGCTTCGGTAAAAGTCAGGCAAATTATGTTTTCTGGAGACGCATCTGTTGTAGTTAATATACTAGCAACCCTTGCTCCAAGTACTTGCGTTTTTCCTGTGCCAGGCCCTGCAACTACCATCACGCAACCTTCAATGGTATCTACCGCTTTTTGCTGATTTTTATTTAATTCGGAGTAAATAGTTGAATATTCCATTTTAGTTGAGCAAAGAGAAAACATTAGATCGACATTAGGAAGGCCTAGTTGCTAACATTAAACTGTCTTTTGTATTTTTGTGACATTATAATGACTTTATCTTGTTTTTTAAGCTTAATGCTCTTATTAGCAATATTTTACAGCTTGATAAAGTGTCTTGTTTAAACGTAGAATTACCAGTTATTGACTTTTAAGACTATAAGTGAAATTTAAATAGCTAAAAGTATGCAACCTTTTGAGACATTTGTTTCTAATTCTTATACATAAACATAAA
>DGBH01000193.1:37698-38007 GCA_002384205.1 Bacteroidetes bacterium UBA4009
GGGTACTTGTGGTGGAACCTATTCTAAAACCGCAAATGGATGGATTGATTTTAATGGAGATGGCGACTGGACTGATGCTGGTGAAATGCTTGGAACGGGAACTAGCTATGTTACCACCACTGGAACAGTAGTTTCGTATAACTTTACGGTGCCTTGTAATGCAAAGTCGGGTAACACGAAAATGAGAGTTATTGTAGTTGAAGGTCAAGCAACAAATCCTTGTTTGTCTTATACTTGGGGTGAGACCGAGGATTACACGGTTACTATTCTTTCTCCTTCTGGAGGATTAAGCAGCAACTTCTTTGCTCC
>DGBH01000123.1:0-2266 GCA_002384205.1 Bacteroidetes bacterium UBA4009
AGGTTAGTTTTTCTATTTTGTCTTACAGTTTGTAAAAATACCTTTGCCTACTTGCACACATTGCAACCAAACAAACAACAAACAAAATGGATAGCCAATTTGACAATGCACTGGATTACCACTCACAAGGAAGACCAGGAAAAATAGAGGTAGTACCTACCAAACCAACTCAAACTAAAAGAGATTTAAGTTTGGCTTATTCACCAGGAGTAGCCGAACCGTGTGAGGAGATTTTTAAAAACCCACAAGACGCTTATAAATACACAGCCAAAGGAAACTTAGTAGCCGTAATATCTAACGGTACAGCTGTTTTAGGATTGGGTAATTTAGGCCCTTTAGCTTCCAAACCGGTTATGGAAGGTAAAGGTGTACTCTTCAAAATATTTGCAGATATAGACGTATTTGATATTGAGGTGGACGCCAATGATCCACAAAAGTTTATAGATGTAGTAAAAGCTTTAGAACCCACTTTTGGCGGCATAAACCTAGAAGACATAAAAGCGCCTGAAAGTTTCTTGATAGAAGAAACCCTGAAGCGAGAGATGAAAATCCCGTTGATGCATGATGACCAACATGGTACAGCTATTATAAGTACCGCAGGTCTTATCAATGCGTTAGAAGTAGCAGGTAAAAATGCAGCAGAAGTAAAAGTAGTGGTAAGCGGCGCTGGAGCTGCAGGAATCTCATGTGTTAAAATGTGGATAGCCATTGGGGTACAAAAAGAAAACCTTTATATGTTTGACAGAGACGGACAGGTAAGCGACGACCGAACAGATTTAGACCAATGGAAAGACGAGTTTAAGCGACCTAAAAAATATGCTAACCTAGCAGAAGCGCTGGTAAATGCAGATGTATTTCTAGGACTTTCAGTAGGCAATATCATGACTCAAGATATGGTGCGTTCTATGGCCGCAAACCCCATTGTTTTCGCCTTGGCCAATCCTAACCCTGAAATACCTTATGAAGAAGCTATTGCAGCCCGAGAAGATGTTATTATGGCTACAGGCCGATCTGATTATCCTAATCAAGTAAATAATGTACTGGGATTCCCATTTATTTTTAGAGGAGCACTGGATGTGCGCGCTACTGCTATAAATGAAGCAATGAAGCTTGCAGCTGTTAAAGCACTAGCCGCACTTGCCAAAGAACCTGTACCCGACGTAGTTTTACTGGCTTATAATCAACCGGATATGAGCTTTGGCAAAAATTACATTATTCCGAAGCCATTAGACCCAAGATTAATTACTACCGTATCTCCTGCCGTTGCAAAAGCAGCTATGGAAAGTGGTGTAGCTCAAATAGAAATTACAGACTGGGAAGCGTATAAAACAGAACTGCGCAAGCGAATGGGTCTGGATAACCGTTTCCTTAGCAATATCGCCAACAGAGCAAAGCAAAACCCTCAACGTGTGGTCTTTGGTGAAGCCGATAATCCAAAAGTACTAAAAGCTGCACACGTTGCCCGAGAAGAAGGATCTTGCATCCCCATTTTACTTGGTTTTGAAGACCAAATACGATCTACGATTGATGAATTGGGACTAAACTTAGGTGATTGTACCATTATTGATCCAAGTCGCTCTCCAGAATTGATAGACCAATACGGGAAACTGTATTACGAAAAGAGACAACGTAAAGGACTTACTTTACACCAAGCCGTTAAGAAGATGAGACAACGCACTTATTTTGGTGCGATGATGGTAGAACTCGGTCAAGCAGACGCATTTATAAGCGGCCAAAACAGCAACTACCCAGACACTATACGACCGGCACTTGAAATTATCGGAAAAACAGATGGTGTTACGAAGGTAGCTGGGATGTATATAATCATGAGCAAGCAAGGACCACTTTTCTTTGCCGACACTACCGTAAATATTGCACCTACTTCTGACGAGTTAGTAGATATTGTAAAACTGACCCATAGAATGGTAACCAACTTGCAGATAAAGCCCCGAATCGCTATGTTAAGTTACAGTAATTTTGGATCTGCTAAAGGAACTACCCCTAGTAATATTCGGACGGCACTTGCCAAGTTAAATAGAGAAAATCCCGAAATATTAGTAGATGGTGAAATGCAAGCAAATACCGCGTTAAATGCGGATTTACGCCAAGAGTTATTTCCTTTTTCTAAACTAGGAAATGAAAATGCCAACGTATTTATTTTCCCGGATTTAAATTCAGGTAACATTGCTTACAAAATGGTGCAGAGCTTAGGTATTTCAGAAGCAATTGGGCCTATACTTTTAGGTTTTAGAAAATCAGTACATGT
>DGBH01000123.1:2516-3706 GCA_002384205.1 Bacteroidetes bacterium UBA4009
AAAGGACTTTTTTAGTTAAGAATCCATATACTAACACTCGGCTTTTTAATAAGTCAAAACATTATACCCTTCTAAAATATTTAGACAGGTCATTTTATGTATTAGTCTTAAGTAAAAACCCATTTCTGATTTACTTTACTTGATTATTGCTTTATATGCATAAATAATTATTTTTGAGGGAAATGAAAAAGAGTTTACTATTCGTTGCTATTTTTTTTACCATAAGTTCGTTAGCACAAAGTGATAGCACCAGTAGAAATTCCTATTTTAACGCGACGTTAAAATTGGGTAGTTTTAATGGGCAGTCCTCTCCTACTCAAAAAATACAGGGATTTGCCTATAATCCTTATCTCAGCTTTGGTAATACAATAAAATTTAATCTGGGATTTTTAATTGTGAGTCTTGATACCAATGGCCAAGGAATTGATACTTTAAAAACGGAGCTTTCTAACTTTGAAGTTGGATTATCCTTTGAAGAATTTGTAGGTAAAACCAATCTATATATAGGTGGAGGATTTAATCTATTAGGCAATAATAAAAGTGAGAATTTTAATGGGAATAGAGTAATGATAAATACGGGTTACCTGATTGATAAAACTTTTGATTTATCCGTACAAGCAAGCCGAACTTTTAACAGGAATCCAGGCATCAGCGGTAGTTTATTAATGTTTGGATTAGGAATACGGTTTTAAAATGAGAGTTGTATGTATTGACTTCACATCGGAGTTCTATTTTAAGTCTCAAAAACTTCGCAACCAAGTGCTCCGAGAACCACTTGGTCAAAATTTATTTGACGAAGATCTTAATGATGAGATCAATCAAATTCATTTTGTGGCTTTGGAAAAAGCTCAAGTACTTGGTGTGGTGGTCTTGGTGTCTCACTACAAAAGTGGTATGGGTAAACTTCGCCAAATGGCTACCTCAGAAGAAGTTAGAGGCCAAGGGTATGGCAAACTTCTGGTAAGTTCACTTGAGCTATTTGCAAGTGAACATGGAATGAAGAGCATCATCCTTCACGCTCGGCATAATGCAATAGGTTTTTATGAAAAGCTAGGATACCAAATCACTTCAGACGTTTTTCAAGAAGTAGGGATAAACCACGTTGTGAT
Source organism: Bacteroidetes bacterium UBA4009 (assembly GCA_002384205.1). Classification (GTDB taxonomy): domain Bacteria; phylum Bacteroidota; class Bacteroidia; order NS11-12g; family UBA9320; genus UBA9320. The sequence goes on from DGBH01000123.1 coordinate 3,626, forward strand.
GGAGAAAAATATTGGTGTTCTTGAGCTATAAATGAAGTAGCGGTTATGACATCTATTCTACTTAAACCACTCCACACCATT
>DGBH01000049.1:0-9970 GCA_002384205.1 Bacteroidetes bacterium UBA4009
ACCGAAATGTAGTTATAACAAAGGGTGATTTTACAGGGGAAAAGGAGTTCTTACATGATGTTATCGTAAATGAAAATTATGAAACCGTAGCCTTTAAAATCAACGATCGTTGGAAGCTTTCGGTTCAGAAAATAAATCAAATGAATGCCGATTTTGCCGAGAACGTAAATACGTACATGATAGATTTAAAAAAACATAAAATACTTGATTCTAATGTGGGGAATAGAGGCTTTGATTATATATCGGCATTTCTTGCCATCGTAACAATGGGTTGGAGTTTGCCGATTTATTTCATTTGGTCATTACTCTTCAAATTGAATGATCGTTTTGTACTTAGAAAGTTTAAAAATATCGTTTTCCGAGATGCAGTAAAAGCATTGGTGGGAATGCTTCAAGGAGTTGGTTTAGTGATTGGGGTAGCGATTACAGCTGCGGTTCTTACGCCATCCTACTGGTGGATTCTTTTTACCATAAGCGGTATTTATGGAGCCATATGTTGGTTTAGAACGATAGAAGCATTTCCTCACTTATGGAGCGAACTTCAATGGCTCGGTTTATCCGATAACGTAAAAAAAGAAATAACAAAAAAGCGTGAAGCTGTTATTGATGCACTAAGCAACTAGCTTTGGCTATTTAGTGGGTTACAATTACTTTCTTAACTATTTTATTTTGATTACTTTGTATTTCTACGAAGTAAGTTCCTGCAGTAATATCGCGTACATCTATTTGATTATCAATACTTTTAGCAACAAAATCGCCTTTTAAATTATAAAGTTTTCCTGTGCAATAATTAGCTCCAACGAGTTTTATATAATCACTAGAAGGGTTAGGATATACTTTAAAGTCTTGAGTGGTAATTGCTTGTGTTTTAGCGACTAAATCGTTTTTTAAATCAGCAGTCCAAATGCCTCTTCCGTGCGTAAAAATAAAAAGTTTTCGGTCACTATGTCTCAGTCTAATTTGATCAACGGGTACATTAGGGATGCGCGTTTCTTTATTCCAACTCAAACCACCATTAAGTGTAGAATACAAACCATAATCGGTTGCAATGATAATATGGTCACTCATTTGAGGATCTACTTCTATCCAGTTGACGGGCAGACTACTAGGCAAATTGCTACTTATATCTTCCCAAATAGGTTCTGCAGTATTTGCACCTTTTACACGCCATAATCTGCTTTTAGGGTTCACGTTGGTAAGACCACAATAAATGACACTCGCGTCATTTGGATCTACTTCTATACAACCGATAGTACTTCCTAAAAATAATGGATACTTAGTGGTCCACATGCTTATTTCAGAAGCTTCTGGAGCTGTTGCGGCTTTATCTACTCTATAAAGCCTAGACGCGGTTCCTCCAATGTAAGCGGTTGGATTAAGTTCATTGCTCAGGCCTATAGCATAACTGTCACCTACCAAGTCGGTAGTAAGCTTTATCCAACTTGCACCTGCATCTACAGAACGAAATATTTCTCTGCGTGTTGGCACGTATAGTTGATCGCCATCTAGGTTATTAATTTCTATAGGATTAATAAACCAAACGCCATCATCTCCTCCGACTGCGGTTCTAATAGTACGCCCTATGTTGCTGTTCCCTGTACCTGTTCTCCATAGGTTTAGGTATTGGGACGATACATATCTAACCGCTGAATTTTGTTGATTTACCGCACAAAATGATCCGTCACCTCCCCAGATACTTGGCATGGTTGCCGCGCCGCTTTGACTATAACGGGTGCCGTTGTCTTGTGTTCCTCCAATGAGAGAGGTGCCTGTAGGGTAAAAATGTCCTGCATAGAATTGTGTAATATTCAGTCCATTATTAAGCGTAGTAAAGGTAGACATATTGTTTTTGTCCATTCGATATACGCCGCCGTCATTTCCTACCAGTAGGCTTGTATTACTCTCCCAAGTAAGTTCATGGTAGTCCGAATGAGAATTAGCCATTTCTTTCCATGTCTGACCTCCGTCAGTTGAGTATGCTGGAGCTACTGCTGCAGTTACCACAAAATTAGTATCAGCAGGAGCTACGGTAAGAATAAAATCATACCATGCTTGTGTGTAACTAATAAATGTCGGACTACTTATTTGTGTCCAAGAAAGGCCCCCGTTTGAGGTTTTGTATATTCCTTGCAAAGCGTCTCCAGATCCTACGGCAAGTTGCGCGAACATAACCTGCGGATATTGTTTGGCATAGCTAAAGCTAATTCTGCTGTATCCTGAGGTTGGCCATCCTGCTCCATTTAAACGTTGAACGGATAGATCGTCTTCCTTCATTTTAACAATTCCATAGGCATCGAATGCGGCCATAATGTAGCCATCATCGGTTGCTTTTATTTCGTGTACTCTTCCACTTGGCATCTGACTTACTCTGCTAAAGCTAGCACCTCCATCGGTACTTCTCCAAACACCACTGGTGTGCGTGGCTACATAAACGGTACTATCTAACGTTAGTGAGTGCTCTACATCCCAAATGCCGTTGAGCGCAGTTGTGGCTGTATGAGTAAGGTGTTCAAATGTTTTTGCACCATCTCTTGATCTAAAGAGACCGAGCCCGCCTAAGTCTGCGGAGTTACCAAAAGCCTCGCCCGTTCCGTAGTAAAACACATTTTTATCAAAGGGACTTTGGGTAATACAAGTGGCGGATAGGGTAGGAGCATTATTGTCTACAATGTCCCATGAGGATCCTTTGTTTTCAGAAACCCAAATTCCACCAGAAACTCCGGCACAGAGTAGTCTATTTGCATTGAATCGATCTATAATTATACTTCTATTACGCCCACCTACATTGTCAGGGCCTACTTCAGTAATATTTTCTAAATTGTTTTCTGCTTTTTTATATAGAGCAGCGTTAGCTTGGTCTGCAGCATACCATTTGGCATGCATTCCGGATGGTATTTTACCATTTTCGTCACCTTTTAGTTCAAGGTACTGGTTCATCCATCCAGGATGTTGTAAAGTGCTATCTGAATTTTTGTCTTGTTTTAAGGAGACAAAAGTTGCAATACTTACTAAAATCAGAACGCTAATCCCAATAACTTTATACTTCATATCTTTTTTTAACAATTAATCTTTCTTTCTGTTCAGTGCCATGCTCTTTATCATCCATCTTGGTAATGGCTTTAGTGCATTTCTTTTTCTTAAATCCAGGTACCATCCTATCTTTTTTAGAATAGGTATTTTGTGTGTTTCTACAAATTCTATAAGCGTGCCATCTGGATCTTCTATGTAGCTAAAATGACCAGCAGCCTCGCCCATGTCAAAAGAATTAGCACTATCTACGGTAAATGGATGACCCGCAGCTTCACATTCTTCTTGCAGGGCTTTCATGCCTATAATGTCATAACAGAGGTGAATAAAACCAAGATCGCCCCAAAAACGATTTCTATAGATATTCTCACCGGGCTGGTCAAGATTTTGAACAAGCTCGATTTGTGATGCTCCGAGTAATGGGCTGAAACTCCCTTTTCGTGCTTCGCTGTGCGTTAGTATTGCGCGTTTAAAGTTGCTTCTTCCCCCGTTCAAGGAACCTAGATCATTGAACATGCCTTCATCTTCCCAAACTACGGTATCATAGCCCAAAATTTTACGGTAAAATTCTTTAGACTTTTCAATGTCTGAAACACCCAAAATTGCTCCGTAAACACCTCCAGTATCATCCCCTCGTTGACTAAACCAGTCATTGGATTCTACAATTTGGAAGATATTTCCATATGGATCTTTTATAAAAAAATGCAATAACCCATTTGGGGTCTTTTCTATTTGTTTAGAAATTAGATACGTTTTATCAAAATTGGCAAATGCTAGTTTTACACTTGGACTTTTTATCTTGCAAATGTTTATTCCATAATCACCGAGTTTTGATGGTTTGTCGGGAGCTACAGGAATGCGGCTAGTGTATTGCCAGATCTCAAATCCTCCTCCACCTTGCATGTTAAGTGCCAGTATTGCATGTCTATCGTGTGGAGTTCCTCCGGTATATGGTAACATTAAAGCTGCGGTTGCAGCCTCTTCAAATACGGGCACATCCATGCTTAAATTCTTACGATACCAAGCCCATGCATCGTGCACATTTGGGATTCCTATTCCCATCTGTTGTATTCCGCTAATTGTTTTTTTCAAGATGGGCGAAAATACTTTTTGTGAGCGTGCTAGGCAAATCGAATTTGTAGTTGTATAACTGAAGATAACAAACTACCTATCTGCTGTATTTAGTGCTAAAAAATATAACCAATTTTAACAAATGCAGAAAGCCAATCGGTCAGCAATAGATCATTGAAATATAATGTTTTTGGATCGTTGGAATGCTCGAAATAAACGATGTCGTAGTTGGATTCATTGCCATAATAGTCAAATTTAACGGGGATGTGTAATCTAAAACGATAACCAAACCCTAGAATCATGTTATTTTCCATGAGCCACTGTCTTCCCCCTCCAAAAGCTAAACTTACGGTGGTTACACTGGTTTTCTCTTCCACTATAGGAACTAGCTCAGGGCTCTGTGTAACCGTATTGTAAAATTCGGTTTGGTAAGACGAGCCCGTAAAATGGGTACTATGTAATCCCATTCCATATTCATAATATTTGCCGATAGGGAAAAGTGCACTCGTTTTATCGCGGTACACTTTATAACTAATGTCAAAACCATTTTGCTTGGTGTACCCGATTTTTTCAGCAGATAGTGTAGAGTCAAAAGAAGAGTATTCAATGTTGTTGAGTGAAGATTTGGTCCAAGGGCTCGAAACAAATTTATTATGTGAAAATCTTGCTGAAATGCTTTTGTTGTTTCTTAGGTAATGCTCTATACCTAGATTTATTTTTAGAGATGGCTTGAGTACTTCATATCCATTAAATATCATATCGGGAATTTCTGCATCTATAAAAACGATATTTTTTTTATCGAGAATATTTTTTTGTTGTGCGTATGAACTATGTGCAACAAATAAAAGAATGATAATTAGCAGTGATATATGTTTTTTCATTTTAATCTTCTAAAAGTTTATTTAGATAAATGGTGGTTAAGTTTCTGTTGTCTAGTGACTCATAGCATTCAAGCGCTTTTTTCTTAACGATTGTATTGTTCTTTAAATCAAAGACTATATAGAATAATTGGTATTCGTGATCTTTTAGAAATAATTTTAAAACACCAAAGGGCAAATAATTAGGTACAAATAAGGAAAGTAATAAACTTCGGTTAAATCCAAGACTCGTTCCCTTGTAAGATCTAGCACCAATCCACATTACATAGTCAGTTTGATATTTAGCTCTAATAGAGTCTAGTTTATCTTGAGAAGGGGTCAGTATTTCTTCGTTGTTCTTAAATTTACGGATATCAAATCGGCGAATGTAATTGCCTAGGGTTGATATGTCGTCAAACTTATCTCCATCGTCAGATTTTAAATTTCGTACATCTAAAATTGAGTATTCGAGGGATTTTCTAACCAAAATATCATCTAGGTTCTGCAGTAAATTCTGCTCGTTTGCATACGTAACGGAGTAGTCTATATATCCTTGAGCACGTTCATCTATTCTAACATAATAGGGATTGTAAATCACGATATTTTTTAAATCTGTAAGTGAAAAAGATTGGGCAGTAGTGTCTTCATTAGCAATTTTTTCATCACTATTTTTTTGTAGATATTGGTTAAACTCACGCGTAAATAACTCGGTTTCGGTTATCCCCTTTAACATTGGTAAGAGTTCTTTGGTTACCGTATTTCTAGTTTTTGCACTATCAAATTGGTTTTTAACCGATTGTTTCCAAGTTTTAGATTCTGAGGAGACCAAAAGATCGAGTGATCTAATAACCATTCCTTTGTTATAATCTGTACTGCTTTCTTTAAACGTATTAAAGGAATGTATACTGGTAAGCAAAATAGTATTAAGGTTTTGTCCTTTATAGAGCGTATACCATACATTAAATAATGAGCCGCTGTATTCTGCTGACTTCTCTGGAGTATCATAGTTGATTATGCGTAATTCGGATACCGTTACCATAGCAAGGGAAATATACTGATCGTACCACTCCTTATTACCGGGGTCTCTTAAACGCATTAAATAGGCATTGTAAATTCCCTTTGCATAATAGTGGTTATCAAATAACATCAGTAATTGTTCTTTTCGAGCCAAGTACTTTAGTTTTTCAAAATTGCTTGCATTTATATTTTTGAAGACGTCACTTCCAAGGCTATTTCTGCCAGCAATGCTGTCTTTGCAATATGCCAGGCGCATTTCAACCTCAGGATGGGTGCTGTATTTTTCGGTTCTTTTGGTATTCCTTTTTATTTTAAGAGAATCAGGTAAAAAGCCTTCTGGTAAAACGAAGTCTGCAAGATTGTAAATGTATTCTTCTATGGCGGTATCCTTATAGCCTAAGTCAGCTGTTTTTAGCTTTGATAATCCTGTAAAAATAGCAGCGGTGTCGTATGTTGTTTTAAGATAAAGATCTAATGCTTGGATGTCGGCTTCTTTTTCTAAAGATTGTGAAAAGAGATGCTCTGCTTCCCAACTCTGGTCTACCGTAAGATCTGTATACTGGTCTTTGCCGCGGGCTATTTTAATCCGTTCGCTAAAGCCTTTCTCATTGTGTTGTTTGATGTAATGCACTATTTCGTGGCCCACTACAAAAGCCAATTCCGCTTCATTGTCAAGATAGGCCAATAAACCTACGGTAAAAAATATGTCTCCTTGATCTGTTGAAAAGGCATTAACATAAGGAGCTTTGTATGCGTACAAATGAATCTTTGTTCTTATTTCAGGTAGATCTCGGAGTAATTCATCTGCGATACCGTTTATGAGTTTTGTGTAATCATCGTTTATGTAGATGTCTCCGCTATTTTTAATCGCGTCAATAAGGTAAGTGGCTTGTTCGCTGTTTTTGAGTCTTGCGAGTCTTACATCCCTAGGCTCAAAGTAGGATGAGTCCACAATTAAATCTCTCTTTAGTGCGAATTTTTCGGATGAAGATTGAAATATTTCGGCAGGTATTTCACCATGAGATTGCAAAATAATTTGGCAGTATGCATGGTTTAATAGGAACGTGACAAAGGTGAATAATAGGAATCTCATGGCTTAATAATTTAGAATTTTACTGATACCAAAATTGACATATGTATTAGATAGATACTTTTCTCCCTCGTAGTCAAAGTGGCTTGGGATGCCCAACTCTAGGTAATAAGCACGGTTTAGATCGTTTGCATCATCAAACTTAAGTTCGGCTCTTACTGCTGGGCCAAAAGATAATCGTTGAAATTTAGTGTCTTGGTCTTCTGAAATACCAAATAATGGTGTTTTAAATACACGCATACCAAAACCAACTGTAAAACCACTTTTATCAATGTTGTTATACGTGGAGTGATAACCATAATTAAAATCTATAAAAAGACCAGATGCTAAGGTCAAGAAGCCTGTGTTGACATAGTCATTTGGATAACTAATGCCTAATCCCAAACTGAGATCAACAGGGGCCGTAATCGCAATGGAGGCTTTGTCATCAAAGTCTTTGATGTTAATGCGGGCGTTATATCCTACATTAACGATAGACACCATAGTAACTGCACTTTTATACGCTGGGCGTGTACTTGGTGTAACCTCAAAACCAGGTGATATACCAAGCAGTGCACCAACTCTATATTGACTAAAGTAATTTTTTTCGAGAAAAGTGTATTTGCTAGCATCGGTATTATAGTTTTGACCAAAAGAGTTAAAACTGATAATGACGTAGCAAATGAGTGCTATTTTTTTCAAGTGATTGTTTTAATAGGTACAATCCTACTTTTATCTTTTTAAAATAAAAAATAAATATTAAAAAATGAGTGAAGTAGTAAGTTGTAGAAAGGCGGTGCAGACTAGTGGCTAAAGCCTCATCTAAAGTTAACTATTTGCACTACTAAATTAAGTACACGTAATGGCAAATTTTCGCCTTAAGAGGGACTTTCTACTCTGGGGCTACACGCTTGGCGATAAATCGAAAGAGAGCAGGTATATACCTTTTTAGATAGATCAATAGTATTTCACCTCCACCGATGTAAATTTCTGATTTATTTCTGCCTATGCCTTGTTTTATTTTAGCTGCACAAATAGCTACATCTACGCCATTGAGCTGACCGTCGTCCATCTGAGCGTGGGCAGCTCCGTCACCTTTCAGTGCATTTTTACTAATGTCCGTTTTTATTCTGCCAGGGCAAACTACGGTGGTGTAAATTTGGGTGTCTTTTAGTTCTAGACCTAGGGCTTCGTAAAATCCGTGCAGGGCGTGCTTACTGGCGGAATAGTAGGATCGCAATGGAAATCCAAACTTGCCTGCCGCACTGCTCATTCCAACTATATTTCCGGTGCCAGTTTTGAGCATTAGAGGTAATACAGCCTTGGTTAAATGAACGCTACCAAAAAAATTAACCTCCATTAATTGACGTCCAACGTCATTAGAGGTTTCTGTGACCAGAGCCCGTTGACTTACTCCTGCATTATTAATTAGAACGTCCACACGCCCAAATTTCGCAGAGACTTGTGCCACTGCTTGTGTTATAGCATCTTCATTAATCACATCAAGAGGAAGTACGTAAGCGTTTGATAGTAAGTTGGCTACTTCATTCAATTGGTCTTCTTTTCTGCCAGATAGAATTACGGTATTTCCCTTCTCATTATAGGCCATTGCTAGTGCTTTGCCAATGCCAGTGCCAGCACCTGTTATCCAAACTATTTTACTCATTAGGCTGTATGCAATATTAAGTAATTATCGAAAAAGGAATATTCTAATTCTATGGTCCGCAAATAATCATCCTTATGGATATGGCCTATGAGCGTTCCATTTTCTTGTAGAGGAGCGTAATCCAGTTTAATGTGTTGTTTAAAATCTAATGCTTTGAAGCCATAATATTTATACATAGCTTCTTTAGCACACCAAAGCATATAAAGGCCTTTTAGGTCGTCAGCCAAAAATGCTTCTTCGTCTGGTCTCATAAATTTACCTTGTATGCGTTGTATGCGCTCAGTTATTTCTTCCATGTCTATACCGCAGTCTCGTTTTTTGGTAAACATAAATCCTGCGTACTTTCCTGCATGAGTTATAGATATTTTATGATCTTCACTGTCAAAGTATGGTTTACCATACTCATCTTTTTCTAAAAAATCAAAGTCAGGACAAACGGTATGCGCCAGAACACGCGCCGCAAGATTATGACGATTGACTTTCTCAAAGTCTAAATTTGCCAGCCAAGATGGTGGAAGCAGTTGCCACAGTTCTTCTTTTGATTCTTCTATGAGCCAAAGCGCAACTATTCCGTTCTTTATATGTTTCTTCGTATGTAATGGCAAATAGACCAGAAATTAAGATTGCAAAGGTAGCACAATTGAAAGGCCATAAAGATTCCATTTATGATTTTGTGTTGGATAAAGAAACGCGGACGATATACTCTGCAGGTGCTGAGGGCTATGTGGTAAAATGGGATATCGATAATCCGGAGAATGGTATTCTTGTGTTGCAAGGCGGAGAAGCATTTTACAGTATGACTAAGCATGACGCTCATTTATTACTGGGTTCTCGCAACGGAGAAATATTCAAAGTAAATCTCGCTGACAACACCTTAGTCAGTAAACAGAAAAAGCACCATGGGGGTGTTTTTTTTATAATGGATACTACTAGCGGGGGTGAAGATGGTATATTAAGCTATACACGTAACGAAGAGCAGCGTTCGTTGCAAGTGTCCAACGAAAGTTTGAGATGTATAATTCAATCGGAGGGTAGTTATTTCATCGGAGCTTCAGATCATCTTATTTATGAAGTAGATAAAGATACGATGCAAGTCACGCGTACATTAGTAGGGCACACCAATTCGGTGTTTGCACTTACTCTTTTGGATGAAAAGACGCTAGTAAGCACCGGGCGAGACGCCATGATTAGGGCATGGGACTTGACTATTGGCAAAGAAGTTTATTCAGTTGCTGCACATGAGTATCAGGCGAAAAGCGTAAG
>DGBH01000049.1:10157-16422 GCA_002384205.1 Bacteroidetes bacterium UBA4009
CGCTCTGCCTTTGGAAAGTTGAAATAATACTTTAAAATTGAACCAATCAAAAATCAATGATACTTAGCGATACACGAATCTTAGAAGAAATAGAGAAAGGAACTATTTTAATTGAACCATTTAATAGGAGTGACCTTGGAACTAATAGTTATGATGTGCACTTGGGTAAACATTTAGCGTGTTATACAGATAGGGTTTTGGATGCGCGTGAGCATAATAAAATTGAACATTTTGAGATTCCAATCAATGGTTTTGAATTACAACCTGGAGTTTTATATCTAGGGGTAACAGAAGAGTATACCGAAACGCATGCACATATACCTTTTTTAGAAGGTAAAAGCAGTACCGGTCGTTTAGGAATAGATATACATGCTACTGCAGGTAAAGGAGATGTAGGGTTTTGTAATACGTGGACACTTGAAATATCGGTTACTCAGCCGGTTCGCGTGTACAAGGGTATGCCGATAGGACAGCTTATTTACTTTGTAGTAGAGGGTGAGGTCGAAACTATGTATAACAAAAAACCGAATGCTAAATATAACAAACGCACCATCAAGCCAGTAGAAAGCATGATGTGGAAGAATAAGTTTTAACTTAGTTAGAGGTAATTAGGTTTCGAAGAAGGGGTAAAGTTGAGTTATGTTTAAGTGTCGTTTACACTTAAACATAACTTTTTACCGACAACTAACTCACTAACGTTCCTACTTCTACGCCTTTTACAACCTCTATAAGATTTCCCGCTTTATTCATATCAAAAACGATAATGGGGAGGTTGTTTTCTTGACAAAGGGTAAAGGCCGTCATATCCATTACTTTAAGGTTGCGGCTTATTGCTTCGGTAAAGCTTAGTTTATCAAAACGAGTAGCAGTTGCGTCTTTTTCAGGATCTGCAGAATAAATACCATCTACACGGGTTCCTTTTAATATAACATCTGCTTCTATTTCTACCGCTCTAAGACTAGCTGCGGTGTCTGTAGTAAAGTAGGGATTTCCCGTTCCTGCACCTAGTATTACCACACGCCCTTTCTCAAGGTGCCTAATCGCTCTTCTGCGTACGAAAGGTTCTGCTACTTGTTCCATTTTAATAGCACTCAGCAATCGCGTGTAAACACCTTCGTTCTCCAAAGCTCCTTGCAAGGCCATGGCGTTTATCATAGTAGCGAGCATACCCATATAGTCTGCATTAGCGCGATCTTTCATTCCGCCTTCTACGCCGCTTACTCCACGGAAGATATTCCCGCCACCTATTACGATGGCTACTTCTATACCTAGAGCAACTGCCGCTTTTATTTCACGAGCATACATAGCAAGTATGCTGCTGTCTATACCAAATTCTTTATCGCCAAGCAAAGCTTCGCCACTTAGTTTGAGTAGTATTCGTTTATATTTCATGGGTAGTGTGGTGTTTTGAATGAATGGAATGGTGCCTTTTTGTTCAATAAGTTCTGGATGTATATGCAAAGCGCTCATTCAAGGGTCAAATGTAAGTTGAAATTAGAAAGTATGGAAATAAAAAAGTCTTCTACTAGTAGAAGACTTTTTGAAATTATAGTATTTGATTAGTCGCTTATGCTCCTAATTGGAATCGTGTAAATGATTTTACAGTAAGATTAGCATCAACTGTTTTTAAGAAAGCAGCTACAGTCATAGAGCTATCTTTAACAAATGCTTGGTGTAAAAGAGTGTTGTCTTTATAAAAACGTTGAAGTTTACCTTGCGCGATTTTATCTAACATTTCTTCTGGTTTACCTTCTTGACGAGCGATATCTCTGCCTATTTCTAGTTCTTTATCTTTTACCACTTGAGATACAGAAGTTTCGTCTACAGCAATAGGATTCATAGCCGCTATTTGCATAGCTAAATCTCTACCAGCTTGTAAAGCAGTTTCTTCGTTTGAGTTAAGTGCTACTAATACACCGATACGGTTTGCACCGTGGTTGTATGCTGCTACACCTTCAGAAGAAACAAGAGCGTAGTTAGATACGTCAATTTTCTCTCCGATTACCGCAGTTTTGTCTATAAGGATTTCACCAAGTGTTTTGCCATCAAATGCAGTTGCAAGTAATGCGTCTCTGTCTGCAAATTTTTGATCTAGAGCAATATCAGCAATTTTATTTGCGAATGCTACGAAATCATCATTTTTAGCAACGAAGTCAGTTTCACAATTTACCTCCACAACAATACCATAGGTATTGTCAGCAGAAGATTTAGCGATAGAAAGACCTTCTGCAGCGTCTCTATCCGCTCTTTTTGCAGCTTTAGCAGCTCCACTTTTTCTAAGTATATCGATAGCCGCATCGATGTCGCCTTCGGCTTCTTGCAATGCTTTTTTGCAATCCATCATACCGGCTCCTGTCATTTGTCTAAGTTTGTTAACTACAGACGCTGTAATAGTTGTCATTATTCTATTATTGAGTGTGTTGTTTAAAATAAAAAGTCTGTTAGACTATGCTTCTTCTTTTTCAGCTTTAGACGCTTCTATAGCCGCTGCATCTATTTCACTATCTTTCTGAGCTTGTTCTTTAGCTTGGTTTCTTTCGGCCAAACCAGAAGCGATAGCATCGGTAATTTCAGTGATAAGGATGTGAAGTGATTTTGCAGAGTCATCGTTTCCTGGGATTGGGAAATCCACTTTAGTAGGATCAGAATTGGTATCTACAATAGCAAATATTGGAATATTTAGCTTTTGAGCTTCTTTTACCGCAATGTGCTCTCTTTTAATATCTACAATAAAAAGTGCAGATGGAATTCTATTCAAGTCTTCGATACCGCCTAATACACGCTCCAATTTTTCTTGATCACGAGATTTCATCAAACGCTCTTTCTTATTCATATTTAAGAAAGTTCCATCGCTTTTCATTTTTTCGATAGATTGCATTTTTTTGATAGACTTACGCACGGTAGCAAAATTAGTTAACATACCACCCAACCATCTTTGGCTTACGAAAGGCATATTTACTCTTTTGGCGTTCTCTTCCAATATTTCTTTAGCTTGTTTTTTAGTAGCTACATACATTACTTTACGTCCTGTTTTGGCGATATTAGCAATGGCTTGTTTAGCTTCTTCTAACTTAGCTGAAGTTTTGTTAAGATCAATAATGTGAATACCATTTTGCTCCATAAAGATATAAGGTGCCATTTTTGGATTCCATTTGCTGGTAAGGTGACCAAAGTGTACACCTGCTTCTAATAATTTTTCTGTACTTACTGCCATGGTCTTAACGTTTACTGAATTGTGTTTTCTTTCTTGCTTTTGGTTGACCTGGTTTCTTACGCTCAACAGAACGAGAATCTCTTGTCATTAACCCTTTTGCTTTTAATGCTGGTTTCAAATCGGCATCAGCTTTTACTAAAGCTCTTGCGATAGCAAGTTTAATAGCATCTGCTTGACCGGTAGTTCCACCACCATCTACGTTTACCTTTATGTCATATTTACCTTCCATGTTGCAAGTTTGCAACGGTAAATTAACATAGTACCATGACTCTGGAGAAGCAAAGTACTTTTCTAACGGTCTGTTATTTACCGTAATAGTACCTTTACCTTCACTCATGTATACACGAGCTACTGATGCTTTTCTTCTCCCAATTGTATTTATAACGTCCATATAATTAAATGTCTAATTTGGTTGGTTTTTGAGCCTCATGAGGATGCTCAGTACCTACAAACACATGCATGTTTGTAAATAATTTTCGTCCAAGTCTGTTTTTAGGTAACATACCACGAACACCTCTTTCAATAAGATCTTTTGGTTTTCTAGCTAATAAATCTTTAGCTATTTCAACACGACGACCTCCAGGGTATCCACTGAAGTTTTGATATTCTTTTACGTTCATTTTATTACCAGTCATGGTAATTTTTTCAGCGTTTAGAACAATTACATTGTCGCCACAATCTACGTGTGGTGTAAAACTAGTCTTGTTTTTGCCTCTAAGTACTTTTGCTACTTCAGAACAAAAACGACCTAATGTTTTTCCTTCTGCGTCAACTACAACCCAATGTTTGTTTACAGTTTTGGCGTTAGCTGAGATGGTTTTGTATGATAATGTATCCACTTTGTTATGTTATTACCTCGAAAATTTCGGGCTGCAAATGTACCTTTTTGTGCTTATTTTTCAAATATTTCAAAAGAAAATGTGAAAGTTTCTTAAAATACCTTTTTTAGGTAGGCTTTTGTGTGCCATTTTACACTTGTTTTTGCCAGTATTCAACGTCAATCCATTGCGCATGTTTAAATCCTACTTTGTCAAACTTTCCTATTTTGAAAAATCCTAATTTTTCATGTAAACGGATGCTGCTGTCATTGGGGATGGTAATACATGCTATTGCATTCACAATTTCAAAAAGAGGTAAGCATGTCAATAACGAATTATAGAGTCGTAAGCCTATTCCTTTACCATGATATTCTGGGTGTATATATATAGTAGTCTCTGCACTATGCTTGTATGCGGTTTTTGTTTTCCATGCGGAGGCGTATGCATATCCAACGATATGGTCATCTTTGTGAGCCACCAGTACAGGATAATCTTTTTGAAGCAGTAAAATTTTGTTTGACATTTGCTCGAATGAATATGCATCTACATCAAAAGTGATTACAGTATGCTGAATGTAATGATTGTAAATATCCAGAATTTGCTGAGTATCTTCAGCCGAAGCTTCTCTAATTTGAACCGTCTGCATCGTCTTATTCTCCTGTCAATTCACCCATTTGGATTTCGAGTCCGTCAATAGCTTCTGAAATGAAGATTTGACACATTAACCTGCTGCCAGGTATATTCAACACAAATGCTTCGTCTAACATTGCTTCTTCATCCTCACTCATTTCGGGGAGATGGTGATCGCTTTTTACGATACAATTGCATGTAGCACACATGGCCATTCCGCCACAAGTAGCCTTGATAGGCAATTCATTTGCTCGTATAGCCTCCATTACATTAAATCCCATGTCGGTTGGAGCCAAGATGCTGTGCGTTACCCGGTCTAAATCTGTGACGTGTATGGTTATCATATTTTCCACTGGTGCAAAAGTAATTAAGTTTAAGTTTCGATTACTTAAGCTTAAAATTAACATCTAAGTGATAAAATGCTTACTTTTTATGGATGAATTCGGGAAGTTCATCCCTGCTTTTAAGCACTCCATTAAGGTGAACAGATTTTAGTTCTGTCTCATCACAAGAACATATTCCTTTTCCTTGTATAGTGCTAAACAAGGGCTGTTCAAGAAGGGCTATTACGGAATCATGCAATACTACTTCGTATTGAGAATTAGTTGAAGTTTCGTTAAGTTTAAGCTGCCAGGTATCTATAGCGCCATACGATATAGATGTCTTGCTTGGATTCATATAGAGCGGTTGAGTATCTCTTGTAGAATTAGTTCGATGTGTAACTAAAACTAAATTTCCTATTTCAGAAGAACTAAATCCGCTTTGCAGCGAGGTATCTAATTGCAATATATGTGTAGATGGGTAATCCGCACAATCATCACAACAAGAGGATAAAGCGATACTTATTAGTAATGACCATGTAATTATTTTCATATCAAACTCAAATCTAAGAAAGCTACCAATTTTCTGCGGCTTCTACTGCTTTTCGTACACTTCCATGTTTTAAGAGTAGCTCCTGGGCAGTAAAATCATCTAAACCAGTTTGCTCCATTATCATTCGAGTGCCTCGTAGTACAAGTTTCTTATTGCTTAGCTGCATGTCGACCATACTGTTGCCTTGTACATGCCCAAGCTTAATCATTAGGCTGGTGCTTATCATGTTTAGAATTAGTTTTTGAGCAGTCCCACTTTTCATACGTGTACTTCCGGTTACAAATTCAGGGCCTACAACTACTTCTATTTTATGATCGGCTATTTGGCCAATTTTACTATCTATATTACACGCTATGGCGCCGCAAGTCACTTTGTTAGCTATGCATTGCTCTAAGGCTCCAGTCACATAAGGAGCTCCGCCACTAGCACTTATGCCTATTACAAAATCACGTTTGCTAATAGTATGAGCTTGTAAGTCATACCAGCCTTGTAGTGGGTCATCCTCAGCATTTTCTACGGCTTGTCTTATGGCAGGGTCACCACCGGCAATAATGCCAATTACGAGTCCTTGAGGTACTCCATAAGTCGGAGGGCACTCACTGGCATCTACTATACCTAGTCGGCCGCTTGTACCACTGCCTAAATAAAACAATCTACCTCCATTAAGCATTTTTAGATATGCGGCATCTATAAGAGATTGTATGCTAGCCAATTCTTGCTCAATGGCTAA
>DGBH01000049.1:16561-27478 GCA_002384205.1 Bacteroidetes bacterium UBA4009
TTCATTTTGTCAAAAAAGCCGCGCTCTTTGCTTGGGTCAGGGATAAAATTCTCTGATTCAAGCAGCTGTTTCATCATAGCTTTTTCGTCGTTACTTAGTTTTTTAGGGGTGAAAACATCTACGTAAATGAGTTGATCTCCGGTCGCATAACCATTGACATCAGGTATTCCTTTGCCACGTAATCTGAGTACTTTCCCACTTGCCGTTCCAGGTTCAATTTTGATACGTGCTTTGCCACTCACGGTTGGTACTTCTACATCGGCACCTAATACAGCTTGCGGGAAGCTAATATGAAGATTAAAAATAATATTATTTCCATCACGTTCAAGACTCTCGTGTTTGGCTTCTTCTACCAGCACAATTAGGTCACCTGCTACACCTCCTGGCATTTCATTACCGCGACCTTGCACATTTAGTTGCATACCATCTGCCACTCCCGCAGGAATTTGGATAGATGTGGTAACTTCTTCGGTTATTAAACCCATTGCATCTGCTCCTGCAGGTACATTTTTTATCTTTTTACCCATTCCTCTACACGTAGGGCAGGGGCTTGCGGTCTGCATTTGCCCTAAGAAGGTGTTTTGAACGCGAGTTACTTGACCGCGACCACCGCAGGTAGAGCAAGTGTCAAATGTTACGCCTTTGGCAACCACCTTCTTTTTGTATTTTATTTTCTTTTCTACGCCAGCGGTAACGTCTTCTAGACTTAACTTTAGTTTTATGCGAATGTTAGAGCCAACGGCTTGTCTTCCGCCGCTTCTTCCACCTCCGCCACCGCCAAAAAAGCTTTCAAATGGACTGCCGCCTCGACCGCCAAAAACATCTCCAAAATGACTAAAAATGTCATCCATATTCATGCCTCCTCCGCCAAAGCCACCTTGACCGTCTACTCCGGCATGACCATATTGATCATATCGTTGTTTTTTTTCAGCGTTGCTCAGTATTTCATAGGCTTCTGCCGCTTCTTTAAACTTGTCTTCGGCCGCTTTATCACCTGGATTTTTGTCTGGGTGAAATTGAATGGCTTTTTTACGATAAGCCTTTTTTATTTCCTCGGCAGGCGCATTTTTGGATACCCCTAGTATGTCGTAAAAATCTCTTTTAGCCATTATTGTCCTACTACTACTTTAGCGTATCTTATTACTTTATCGTTCAGCATGTAGCCTTTTTCAACCTCATCCACTACCTTACCAATTTGTTTTTTGTTTGGTGCAGGTATTCTAGTGATTGCTTCATGAATTTCTGGATCAAAATCTTGATCTATAGATTTAAATGACTTAAGCCCCTTAGATTCTAGCGTGCTTTTAAATTTATTAAACACCAAATCGACACCTTGGCGTATCGTTTTTACATCCCCTTTCTTATCCATATTTTGTAAGGCGCGTTCAAAATCATCCATTATAGGAACAAGGTCTGTCATAATATCCTGTCCAGCGGTTTTAAATAATTCAATGCGCTCTTTAGAGGTGCGTTTTCGGTAATTATCAAACTCAGAATAAAGTCTTAAATATTTATCATTAAGCTCAATAATTTTCTCTTCAGCTGTTGGCTCTTTGGTTTCAACGCTATCATTTTCAGATTCTTGCGTTATCTCTTCTGTAGTATTTTCTAGAATTTCTTCTTGCTCTTTGTTCTCTTCTGACATCATTGTTAAAGTGCTTGTGCGCTATACGGTTTTGCAAAAGTATTGCCACGTCCTATTGTGTCAGATTGACACCAATTAGTCTGCCAAATATGCGGCAAGAGTTTTTTCAAGGTCGTGTCCCATTATGTTTTTAGCCATGATGATCCCTGAAGAGTCAATAAGTAAGTTGTGTGGCAAAAAGCGAAAATTATATAATTCAACCACTGGACTGTCCCATTTTTTAAAATCGGATACGTGAGCACTCCAATTCATTCTGTCGTTTTTAATAGCTTTTTGCCAAATGGAAGAGTCTGAATCTAAGCTGACACTGTATACTTCAAATCCTTTCCCGATTTTAAAGGTAGCGTCCTTAAATTGAGCATAAGTCTTACCGATGTGTTGATTTTCGATGCGGCAAGGGTTGCACCAACTGGCCCAAAAATCAATTAACACTACTTTGCCCTTTAAGCTGCTTAACTTGGTTATTTTGCCTTCACCGTTTCTCAGTTCAATTTCAGGAGCTTTCTCCCCAATAGCAGGATGAATAACGGTAATGCTTGATTTAAATGCAGTGCTTATCACCAAAAGGAAAGTAATACCAAATACATTTAAGTTTTTCATTTTTTAAGATCGTGTAATTCTTGCTCCTATCGCATTTAGACGAGTTTCGATATCTTGATATCCCCTGTCTATTTGTTCAATATTATGAATAGTGCTTTTACCTTCAGCACTCATAGCGGCTATGAGTAAGGATACTCCAGCTCTAATGTCTGGCGATGACATGGTGGTTGCCTTAAGAGGAACTCTTCTGTCTAGCCCCATTACGGTAGCTCTATGCGGGTCGCATAATATGATTTGTGCTCCCATGTCAATTAGATTATCTACAAAGAATAAGCGACTCTCAAACATTTTTTGGTGTATGAGTACATTGCCTTTGGCTTGTGTGCACATTACAAGTATTACGCTTAATAAGTCTGGTGACAAGCCAGGCCATGTTGCATCAGAGATAGTCATCATGCTTCCGTCAATAAAATTATCTATTTCATAATGTTTATTTTCGGGTATTATGATATCGTCGTCTTTGATAATAAATTGAACACCAAGTTTTTTGAATACTTTAGGGATAATACCTAATTGATCTACTCTACATTTCTCAATCGTTATTTCCGATTGGGTTAATGCTGCTAAGCTAATAAAAGAGCCTATCTCTATCATGTCTGGGAGTATGGTATGAACGCATCCTGCCAGTTCGCTAACGCCTTCAATAACCAATAAGTTACTGCCTACTCCAGATATTTTACCTCCCATGGAGTTTATCATCTTGCATAATTGTTGCAAGTAAGGTTCACAAGCGGCATTATAAATGGTGGTGGTGCCTTTGGCCATAACGGCTGCCATCAGAATATTGGCTGTGCCTGTTACAGAAGCCTCTTCTAAGAGCATATAGCTGCCACGTAGGTTTTTACCTTCAACCTTGTAAAAACCGGTATCTTTATTATAGATAAACTCAGCTCCTAGGCTTTCAAAGCCTATAAAGTGCGTGTCTAGTCTTCGTCTACCTATTTTATCGCCACCCGGACTTGGAATGTAACCGATACCGAAGCGAGCTAACAATGGACCAATAATCATTATGGATCCACGTATTGCCGCCCCTTTCGTTCTAAATTCGTCGGTGTGAAAATAGTCCAGATCTATTTCGTCTGCTTTAAATACCCAATTTCCTTTAGCCTTGTGCTCTACTTTTACGCCCAGCCCTTTGAGTAACTCAATCATTCTGAGTATGTCTCTAATTTCAGGAATATTATGCAGTTCTACTTCATCGGCAGTTAATAAGACTGCAGCAAGTATTTGTAATGCTTCATTTTTAGCTCCTTGAGGAGTGAGTGTGCCTTTAAGTTTGTGGCCACCATCTATGGTGAAAGTTCCCATTTATCTTTTTTTATATTTCGGGTTGAACGGTTTCTTCTTGTTTTTATTATTCTTATTTCTATTATTAGAATATAATGGTTTTTTAACAATAGTTTCAAGGTGTATGTCAAGGGAGTCTGCACTTATTTGCAACATTCCGTTGGATAAATCTGCCAAATGTTGAATGACTTGAGTTGGGGTAAGGTCTTCTTCATTCCACGCTTTGGATGAATTAACCATAAATGACGCGATGTAATTAATGTACATCTTTTTCAAATCTCCTTCTTCCATATCTTTAGCCCCATCAATCATGTCAATGAGATTACGGCCATAGTATCGGTATTTACTCAATACGTCTTTATAGCCAAGATGTTCAGGTTTAACTGCTTTAGCGGCTGGCTGAGGAGTAGGGAAATCATTATCTATATCAAGCTCATAGTCCGCAATTTCGTGCATGTGGTCCCAAACAGTCTGTTCGTAATTTGTTTGGTTTTTTAACTCTGGGTTAAGGTTTACCATTACATTAAAAACGGTATGAGCTAACACATTTCTTTTATCGCGGTCTTTCTCCAATTTAAGATATGCAACCATTTCTTGCACCCCTCGGCCATACTCTGTTAGCTTTATTTGTTCTTGTTGCGTGTTGTACGTTAAATCCATATAATTGGCGCAAAGATAAAGGTACAAGTTTACTAATTAAAATATAGTTGTTTTCCACTTCTTAACAATCGCACGTATCGTCTTTGTGGCATATTAGCGTCGACATTTTTTACCAAAAAGAAGCCTGGCAGCAAAAAAATATAATCATTAAGTAAAAATTACTAGTATGTTATTGAAATGTTATTATATCTTGCGGCTTCATTTATAAAAGCTAAGTTTATGAAGAAACAATTAATCAAATTTCTAGGGGTTAGTGCGTTGCTGCTTTTTGCAGTAGTAGCACACGCTCAAACTCGATCTGTTACCGGGATGGTTACAGATTCAAAATCGCAGCCTATTACTGGGGCGGTGATTAAGGAAAAAGGAACAACTAATGGAGCCATATCTGGCACCGATGGTCGTTTCAGTATCAAAATAACCACGGCAGCACCTGTTCTCCAAGTTAGTTTTATCGACATGGCAGATCAAGATGTTACCCTTGGTGCTTCCAACAGTATTACCATTAAGATGGAGACTGGTGATCAAGATTTAGGAGCAGTAGTAGTTACTGCACAAGGTATTGTGCGTAGCAAGCGCTCTCTTGGTTATTCGGTAGCATCTGTTCAGTCTGTCGATATTAACGAAACAGGCTTGGGTTCACCAATTAATGGATTGCAAGGAAAAATAGCTGGTGTTCAAATCAGTGCAGCTTCAAGTGATCCAGGGGCGTCTACCAGAATCTTTATTCGAGGTATTCATTCGATTTCTCAGGGAACTCAGCCATTAATTGTTGTAGACGGTGTGCCGATTGCAAATAATTCTACCAATTCAACTTCTTTAAATGGAGGATTTGACTTTGGTAATGGCTTGAACACAATTAATCCAAACGATATTGAAAGTATGGAAGTACTTAAAAGTAGTGCTGCTACGGCTCTATACGGTTCTCGAGGTGCAAATGGTGTTATAATGATTACCACAAAGAATGGGTCTAACTCATCAGCAAAGAAAGGGCTTGGAGTAGAGTACAATGGATCTGCTACTTTTAGCAGTGTTCTTAGAATGCCAGAATTCCAAAATCAATTTGGTCAAGGTTGGGACAATAATCACTGGTTAGACGAGAATGGTTCTTGGGGACCAGAGTTTGACGGTAGAGACCGCGTATACGGAAGAGTAGTTGATAATTCTCAACTATTGGCTCCTTATTCAGCATTAGATAATAATGTTAAAGATTTCTTCGAAAGAGGAGTAACTCTTAACAATAGTGTTGGGGTCTCTGGTAATAATGGTGCTAGCAGTTTTTATGCTTCTTTTTCTAATGTAAACGCAGACGGAATTTATCCTGGAGCGGTTGATATCAATAATAGAAATACCATATCATTAAAGGCTCAGACTAAAAAGGATAAGCTTTCGGTTTCTGGAGGTGTAAATGTTTCGATGACTGAAGGTAAATTTGTGCCTACAGGACAAGGAGGACAAGGAACTTATAATAACATGATGCAAACTCCAAGAAATATGAGTATTGTGGACATGTTAAACTATAATGATAAATTCTACAATCCAGAAGATTATTTTACTGCTTATGGTGTTACTAATCCTTATTATGTTCTGAATGAAAATGGTAATGATTTTAATGGTCGTAAAATTTATGGTAATATTCAGACTACTTATGATATTAAGGAAAACATTAAAGTTTTATATAGACTAGGATATGACTTTAATACCAACAATATACATAACCACAGAGCTATTCTTTTACCACAAGGTGTAAATGGAGGTTCTGTAGATGATCCTGGATTTGTCTCTGAACAAGCTTCTGGAACACAAGAGTTTAATAATGATGCATTAATTACATGGAAGAAAGAAATCAATCCACTAGTTTCTTTTGATCTTTCAGGAGGTATGAACATAAACAGTAGATCTTCTAATAGTTTATTTACTTCTGTAGATGCATTAGATATTCCTGGATTCTATAACGTTCAGAATAGTCCAAACGCACCTACAATAGCGGAGTCAAATACGCTAAGAAGACAAGTGAACTTTTTTGGACTTGCTAACTTAGGTTACAAAAACATGGCTTTCTTGAATGTTTCACTTAGAAGAGATCAGTCGTCAACTTTACCTGTTGAAAATAGCTCATATTACTATCCTTCTGCAAACTTAAGTTACGTAATTTCGGATGGTCTTAAGCTTCCTAAATTCATAGATTTTGCCAAAGTAAGACTTGGTTACGGGGTTACAGCAAATGACGCTCCATTATATTCTTTTGACAGATACTACAGTCAGTCTAGTATTTATATGCCGTTTAGAACGATTAACTTCCCGCTTGATGGAGTTAACTCTTTCGGTATAGATAATAACTTATCAAATCCAACCTTAGCAGTAGAAAGAAATAAGGAGTGGGAGTTAGGATTAGATTTAAGAGCTATTGATTCACGATTAGGTATAGACGTTACAGTTTATAGTAGATTAACGGACAATATGATTTTATTTCAAGCAGTTGCTCCTTCAGCTGGAGGAACTCGTCAAATATCAAACTTTGCTGATATAACCAATAAGGGTATAGAGATCGTTGGGTCATACAAAATTCTTAAAAATGAGAAAGGATTAAACTGGGATGTATATGCAAACTTTTCTAAGAACTTGAATGAGGTTGTTGGACTAGAAGAAGATATATCTTTGGGTGGTTTATCAACAGTTGCTTTTATGGCTAAGAATGGTAATCCAATTGGAGTATTTGAAGGTAGTGTTCCTGAAACTTCTCCAACTGGCCAGGTTGTAGTGGATGCAAATGGTGTACCTGTAGCTTCCACACAAAAAGCGGATTACGGTAACTCGCAAATAGGTTATATGTTGGGTGCAGGCACTAGATTGCGTTATAAGGCGTTTAATCTAAATTTGTTATTTGATGCTCGAAAAGGAGGATTAATGTTCTCTAGAACAGCAGATATATTGCATTTTACAGGAAACTCAGTAACCACTAGTTATAATGATAGAAAGCCATTTATTGTGCCAAATTCTGTTGTGAAAATAGATAATGGTGATGGTACTTTTACTTACGAAGAGAATACTACTGCAGTAGATCCTGCGCATATGGATGATTACCATAGAGCGGTTGCATTTGATCGATCTAACGTGATTGATAAATCATTTGTTAAACTTAGAGAACTTGCTCTAACTTATAACTTGCCTAGCAAGACTATGGAGAAAATGCCATTTGAAGGTATGTCAATAAGTCTTATAGGTAGAAATTTAATACTTTGGACTCCTGTTGATAATCAGTACATAGATCCAGAGGTGACCACTTTTGGTAACGGTATTGGTGCAGAATATGGAGAGTTTAGTGCAAGCCCTACAACAAGGTCATATGGTTTTGCTTTAAGATTCACACTTTAATAATAATAGTAATAAAAACATGAAGAATATATATAAAATGATTTTTGTTGCACTATTAGCTTCGACCTATGGTTGCGAAAAGTTTTTAGATGTTAACGAGAATGAAGATAAAGTAAGAGTTGTTTCTATGCAGCTATCGCTTCCAGGTGCTCAAGCATCGATGGCAGCCACTTTCGGTGGTTCATTCCATAATTTAGGTGGATTCTGGTCTCAGTATTATACGCAAAGTCCAGACGCAGGTCAGTATGAGGATTTTGATGCTTACGTTGTTTCAACTGATTTTTTCGATGGTGAATGGTCAGAAGTATACACAGGTGCACTAGTAAATTTGCGAAACATTAAAAATGAAGCCAATTCAAGTGGAGCTACAAGTTATGCTTTAGTGGCAACATTATGTGAAGCATATACCTTTCAAATGCTTTCAGATTTATACGATAAGATACCGTATTCTGAAGCGCTAGCTGGAGGTGACAATACAAAACCTAAGTTTGATAACGGAGAGGATGTATACAAGGCGTTAATCGCTGAAATAGATGCCTCGGTAGCAGCGTATGAAGCAAATCCTTCTGCGGATGATCTATCCTCTGCGGATATGATTTTTAATGGTGACATGTCTCAGTGGATTGGTTTTGCAAATACTTTGAAGCTTAAAATGTATATGAGACAATCATATACAGCGAGCCCTAAAGGCACAGAGATAATGGCCCTTCTTTCAGAAGATAATTTTATTACGTCTGATGCAGCTTTTTCATCATGGACTTCTGAGCAAGGCAAACGTAATCCTTACTTTGAGGTACAAGTTGATAGATTAGGTGATGTTAATGGAAGAGCTAGTAATACTTTACTTAGTTATCTTTTGGATTCAGAAGACCCTCGTGTAGATGAAATATATACTCCTGGATCATCAGGCCACAAGGCTAAGCCACAAGGTGATTACGCAAATAGAGATATTCCTAATGGAGAATTATCTAAACCCTTGATTACTGCGCTTACACCGGTATACTTTATGACCATGTCTGAATTACATTTCTTGAAAGCAGAAGCTTTAGTTAGATACTCTGGTGCTTCAGGTGCTCAAGTCGAGTATGAGGCTGGTATAGATGCTTCTTTTGCATCTCACGGTTTAGGAGATGGCTCAAGTTTATATGCTTCTGGTGGTGCATATGAATGGAATGACGCTGGATCAGAGGAAGATAAAATCGGTCAGATAATGATGCAGAAATGGGTTTCAATGGCCAATCAGCAAAATTTAGAGGCATTCTTTGAAATGAATAGAACTCAGTATCCGCCATTATCTTCGGCTGCAAAAGGTACAGAAGGTGCAATTGGAGAGCGAACCTTATCTTATGCTTCTACGCTCACGGGCTATAATACACCTCGTAGACTAGATGTGCCGGATGTAGAGGTTTCTAGAAATGCAAAAGCTCCTGCTTCAACAGGAATTGCCGCCAAAGTTTGGTGGGATAGAAAGTAAAAATAAATAAAAGTAAAAAATCATGAAAAAAAATAAATTAATAATTTTAGGGCTAGCACTCTTTATTTTTTCTGCTTGCGAAAAAGAAACAACAGCAGGATTATCAAAAGTGACTAATTATCCCTTGATAGAGGTTAGTGGTGCACCTGTTGTTTTTGTTGCAGAAGGCGGATCATTTACAGATCCAGGAGTATCTGCTACAGAGAATGGAGCGACTATACCAGTTGAAACAACAGCAAATGGTGTTTACAGAGGGGGATCTACTTTAGATGTTTCAAGAGCAGATCGTTATGATATCACCTACACAGCGACTAATGTTGATGGTTTTGACGGTACATCAAACAGACGTGTCTATGTAGTTAAAACAGGAGATATGGTTAAGAGTATCGAAGGACTATACACATCTAAAATTGTAAGAAATGGAGCATTGAAATTTTCAAATCTTAAATATGTTCTTGTTTGGAAAAATGATGATGGAACGTATGAGTTCTCATGTGGTTTTGGCGGTTATTATGAAATCGGAACAAATTACGGTTTAGGCTACAAAAGCGGCGGATGTAAAGTTACAGCTAATGATATAGCTGCTAATGATTTTACAATAACTGACTTCAGCAATGATGGTTTTGGTGGCAAAGTCACTGACGCAACATTAACTGTAGACCCAGCAAGTAAAAAGATGGTTTTAACATCAGAGTGGTCTTTTGGCTATTCTTTTGAGGTAGAATTAACACAAGTCGAACTTTAAAAAATAGAATTGTATGAAAAGTAAATATATAATCTTTGGCATAATGGCAATATCAGCGATTTCTTGCCAAAAAGAGTATGAGACAGAATTATTGAATGGCAGTGATCTAGCAGGTGAGTGGTACGTAGAAACAGGGATTGACGGAGAAGTTTTCGCTTCTCTTGGACATCAATTGATCAGTACCTACAATACTGCAGCCGAAGACGGCTCAATTTGGTTGGATGATCATGGACATATATGGCCGATGAAAGGAAAAATAAGTGCAGCTCCGGGTGCAACTAGTTTTTCTGGCACCTTTGAAAATCTAGAGGCTCCTATGTATTCTTATGACACATTAGATGTTATTAGAGATGAGAGCATCGACCCTATCGATTCTGTAACTCAGAATCTTGAAGGTTACTATACCATCAATGTTAAAGAAGGTAAAGTAATATCGGGGGCAGGTCATTCGAAAACGGGTGTAATGGTTGATAGTATATACATAAGAGCTGAGTTTGGAGATGATCCAGGAACAGATTATGAATTTGCTGGTCACAGAAGAACGGGATTCTTAGAGGACGACTATTAATACTTTGTTAGGTAGTTATTCTGCCTGATAAAAATAAAAACAGAAGGGGGCTTTGCATTTGCAAAGCCCCCTCTTTTTATGATTTAATTTCTTAATGAATAACTATACTCAGCTAATTAAAATTTAATACACACATTCTTTGGTTCTGTGAAGAAATTTAAGGCTTCCCAGCCGCCTTCTCTACCTACACCGCTATTTTTCATACCACCAAATGGCGTGCGTAAGTCTCTGAGTAACCAGCAATTTACCCATACTATCCCGCTCTTTATTTTATCTGCTACATGATGAGCCGTACTTAGGTTAGAGGTCCAAATGGTTGCTGCAAGACCATATTCTGTTGAATTAGCCAGTTCTAGAGCCTCCTCAATGGTGTCAAAAGGTTGGATGGTGACTATAGGCCCAAAAATTTCTTCTTGATTTGTTCTGCATTGTTGATCTAACCCTTCGATAATCGTAGGGGCGATAAACCAACCATCCTTATTGTCGTCTGCCAAAGAAATGGGTAAACCTCCAGTTAATATTTTTCCTCCTTCAGACTTAGCTATTTCAATATAACTTAAAATTTT
>DGBH01000049.1:27835-27989 GCA_002384205.1 Bacteroidetes bacterium UBA4009
AAACATATTTGTCCTTGATTTTCAAACGAACTGTGTACGGTAGTTTTTAGCGCTTTCTCAAAATCACAATCATCAAAAATGATATTGGGATTTTTGCCTCCTAATTCAAGGCTCATTTTTTTGAATTTTGGTGCTACAATTTTAGCAATATGAG
>DGBH01000006.1:0-1041 GCA_002384205.1 Bacteroidetes bacterium UBA4009
TAGGCCTAGTTTTTCGTAGCCAAAATATTCAATAAGGCGCTCCGTAGGCATATTACCTACTAAGTCATCTTTTGCCATAGGACATCCTCCGTAGCCTTTTATAGCACCGTCAAAACGCCTACAGCCGTTTTGGTATGCAGCATCTACTTTTTCTTGCCACTCCCAAGGAGTAGTATGAAAATGACCGCCAAATTCTAACTCAGGAAATGCTTGTAATGCCTTAGAAAAAACACCCGCGATGGTTTCTGGAGTAGAAACTCCTACGGTGTCAGACAATGAAAATTCCTTAACTCCTAGCACTGCTAGTTTTCCTATCCAATCATTTACAATGGCGACATTCCATTCGTCATTATACGGATTACCAAATCCCATAGAGATATAGATAGTTAAATTTTTATGATGAGAATCACATAGGTCTAAAATATATTTTACCGTCTCCAATGAATCGGTAATTGAAGTATTAGTGTTTCTACGTTGAAACGTTTCTGAAATGCTGAAGGGGAAACCCAAATAGCTTATTTTTTCATGAAGAACGGCATTTGTAGCTCCTCGCTCATTGGCCACAATAACAGAGAGTTTTGTGCCGTTTTTTGTTAAATCTAATTTATCTAAAACCTCAGAAGTATCTCTCATTTGCGGAATAGCCTTAGGTGAGACAAAACTTCCACAGTCTAAAGAGTCAAAACCAACTTTAATTAACTCATTGATATACTGAACCTTATCTTGGGTTGGAATAAAATCCAGTATGCCCTGCATCGCATCTCTGGGGCATTCTATGATCTTAATTTTTCCTTCTTGAGGTTGAGTTGGCATTATGGTTCAAAAATACCATTTTTGCAGTCTTTTAAAATATCCAATGATTAAAGAATCAAACATAGATAATACCGAGACTAGTCAGGTAGAAACTATTGCCGTTGAAACAGAGAATATAGACTTAAGCATCGAAAAAATGCACAAGTCTGTAATGCGTGAAATAGATGAAGAGCAAGTGTTTGATGCTAGCCAACTTGATGGAAAATCATTAGAAGAAATAATGGAGGT
>DGBH01000006.1:1189-32090 GCA_002384205.1 Bacteroidetes bacterium UBA4009
ATAAAGAAGAAGAACGTTCGGCCTTTAACCTAGAAAATACCGATAGTGAGATTCCATTTAGCTATAGTAAAGAGAACTTAGTTCAAAATATGGTTTCATTAGACGAACAGGTAAAACTAGCTAGAGCTGAGGAAAAAAAGAGAGTACAAGAAGAGCGTCAAAAAAATCTGAAAATTAAAGAAGATTTACTCGTGCGCTTGGAGCAATTAGTAAATCAAGACGAAACGCTGGAGAGTATCAATGAAGTAAAAGATATTCAGCGAGAATGGAAAACCATTCGTGTGTTACCTAAAGAGCTAATTAATGAATTATGGGATTCGTATAATGTCCTTCTTAATAGGTTTTATGATAATCATGGAATTAACATTGAATTAAAAGAACTCGATCGTCAGAAAAATCTAAGTGCCAAAATAGAGCTTACCAAAAAAGTAGAAGAAGTATTAAACGAGGCTTCTTTGAAAAGAAGTTTTATTTTACTCAATAAATACCACGAAGAGTTTAAAAATATAGGTCCTGTGCCTACCGAAAGTAGAGAACCTATCTGGCAAGCCTTTAAAACGGCTAGCGATTTGGTGTATGAGGCAAAACGACAGGTGTTTACCGATATGGAAACCGTAAAAGAAGCTAACCTTGCCAAAAAACAAATTTTAGCAGAGAAAGCTAATTTATTAAACGCTGTAGATCCACATTCTCCACAAGATTGGTCAGAAAAAACAAAGTCGTTTGAAAAACTTTTTGAAGAGTGGAAAAAAATAGGCCCTGTTCCTAAATCCAATAATGATGAGGTATGGATTCAATTTAATGGCGTAAGAAATGATTTTTATACCAATCGTAAATTGCATTTTAAAACGCAAAATGATGCCAAGGGAGATAATCTAAAACTAAAGCACGCACTTTGCGAAAAAGCAGAGTCGCTTAAAGATAGCACCGACTGGGCTAACACAACGAAACAAATTCTAGCGTTGCAAGACGATTGGAAAAAAATAGGCCCGGTTCCTGAAAAAGTAAACCAAGCCATTTGGCAACGATTCAGAGCGGCGTGTGATGTTTATTTCAATGCTAAAAATCAAGCCTTCGCAGGTAGAAAAGACGAAGAAAATGCTAATTTACTTCAAAAACAAGCCTTGTTGACTTCCTTAGAAGCGCTGGCTACCAAAGATATTACACACAAAGAAGCCTTTGCTCAACTGAAAGAAATAAACGCAGCATGGAAAGCAATCGGTTTTGTACCGCACAAATCTATCAAAGTAATAAGTAATGCCTATGAAGCAGCTAATAATGCAGTATATACCAAGTTTAGCTCTCAAATAGAAGCAGCCAAATCTGCCAATCTATCAGAGCATTTTAAACAATTGGGTAGCGGGCACCAAGGCACCAAAGGGCTGGATACCGAAGAACAAAACATTAAGCGTAAAATATCTTTACTCAATGAAGAAATTACGGGTATCGAAAACAACATGTCTTTCTTTGCCAAGTCAAAAACAGCAGAAAAAATGCTGAAAGAATTTGATCTAAAAATAAGCAAAGCACGCAAGCAAATAGATGGTCTTAAGTTAGAACTAAGCGCCTTAAGAATTACCAAAAAAGAAATGACCAATGCACAGGCTGCTTCTAACGAAGATACGCTAGCACCAGCCGAATCATAATAGTGGATTGATGGATGTAAGTTCCAAACCTTATTCCGTAATTCGCATAGCGATAAACTATATACGCTACTACCTTACTTCGGATACGCGCCACGATGTGCACAGTCCTCTGGTGTATGATTTTATAGATCATGTACTAAAACCCGTCCACCCAATTCACCTGCCGCTGGTAGAAGCACAGCGACAAGCACTGCGGGCATCCACACAACACATTTCGTTTATAGACTACGGCAAGCAAGGTGTCGTTAGCCAAAAAAAAATATCTACCATGGCTAAAAACGCGCTAAAGCCCAAGAAATACGCCCGTGTTTTGGCGAGTGCGGTGCGGTACTACCAAGCCAAGCAAACCTTAGAATTAGGAACTTCATTGGGCATAACCTCCGCTTACCTCGCTTCTGCTTCACCCACCAGCCTCGTAACCATGGAAGGCGATCCGCAAGTGGCTGCTATCGCAAAGCAGGTATGGGAGCAACTGGGCCTGCACAACATATCAAGCATTATAGGCAATTTTGACAACACTTTATCGGAGTTGGGCAATACCCAGTTTGATATAATCTACATAGACGGAAATCATCACTATGAACCTACCACCCGCTACTTTGAGCATTTGCAACAAAATGCCACGGCCAATACCCTTTTTATTTTTGATGACATTCATTACTCGCCTGCAATGGAGCAAGCCTGGCAACACATTAAAGCATCTGATACATGCGGGGTAAGCATAGACTTATTTTTTTTAGGTTTTGTGTTTTTCAAACCTGTGTTGCAAAAACAACACTTTGTACTTCGGTATTAGACCAAATGACGGCTTGACCTAAAAAGTCGAAATAAAAAAAGCAATAACATATACTTTACACCTAATGCGCTGCGTTAACCATAGAAATATCTCAAAATCTATGATAAGACACCTTACTCAAAACAACTTACTCCTTTTAGCCTATAACGAATTGCCTCCTGAAGAGCACGTTCGGATGCTAGGTGAGGTTAGCGCTAATGAAGAATTATTGGAGGAGTACAACCAACTTTTAGAGGATATAGCAATTTTAAGCCCTATCTCCTATTCTCCCCAGGCTACTTCGGTACAAATTATTTTAGAAGAATCGTGTTCTTCATCTTCACTGGAAATGATTTAGGCTGCGCTGCATTTAGGCGCTGTTTTATTTAATTAGGGGTGGTCATTAATTGTCGTCCTGATCTAACGAAACAATAATTATTGTGGGATTTTATTTCTTATTTTAGTTGTTTCAAAGTATAGATATTTATTATCAATACTTGATTTGATATACTGGTAAAGCAGCAAACGAGCTTAAAAACTAAAACTAAACGATAAACTAGGAAGTATAGGTAGCTGATTCTCTCTTTTGTACGTCACCCGATTAAAGTAGAAGATATTGGCTCTATCGTACACATTGGTTACAGAAAATATAGCCGTTGCCTGATTAAAAACATTTTCCTTTTTCGTTTTAATCTTAAAGGTGCGTTTTACAGAAGCATCTAAACGATGGTAATATGGAAGTCTTCCTTTGTTTAAATCACCGTAGTATATACCTAAACTACCATTGGCGGTAGTGTAATCTACAGTAGCTCCATCGCTAAAATTTTGCAATTCGTAAAATCCTTGTGTTAGCGTAAACGGGAAGCCTGAACCAAAATTCCATCTCAAATTGGCGTTCCAATGCAAGTCTTTACCAAAGTCATACGAGTTTACGATATTAATATTATGTCGTCTGTCAAAGTGCGGTTGGTACTTTATTAACTCTTCATGTTCGTAATATCTATTTACGATGTTGTACGAGTATACCGTCCATACATACCATTGTTTGTTTTCTAACTTATAGGTTATGTCAAATCCGTAGGCCTCCCCTTTTTCAACAATGTAGTCTTCACGCAAGTACGAAGGTCTAATTTGGTTCTCTGGCGTATTATCAAAAATCTTATCTCGATTGATATTAGTTAATTGATTAAACTGTTTTATGTAGCCTTCAATGTTTATTTCTGAAATAGCATTCACGTCATATTCAAACCCTGCTACGGCATGTCGTGCTTTTTGTAAGCTCGATTCCACAGGCTTACCCAGAAAGGTTTTAGGCAAGTCTTCGGGGCCGCTTAAAAATCCGTAAAATAGATTTACCACATCTCTATCACTTACGGCACTCATCAAATTTTGAGAGTATAGACCTGTGGATGCCTTAAAACGCCAACGGGTATTGAAATTGTATTTCATGCGAATTCTAGGCTCAAAACGTGTTTCGGCTAAGGTAGAGTAACGTTGAATTCTGATACCACTTTCGAGTAATAATTTCTTATTGAAATTTTTAAGGTAATTGGCAAATGCACTTATTTCGCTGGTGTTTTGCAGTTGGCTAATGCGTCTTCCTAAGGTATTGTATATTTCAAAATTGGTTTGAAACCCGTTCATTTCTACACCATATTTCAAATGATCATACTCAGATAAAAATCGAGAGAAGGTCAGATTTACATTAAACCCATTTATGCCTGATTTACGTGGCTTATTGTCTTGTTCTTCTTGTTGTATAAGATAATTACTATAGGTTACTCCACCGTCTATAAGTGTTTTGCTGTTATTTGGTACGAGTAAAAACTTTGTCCCTAATCCTCTTGATTTCCAATTATAGGATGAGCTGTTTTCAAAATCTACTTTGTCCGAAAAATCAAAACCAAATACGTGAAAATTACTCCCTGTAGACGCATTAAACGAAAGTTTACCATAGAAATCACTAAACGAGTAAGGTAATTTTCCATCGTTTATGTAGGGGTAGATTACTGGAGCAGATTGATCAAGATATGAGTTTTTGTAAGATAGAATAAAGCTGGTACTGTTTTTACCTACTTCATATTTTTTGAGCGGACCTTCAAGCATTATTTTAGAATTAAACGGGCTGCTATTTACCTTACCATGCAGACCTGTTTTGCTTCCATCTTTGGTTTTAACATCTACTATGGCCGATACTCTTCCGCCATATTCAGCACTAAATCCTGCAGAATAAACATCCACTGACTTTAAAATATCACTATCAAAAACCGAAAATAGACCGATACTATGAAACGGGTTATACACGGTTAATCCATCCAATAATACTTTATTCATTACCGGTGAACCACCTCTAATATAGAGCTGTCCGCCTTGATCGCCGGAAAAAACAACTCCTGGTAATACTTGTAAATATTGCACCAGATCGGGCTCACCTCCTACGGATGGGATACGCGTTAGTTGTATTGGCTTAATCGTGGTTTTTGAAATATTAATCT
Organism: Bacteroidetes bacterium UBA4009; assembly: GCA_002384205.1. Taxonomy (GTDB): domain Bacteria; phylum Bacteroidota; class Bacteroidia; order NS11-12g; family UBA9320; genus UBA9320. The sequence goes on from DGBH01000006.1 coordinate 6,106, forward strand.
CTTTACTTTTTCTTAATTTTTCGGCAGAAACGCTTACAGAACCTAGTTCTTGGCCACCGCTTAAGATGATGTAAAAATTTTGTGTGGTAATTTGACCGTTTTTAAAGCTTACCTCTAGTTCGCTAGGATCAGCGCCTATGTAAGTTGCCACCACAGTAAAGCTACCTTCATTTAAATTAGGGATGTTGTAAAATCCTCGCTCGTCTGAATAGGCACCTTGATTATTTCCCTTGAGTTTTACAATAGCACCACTTAGAGGATTTCCTGATTGTGCGTCTAATACGAATCCCCTCAAAACTCCAGATTGTGCTTGAGCAAGGCTAAAAAAAGCCAATAGCAATCCAAGTAAAATTCCCTTTTTTCTCATTAATAAAATGTGCTTAATCTGGATAATAAAATTATGTTGAACAGTCTTCGTTTTCAAAAGTACGTGGTTTTATTTTAAAATTACGTCTTCCTTTGATTGTGTCCCTATAATTCCTAACCCTCCGTCTATGTTGCTATGTATAACAACCGCATTATTGTATCCTCCTTGAAAATTAATTTCTTTAGCGTCTTGAGCTCGCTGGAGCGATTTGTAGTAGAGAAACAAGTCTTCTGATATACTGGATAGGGTTATTTTGTATTTATCTCCCAAATTATTAATTACATAGCCAAGAGGTACATTCATAGTAATTTTTTTTGATTTACCATTAAATAAGTCGTCTGAAAACAGTATTCCACCGTCATTTTGAACAATGGAGTTATACCCAGCTAAGGATGGATCTGTTCGAGGAACGGTTAGAGGTACCCAATTAGAAATGGAGTTATTGAAATAATACAGATTGATTTTATAGTAATTGTTTACCCCACTTACGTCTTTAAAACTTACGGCTAATTTATCGGCGGGATTACCCGATGTATCTAATCCACCTGCAATGCTGAGCGTGCCCGTAGGATCTATAGTCTCAGGAAAACGAATCAGTGATCCTACTGAGGGATAAGAAGGATGCTTGATGTTTAATTGAACCGCAGTGCCTGGTATAAATGATTTGGATGTAACGTAATGCTCCGAAGCAGCATTGTAAAGCAAGCTTCCTTTAGATCCGTCGTTTGCTACGTATTCTACTGTGGCATCCTTTAACAATTTGGGGAGTTCGCTATCTATTGAGCCTTCGCTAGTAGTGATTTCTAGCGATACAGGCATACCTGCTACCCAAATATTATCAAAGTCGGTGTTTACCGTGATTTTAGGGGTATAGTTTAGTAGTATATCTGGTTTTACGGTATCAGACAAGCAACTCGTTAGGAGGGTAATCGTTAGTAAGATAATCGTGTTGATTTGTTTTACATTCATACGTTTCATGTTCTTTTAAAATTTAATGATATACGATACGCCTGGAACAAAAGCGAGGTAATTTCTATTGATAACCAACTCGGTGTAACTGGCGTTGGCAAAATCAGCATTCACATAAAGCGGATTTCTATTGGATAAGACATTGTAGACAAAGAATCGCCATTCTGAGCTTAACGACGAGTTGATGTTTTTGCGTCCTGCACTAATATCTAATCGCTGATAAAGAGGACTTCTATAATTATTTAAGCTATTATATTCTAACTGCAATTGTCCATTGATATCTCTAAATTTACCAATGGGCAGGGTAAACAACTGACCGCTTCCTACAAGGTAATTAAAGCTGAAATTCCAGATGGAGTATTCGTTAGTGTAGTTGCCGTATACTTTCAACATGTGTGGTCTGTCAAACGTAAATAAGAATTCGTTGGCGTATAAATCAGGAAATGTTCTTACGGATTTACTGTAAGCATAACTTACCCATCCCGTAAAATCACCTTTGCTTTTTTGAAACATACATTCAAGACCGTAAGATTTACCGCTGCCTTGCACTACGCTACTTCTCCAATCTTTTTCGGGATTTGAAGCGTCGTTTAAATTAGAAACTGCAGATAGATTTTGCATGTTTTTGTAATAGGCATTCAAAGTTCCGCTGAATTGTCTGCCTAATTTTCGCTCGTATCCTATTTCTACAATATCGGAATTTTGTGGCAGAATTTCGCCAGTGGCGGGTACCCATATATTATCAGGACTTCCAGACCTTCCAAGATTTAGCTGATTTACAAATTGATTATGTCGGTTATATGCCGCTTTGAATACGTCATTATTCTTTAGAAAATAGGTTAAATGAAATCTGGGCTCTGCAACCAATTGGGTGTATCCACCGTATGAATAAATAGTTGCCCTTAATCCACCATCTAGTGTGGTATTTTTACTAAAAACCAATTTGTCTTCTGCATAAAAACTACTCTCTATGCTGGTTTCATAATTGGGATTACCGACGATAGTATCAATATCAATTTGATTGGGATAATTTTTAGAGATCAAGTTATTAGCCCCTAGCAGGAATTGTCTGAAGGTGTTTTGCCATCCAAAACTTAAGTGATGCTCATTAGAATAGGCATATTCCCAATCTGTTTTTAACCCAATGTCTCTGATACCTCGTTGTAATTTTTCTTCAACTAAGGGATTCTCCAAAAGGTTAAAATCATATGTTTCTTGACTGTAGTCGTTCTTGTTTTTATAACTGGAGTAATGAATAGAATGTACTCTTTTAAGCTGACTGGTAACTTGTTCTGTATAATTAACTGACGCAAGTACATTATACCATTTTTGTGTAATACCATAAGTTATGGGGATGTTACCATTCGCTGTGTCGGTCGTTTGTAAAGAAACAAAATACAAATCCCTTGTATTCATAAAACTAAAATCTAGTTTGTCACCATTTTTTAAATATTTACCATAACCTATTTGATAATCGTAAATATTAGCATTTACACTTTGTTGTCTGGATTCAGCGGGAATAAGCAAATCTATCCACGAACGGCGGGCGGACAATGTAAAGTAGCTCAAATCTTTTTTAATGCTTTCGATATAAATACCGGCGTTGATTGGGGTTATTTCAAGTTCACCTTTTACACCACTATAATTACCTGTTTTGCTACTTTCTAATGAAATAGTGGAAGAAAGTCTTCCGCCATATTTAGCTGAAGAGATACCACGTGATATACCCGTATTTGCAATACTACGTTGATGAAAAACCGATGAAAGCCCAAAAATATGATTCGAATTATAAATGGGTGTTCCATTGTAGAGCATTAAATTTTGATCTACCTCACCACCACGCACAAACAGATTACTGTATCCCTCTGAGCCTTGTTCTATACCGGGAAGCATTTGCAGCTGCCTATTGATATCTGATTCTCCTAGAAAATAAGTCATATTTTCTAGGTTCTTATTCTTGTTTTTGTTCTTAAAGTCTAAAAAACCTACCATAAATCCCATATGATAGGGATTGGTGTTTTCTTTTGCAGACATAAAAACCGTAGTATATTTATCGTAAGGAAGTGCTAAGCGCAAGGTATCGTAACCGGAAGTTGTAAAAGTCAACTTGCTATCACTTTCAAAATAGTTTAGCACAAACTCACCTTGATCGTTCGTATAACATACGTTTCCGGTTTCGGGTTCTTGTACTTTAACAAAGGGTATGGGATTTTCATCCTGATCCACCACCTTACCTCGCGTATTTTTTTGAGCTAAGGCACTAAAAACTAAGGTGTTTAGGAATATTAAAAGATAAAAAAAACGCATTCGCAAATATGCTCTGTATTATCAGTTTTTACAAGGTGCATTTTATAAACGTTTATTTTTATATAGAATTTACATTAAAGTGAGATTTGCATGCTTAATTCGCATCGTGAAAAAAATAATTTTCCTACTGTTTATATCGGTAATGACAGCTTGTTCACTTTCCAAAACAAAAGTTAAACCCAAGCTAATTGTTCTTATTAGTGTAGATCAAATGCGTGCAGACTACATCGAACGTTTTAAAGATCAAATGCCGTTTGTCTATAAAGAGCTTTATGATGGAGGTTTAAATTATGTGAATACCCATCATTTTCATGCAAAAACTACTACGGCAGCGGGGCACGCAACATTGGCTACGGGATGTTTGCCGAGTACGCATGGTATTGTAGATAACAATGTATACGTGAGGGCTACACGAAAAACCGAATACTCTATTTTGGATACTACCATCTCCTTTGTAGGCATAGATAGCTGTTCATTACAAAAAGTTTCAGCGGCTAAACTAAAGAAACCCACTTTAGGAGATTATATAAAAATGAATGATTCTTTAAGCAAAAGTTATAGTGTAGCCTTAAAAGATAGATCTGCTATACTCATGGGAGGGTATTCTACCAATAGAGCATATTGGTTTGATGGGCAGAGTACCCAAATGGTAAGCACTAATTACTATGCAGAACCCTTTCCTGAATGGGTAACAGCTTTTAGAGCAGATCAAATTTATAAATCGGAAATAGAAAATGGTTGGTTATTGAATACATCTATGCAACCATTGCACAACCATTTACTAGACCAAGACAGTGCAGTGTATGAATGTGGCACTTTTCAACCGTGGTTTCCGCATACATTGAGCAGTATCGATAACACAAAAGAAAGTGAAAATAAGATAGGGACCTTTATGTGGAATACACCTTATGGCGATGAATTTGTGTTGAAGTTTGCAGAGCAACTTATTGTAAAAAATCAGTTAGGGGAAGATGAGCATACCGATGTACTTACCGTTGGTCTTTCCGCTGCAGATGTTATCGGACATCAATTTGGGCCAAACAGTGTAGAGGTTGCGGACTATTATGCTAGATTAGATCATTATTTGGAAGTATTTGTAACTATGCTTAACAAAAAGATAGGAAAGGATAATTATATACTTGCCTTAACAGCAGATCATGGCGTAGTGCCTATGCCAGAATTTACTAATCTTTCTGAAAAGGCGGTACGCGTCGAGTCTCAACAATTTGATGAAGATATGCTGACTATAGATAAAGAGTTGATGCAAGAGTTTAATTTAACGGAGAGCACTTTTTTAGAAACATCCTACGAAGGTGTAGAGCCTAATTTTAATATATTAAAATCTCATCATATTGACTCGCTTCATTACTTAGAAGCATTAAAGTCAAAACTCAAGAAGTTACGTTATGTCGAACAAGCATATACTCCCAGTGATTTCGTAAATGCCAAAGACAATGAAGGATACAAAATGCAGTTTAGCAACAGCTATGACCCACGATTTGGGTATTATGTTCAAATACTCTGTTCTGAGTTAAGCCTGGTAGATATGCGGAGCTGTGGTACCACACATGGAACACCCTATAGTTATGATACGCATGTACCCTTTATCATATTTAGTACAAGTGTTAAGAGCGAAAAAGTAATGAAGGCAGCAAAAACTATTGACATAGCTCCTACTCTATTGGGATTGGTAGATATAGATATTACGCAAAAAGTAGACGGACAGAATCTTCTGACCCAATAGGAAAGTCTTTATCTTAACAGATCGTATAATGCGATTTGAGATCGAAGGGGCGCTTTACCGTTGGTGTACATGGTATTAGAAAGTGTACTATCTATCACTCTTGCTCTTTGGTTGTCAGACCATTGCAAGTGTAAATATGCGATAAGCTCTTTTCTAATCTTATCATCATATATAGGAGTAAGCGCTTCTATTCTAATATCTAAATTTCTAGTCATTAAATCGGCTGAACCTAAATACAGTTTACCACTAGCCTCATTACCAAACCAAAATACGCGAGAATGCTCTAAAAATCGACCTACAATACTTCTAATGGTAATATTTTCAATAGAAACCATACTGCACACGCCTCTTACCAGTAATTTAACTTCCACGCCTTGTTGGGCAGCGTTCAGAATGGCATTGATAATTCCTTCATCTACCAGATTATTTATTTTAATAAAAATATGACCTTCCCCTCCATCCTTTACCACTTTAATTTCATTGTCAATTAAATTGATTAGCCCTTTTCGAAGATTAATTGGAGCTACAAGTAAGTGTTCAAAAGAGTAACTTAGGTATGGTTTTTCAAAGATTTGGAATACACGTTCCACTTCATTGGCGATTCTTTCATCTGCGGTTATTAAAGCAGTGTCACCATAAATCTTGGCGGTTTTTTCATGAAAATTGCCTGTGCTTATTAGTGAATAATTTTTCAAGACGCCTTTTGAGTATCGCTGTATAAGCAGCAGTTTACTGTGTACTTTAAGACCTTTAAGCCCAAATTCGATTTGTATATTTTCGTCTTGAAGTTGTTTTGACCATTCTAGGTTGGCTTCTTCATCAAATCGAGCTCTAAGCTCGATAACCACATAAACTTGCTTCCCATTTCGAGCAGCATTTTTAAGCGCTTTGATTATTTTTGACTTAGGAGCAACCCTATACAGGCTCATTTTAATGCTCTCTACCTTAGGATCAATAGATGCCTCTCGAATAATATCAATGATAATATCAAAAGAGTGATACGGCATCTGCAGTAAAATATCACTTTCACTTATCTGCTTCAGAAGAGGTCTTTTTTTATTTAGTCTATTATGCTCAATAGAGGGTAATTCCGCATAACACAAGTCTTCTCGACCTAAATTAGGGAATCCCATAAAATCTCTAAAATTATGGTACCTGCCTCCTGGTATAAGATTAGTACTAGACGATAGTTTTATATTGGCAATAATATAATTTAGTTGGGTTTCTGGCATTTCACGGTCATATACGAATCGTACTACCTTCCCCTTCTTTCTGTTAGAAACACTTTTGGTAACCTTTTCATAATAACTAGCGCTAAAATCATCGTCAAGGTCGAGCTCTGCATCTCTGGTTAGTTTAATAATGTATGAGGTGATATCTAAAGGCTCGAATATAGACAGTATATACGGCATGTTATAGCGTATTACATCATCCAAATAAATGATATTTTTCTGCTCATTTTCACTCGGTAACTCTATAAAACGAGAGATGTAATCCGTAGGAAGTTCGATAAGCGCATGATGTTGCTTATCTGATTTTTTGGTAAACGAAATGAAAAGGTAAACAGATTGATCTCTGAGGTATGGAAATTTTTTAACATTGCTAATTATCAGAGGCGTAATTAAAGATTCAACTTCCTTTAAAAAGTATTTCCTAACAAAGTCTGCTTGTTTTTGATCTAGGTTATTTTCGTTTTTTATGAAGATATTTTCTTGTGTTAGCTGAATTAATATCTGCTCATAGGTTTCATAAAAAGATGCATGCAGTTGTATAACGCGACTCTGTATCTTTTCTAGAATAGAACTCGCTTGTTCTGCTAGTTCTGCATTACTTGTTTCTAGCGCATTTTGAAATCGAATTAATGTTGCTACTCGAACCCTAAAAAACTCATCCAAGTTATTACTATAGATACCTAAAAATCGCATACGTTGAATCAAGGGGACGTCCTGATTTTGGGCTTCTTGCAATACGCGTTCGTTAAAAGAAAGCCAGCTAATATCTCTATTTATCATACGAATATTGAACTATATTTTATACTAATTGAGGGGGTATACCAAACTCAGTTTTAATGAGGTAGCTCTAGTTGTTCTTTTACTGGTAAGTCTATTGCCCTCACCATCTATATCTTGGGGTTGAATAGGTCCGAAACCGTATTTTAAATTTACTTCTACAGGTGATATACCTCTTACAAAGCTTACACCTCCCGTAATGGCGGGCATCAGCCAGGCTTTATTAATTCCTTTGGATTGGGGTTCATTGCTAAAATTAAAAACTCCCAATTTATTGAATTCATAACCTGCTCCAATGTTAATTCCGAAATCGTCTGTTGCAAAAAATGTAGAACCAGCTCCGAAATAAACCCGTGCTAAAACCGGTATTTGTAGTGTTCCGAAACCACTCCCCCCGCGAACTTCAGGAGCAGACGCAAATACGGTACTGAATCCAAATGCAACCGGTGCCGAAAGCGCGAAGGCTAGATTTTCTTGAATATCGAGTATGTTGTATCTAGCCTCAAATCCCAACGAATACAGAGATGTGGTAGAACTTTGTGTCGCAGCTCGGCTATACTTAAAGCTAGGTTGCGTTTCCCGAGGATTATAGTATGCTAATGGAGAGGTAATGTAATCGATGAGAAACGAACTTGAAATACTTAAATAAGTTCTACTCTTCCAATCCGTAAATTCCGTTTGTATAAAGTCACTACTTTGGTCTTCGTCATTCTCCACTGCGTTAACTTGCGCAAAAGAAACGTTACTCAGCATAAGAAATAAAATAATGATACTATTTTTCGTCATATTGTTCAACATTTCAAAATTAACAAGTTTTAAAAAGGTTCACGTCACTTTAGTACCATTTATTTCTTCTTTGATGAAAAGATAATACGAAAGTGGCAGTAAAAGAGAAATGAAAAATAAACTAGCTTGACGCTCCAGTAAAGACTCAAACTGAAGTGATACAAAAAAAATAGTCATTATGCCCCAAAAAGGAAATGTGGTAGATGGTAAAATTTTGAATAAGGCACTAAAATAGAATAGTAATGAGAGTATACCAACCCAACCAAACTTTACCCCATATTCTAAAAATTGATTATGTGAGCCTACTCTATTTACTTTAAAAAGAACTGAGTTTCGCAACGTATATGCTTCTTGCATTTTGGCTTCTTGTGCCTCTGCTCCCACTCCTAATGGATTATTACGGAGCATAAATATGGATGTTTTATAACCTTCAAAGCGCATTGCCATCGACTTATAATTAATCTCCTTACCGTTTCCCCAACTACTAAAGTCTTCTAAGCTATTCGCTGTTTTACTTCTAAAGGATGTGCTCGAAACATAAGCGACGCTCACAAAAATAACAATGCTTAAAATCCCTAAAAATAAAGGCTTTACGGATTTTTGTTGATATACCAGTACAAGCAATGAGACTATAAACCCACTGTACAGCGCCATCAAACCAGTACGAGAACTTAATATGTGGCAACAGATAGCAATCACAACAAGCATCCCTACACCTACATAATGTTTATTCCCGTGTAATTTCTTAAAATATAGCAAACCCGCTAAACCAAGAATCACCCATGCGTTCAAAATACCAAAATGAATATGATGCATATTGGGGATAGGTATATGCTTGCTCTGTAATAGTAAAGCGTTGTAATACTCTTTATGCATGAGGTAATTGGTAACTGCGACTATGTCCACGACCAAAATCATGGAAGATAATATCAAAAACAGTAAAATTAGATGTGCTTTCAACTTACCAAATGCGGCAAAACAAGCGAGTTGAAGGCCCACAAAAACAAGCAGAAGCAGTATTTTATTTAGCGAAACCGAGGCATCCGCACTTCTAAAAACATCGAGTATATACAGAAGGAAAATAAAAATCAAACTGAATGCTATGCCGTTCAACTTTTTTGAAAATGATGCTTTGTACGATAAGATGGCTATCACAATAAGTAAGAATGATGAGACACTTAAGATAGCAGGCGAATACCATAAGCTGCTAAAACCGACAGCACTTATGATGATAAAAACGAAAGCAGGAAAACGGTAAGTAGTTAACTTATCGAGCATAGCTTAATGCTACTTTATCTTTCGATCGGATGGATATTTTTTGAGAAGACAAGGCACTAATTCTGAGTATTTCGGAACTATTTTCTGGCTTAGTAAAGTTTCCTATCACCTTAACAAACACGGTACTCTTATTCGCTGGATTGGTAACCATAAGAACGGTTCCAATAGGAGCATTAAAATGTAATGCGAAGTTTTTGTCACTAGGCAAATCGTCACTTCCAATGCTAACAATGCCTGTTTCTTCTACTTTTTCGATATCGTACTCGATTAGTTTTTCAACTTTGATAGTATATCCTGAAGAACTCTCTACTGTTTTTGTGGTAACTTCCGTATTAAACCCAACATCCTCATACTTGTTTTCACTTAATTCCGACTTCATTTTGTCATAGTCCTTTGCTACTTTATCCTTTTTATCATTTACCAAATGATCATCTTTACTTGCACCTACAAGCAGAATCTGACCTACAGATAGCTCGTCTGAGGTTAGTTTATTTAGCTGTTTAATACTTTCAACAGATACTTCATACTTTTTAGAAATGGTATACAGTGTTTGGCCAGCTTCTATCTTATGATTTATTATCGCCACAAAGCTTGGTGATTCTGTTTTTGCGCCAACTTCGGAGTATGTTGTATTGCTTTTACCTATCTCTTTTGATTTTAATTCGGCATACGCTGGAATCAATAGCACTTGATCTATTTTAATAGCTGAATCAGCACCAGGATTTTGATCCACTATGCTTTTTAATGCAACATTGTATCTTTTGCTTAGGCCATACAATCCATCTCCTTTTTCTACTTTATGAAGAATATATGTTTTGCCATTTTTAACTTTACTTCCTATAGAATCACACTTGTGGGCTAAAGCATTAAATGAACTTAGAAATACGATGACTGATAATAATTTTTTCATTACTAATGCAAATTTATCAACGATAATTCTGGATTAAACAATTAGTTATTCACTTTGTTGGAAGGATTAGTAGTATTGTGGTCAAAATGAAACACATTTTAAGTATCGCACTATTCGTGTTTAGTTCGTTGATAAACTTCGGTCAGCAGCATAAGCCTAAGGTTATTGTTTTTGAGCTAAAGAGTGAAATAAACAGAACATCAACACGTATTACAAGCCAAGCGGTTGCCAAAGCCGAAAAGTTGAATGCCGATTTAATAATCGTTCATATGAACACCTATGGGGGGTATGTGACGGACGCAGACTCCGTAAGATCTCGTTTACTGAACACGTCCATACCTACGTGTGTGTTTATAGATAATAATGCTGCAAGTGCTGGGGCGCTTATTTCCATCGCTTGTGATGCCATTTATATGCGAAAAGGAGCTAGTATTGGAGCATCTACCGTGGTTATAGCAACAGGTGAAAAGGCGCCAGATAAATACCAAAGTTATATGCGCAAGCAGATACGTAGCACGGCAGAAAGCAAGGGTAAAATACTCAACGTAAGTGACGGAGACTCTTTCTATAGCTTCAAACGAAATCCGGATATTGCAGAAGGAATGGTGGATGAGCGCATGATTGTGCCAGGGTTAGTAGATTCCACCAAAGTAATTACGCTCTCTACAGAAGAAGCGTTAAAATGGGGTTATTGTGAAGGAATTGTATCTTCTATTTCAGAAATACTAAGCTTAAAAGGACTAGAGAATGCCGAAGTAATAACGGTACAGCCTACTGCGCTGGACAATGGATTGGAGATCCTCTCTTTCCCTTGGCTTAGAATGATTTTAATACTGCTTATTATTGGTGGCATTGTGTTGGAATTGCAAGCACCTGGATTAGGTATTCCTATTGTGGTATCAATAGCAGCCGCCATAGCTTTTTTCGCTCCGTTATATTTCGATGGATTTGCCGAAAACTGGGAAATTATGGTTTTTATTTCTGGGTTAGTCTTATTGGGCTTAGAAATCTTAGTCATACCTGGTTTTGGAGTTGCGGGCATAAGTGGCATTATCTTTTTAGTATCAGGACTTACGTTAAGTATGATTCGCAACGTAAACTTAGATTTCGGTGATGTATCACCCACTGAAATAAATAATGCGATAGCAACGGTATTATTTTCATTGGTTGGTTTTGGAGTACTGCTCTACTTTTTTAGTTCACGATTTATAAAATTAAGTTTATTTCAAAAAATTGTACTTCACAACACCATAGCTAAGGCACCTGGAATTCAACGTAGTAACGTTGAATTAAGCACACTTATAGGCCAGCAAGGTATTGCACACACTGCGCTCAGGCCTATGGGAAGAGTACAACTAAATGGTGTTACTTTTGAAGCCAAGACGGATGGTGATTTTGTAGATAGCGGTAGAAGCATTCTAGTTAAAAGCATCGAAAATCAATACCTAGTGGTCAAAATACTTTAACATCATGAGAAAGACACTATTTTTATTATTTATACTCGCTTGCATTTCACAAGGATTTGCCCAAGAAGAAGTCCAAGTGCAACTAGACGACACCTTATACTTTGCGCCTATCGAAGCAGATAATTATGTTTATATCGATTATTATAAAAAGACACGTTTTGAAAAAGAAAGGATAGATATGGACACGTGCTACAATCTAAATTTTTATAACCGATTTTTTGGAGATGGTGATTTTGATGTAAGTAGGATGCCCAAACGGCTAGCCAATTCATATGGAATAATCAAATATATCATGGCGGGTCAAGATGCTGAAGGAAACAATGTCAATATCATTATTGCCATGATAGAAAATGGAGTTTCTGCTGCTTATATAATGGAAGATGCTTTTATACATGAAGAGGTGTGGTACGCCCCAAAACAATGAAGGTACTTATTATAAGATTAAGTTCTATTGGTGATATTGTATTAACCACACCAGTAATACGCTGCGTTAAGCAGCAACTAGCTGATGCGGAGGTGCATTTTTTGACTAAAGATACATTCTCCGGTTTGGTAGTCCATAATCCATATATTGATCACATAAAATGTTGGACGAATGACACTAAAGCTTTGGTAAATGAGTTAGCGTTAGAAAACTATGACTTAGTTATCGATTTACATAAAAACTTACGTACCCGTAAACTTAAAAAAGTGCTTAAAATCACGTGGATTTCATTTGATAAACTAAATATTCAAAAATGGCTGTTTGTTCAATTTAAATTGAACCTACTACCACAAATTCACATTATAGATCGTTATTTTGACGCATTAAAATCGCTTCAAGTAGTGGATGATCAAAAAGGAGTTGATTACTTTTTTTCGGATAACCTCTCCTTACAATTGTCGGAGTATAACCTACAACCTAAAGCATATGTAGCACTCGCTATAGGCGGAACGTACTTCACAAAACAGATACCTTTGGATGTTATTTTAAATATTATTAAACGTTTAAATCGCCCCATTGTGCTGTTGGGTGGAGGTTCAGTTGATGAAGCTAAAGCCGCTCAAATAGTAAATGCTATTTCGCATATTTCTGTTATTAATTTATGTAATAAATTAACCTTAGACGAATCTGCTTATATCATTAAAAATGCCTCAGATTTGATTACCGGAGATACAGGGCTTATGCATATTGCCTCTGCTTTTGAAACTCCAATACATTGCCTTTGGGGAAATACGCATCCATCCTTTGGTATGTATGCCTATCGGACGAATAAAGAGGAACTCTTCAATTATCAAGTTGACTTAAAATGTAGCCCTTGCAGTAAGTTAGGCGGCGATTCCTGTCCGCGTGGTCATTTTGAGTGTATGCTAAAACAGAATATCAAACAAATAGTGAAAAACTGCCAAGCAGTAGATTAATTACAATATTTAACTTTGCCCAAAATCTAAACTAATCCATGAGAAAAATAACGCTTGCAGTAATGCTGTTGCTAGGAATAATAACCTTTGCGCAAACTAAAGTAGCCTTTGCCAAACTAGCAAAACAAGAAGATGGCAATTATTATTATGAAGGTAAGGCTTATACAGGTGAGTCCTTAATGTTATGGCCTAGTAATAATAAGCCAATGCAGTGCATTACATGGACTAATGGAGAGATTGACGGTTTATTTAGTAGCTGGTATGAAGATGGTAAACAAGATCAAGAAATAGGTTACAAAAAAGGTGTGAGACATGGTGTTTTTAGAACTTTTTATAGAAATGGTTTACCTGAAGTAGATTGCATGTACCAAGAAGGTGTTTTGCATGGATCCTACAGAGCTTTCAGAGCAAATGGTGAACTACTTAAAAAAGAAACGTTTGTAAACGGGAAAGAAGAAGGCCCTTTTATAACCTACCATGACAATGGATATGAAGAGCAGGTTGGTAATTTTAAAAATGGATTACCTGATGGTTTAGTTACTTCATATGACAGAGAGGGAGCTAAACGCAAAGAGATCAATTATGCCAACGGTGTGAGACATGGACTAACCACACTTTATCACATCAGTGAAAAAATAGCAGAAACAAGTGAATATATAGATGGTTTTGCCACGGGAGAAAGACTCGTTTATTCGGTAGAAGGATCATTAATGCTAAAGGAAACGAATCAAGCCGGCAAGTTAGAAGGTGAGTCTATCATTTACACGATGAGTGGTAACCCCATTGAAATAAAAACCTTTAAAAATGGACTTCTAAACGGAGCATATAAATATTACAAAGAAGAAGGTTTAGACACCTATGGAGATTACGAAGACGGATTAAAAACAGGCCCTTGGGTAGAACATAAATACAATGAAGGCGGCGTAGATGAAGGAAGCTATATCAAAGGTAAGCGTAATGGCCCTTGGAAAGTTGGGGCAACCAATCTATACGGAAAGTGTGAAGGCGAGTTTAAGGATGATATGAAGCACGGCACATGGAATTACTGGAAACATAACGGTAAAAAATGGAAGAAAGAGCAGTGGGACAGCGGTGTACTCCTCAAGTAGTTACCCCTTTATAAAATCATTCGTGCACAATATCTGAAGAATAGCAGAATTTCGGACAACCCAATACTTATCCCTTTAGCTTATTTAAAACAAAATATAATCATGGATAAATCCGCCTATCAAGTAACCATAGAAAACAGTATTATAACGGCAGAAACCTTGTGCAATGATTATGAGGTGTGCACATTTATAAATTGTGATTTTGCCGAGCTAAATCTTGCTGAAGTTAGTTTCTCTGATTGTTCGTTCTCAGGCTGTAACTTGACCAATGCAAAGATAAAATACACGGCGTTTAAAAATGTAATCTTTACCGATTGTAAACTTATGGGTATTCAATTTACCGATGCTAATCGATTTTTATTGGAACTTAATTTCACCAATTGTATCTTGGATTACAGCTCATTTTATCAACTCAAACTAAATAAAACCTGTTTTTTTAACTGTTCGCTGAAGGATGTAGATTTTGTAGAAACCGACCTTAGCAATGCTAGTCTTGATAAGAGCGATTTATATGCAGCAACATTTGAACGTACCAATCTTTCCCATGCTGATTTTCGTACGGCAATTAACTATAATCTTGACCCATCTCTCAATACCATGACGGGTGCAAAATTTTCAGTTTTAAGCTTAGCGGGGCTTTTAGATAAGTACAAGTTAAAGATTACTTAATCCATTTTACGCTCACTCCATTTAAAAAGTGCGAGATCATACTTAATGGGGTCAATAGGATCCAATACTAAGAGATTATTAGACAATTCCTCTACCGCTTTCCAATCTTGTTGGGTTCGAGTGAGTAAGTTAAAGTGGAATGCAGCTCTTTGCACATGAACATCTAGCGGACATTTCAGTTCGGATGTATGTATCGATTTCCATAAACCAAAGTCGATATCGTTGTTTCTCACCATCCATCGCAAGTACATGTTAAGTCGTTTAGCCGAAGAATTTTTAGCTGGATTAGCAATATGTTTTTTGGTACGCTCAGAGACAAAGTCATTATCAAAAAAGGCGTGATGAAAATGAGTAATTCTATCTTTCACACAATTACCTTCAAAATAATTTTCTAAGGATTCTCCTTGTTCATACCATCGTTTTAATACTTCGATGAAGTACAACACATCCGTAGCATTAAAGGTACGGTGTACAAACTTCTCAAATACTTTAAGGTCATTAGCCGAATGCTCTACTGTAAAACGATGAGGCTCCTCTCCCATCCAATGCATGATTTTATTCGTGTTGTTAATGATTGTTTTTCTTTGTCCCCAAGCCAATGTCGCCGCAAAAAATGCCGAAATCTCAATATCTTCTTTGCTCTTAAATCGCTTGGGAATAGAAATAGGATCATGTTCAATAAAATCTTGATGATTCATTTCTTGAAGTATTTTATCGAGTGTATGTTGGGTAGAAGTCACTTAAGTTCAACTTTGTGCGCCTCAAATGTTATGTATTTATTGTTCTAATCAAACATTATCTATAACAATATTCAATAGTCCGTATGAAGGATTGTTTTTACGTGCTTGTTTCAAAATAAATGGAATTGATGTAAGTTGCCGGCCTCTTACATCAGAACAAGAATGGTTAACACTAAAATGCTTACGTATATAAAATCAGTAGTAAAAAACATGCCACTGGATTGGTTAAATCTAACCACGCATAGACTTGATATTTATGATGAAAAATTAGCTAAAACTCAATTTTTAGACCTGTTCCAAGATCTATATGAGTCTGGTAATGCGGAAACCTCAACATTAAATAACCTGCCTACGGCATACGATTATATTCGACTCGGTCATCCGTTATCGTGTATTCTAGAATGGGTTATTGCGGATTTAAATAAAATGACTTCAGAAAGTATAATTAGTTTTTCTTCTAAGTCTGCTCCTCTTTTAGCTATCTTACGAAAAAACCTCATACTTCATAAAAACACTCAAATATGGTATAATGGCGATTTACCTAAGTATTTAGATACGGAACTAATGCGCAGTATCTATGGATATCATTTTGAACTGAAGCAAGTAGATCAAGCTTCGTTCGTAATTCCTACTTTTGAAGGTAGTACGGTTTTTATTACCGAAACCGACACTTTTAGTCATTTTGATTTATCTACCATGGCTGATTTCTATATCCATACTAACCCGCAACTAGGTAGTGTGATCTTAGCTAACGTTGAGCATAATAAAAACTATATTTCTGAAATTCAGCACGTAAGACGCAGAGAGACCATTGCAATGACGCCGATAAATTGTCTTGCAGCTTTGAATATGCTTTTAGGTCAGCAGTCAGTTGATACCAGCATTGACCAACTACAGGCTAATAAATCACTGGTTTTAGCTTCTATTGCTAGCATTACAGGTTCACCTACGCCTGCATTAGTGGCTTCTAGTGGCCTCTCTATTCAATATGCCATAATGATGGGGCTTATTCATGATGCTATTAAGAATCATCCAGGAAAAGCAATCAAATTCATTGTACCACCTAATTGTTATGGCGGAACCAATGACCAAGCAAGACGTGTTGCTGCTTGTCTTGACAACGTTGAAGTAGAGGATTTACCTGTAGACCGTGAGCATGATATGGTGCAAAGTATCGACCGTGTTTTAGAACGAATAGCTTTAGAAGATGCTATTCCGTATATCATTGCAGAAATTCCTACCAATCCTAGAGTTGAAGTGCCCGATTTAATCCAACTCAAAGAAACATTAGCCAAAGAACGAAAAACAGCTTCGGGCACCGTTGCTATTGCTCCTGTGTTTATTTTAGACCAAACATTTTGTCCTAATGTTCACTTTTTAGGAGAAGGCAAAATACTTTCAACCGTTAGAGCTATATCTTATGCTAGTGGATCTAAATTTCCGAGTGGGGGTCAATGTACTGCTGGTTATTGTGTTGGAAACCAAATGGCTGCTACTTTAATGCCTAAAGTAGCACTGCATCTCGCACTGTGTGATAACGAAGCCACTCATTTGCAATATAAATTTCTAGCGCAGCAATTACCTTCTATGAACCAACGTATAGTGGATGCCTATGCCAACACACGTAAATTTGTTTCGTTTATTAACGAAGTGTTGCCAGAAGCGAAAATTAATTTTGTTTCAGAAGAATTAGCCAGTCAAGGATTTATGCCTTCTGTATTTTCATTAGATTTACCTACCCAAGGAAATACTTATGAAGAGAGAGAATCATATAAAAGGGAGCTAAATCATCGTTTAATCAATTTAATGATTACTAAAATTCCCAATGAAAGTAAATACTGCGTGAGCTATGGCCAGCTAAAAGGATGCTATTGGACAATTCCGGCTACGTCTACACAGGGAACTACTAAAGAAGGTGATAAAGACTATATAGCAAGGGTATCGTTATCTGCTAAAATGGATTTAGATCTTCACAAGAAGGTATTTTTAGATTTTGTAAAAAGTATATAGTGACCTTAGGCATCAAAAGCCACTTGCAAATCAGCAATAAGATCATCAGCATCTTCCACTCCCACGCTAAGTCTAATTAGCGAATCTACAATACCTGATTTCTCTCGAATTTCCTTAGAAATACTGGCGTGTGTCATGGTAGCAGGATGACCGATAAGACTTTCAACTCCTCCTAAACTTTCGGCAAGCGCAAATAAATGGGTATTGGATACTATTTTTTTTGCATGATCCAAGTCATTTCCCTTTAGGTTAAACGAAATCATTCCGCCAAATCCGCGCATTTGTTTTTTGGCGATCAAATGGTTCGTATGACTTTCAAGTCCTGGCCAATATACCGTATCTACCTTAGGATTATTTTGCAACCAATGAGCTATTTTTTCTCCGTTCTCACAATGTCGTTGCATGCGTAAATGAAGTGTTTTTATACCTCTAAGTACCAAGAAGGAATCCATGGGAGCCGTAATAGCGCCAGTGCTATTCTGGATGCGATACATTTCATTCGCGATAATATGGTCTTTACATATGAGTGCTCCCATTACCACATCACTGTGTCCACCTAGGTATTTAGTGGCAGAGTGCATAACTATATCCGCACCTAAGTCGAGTGGATTTTGTAAATATGGCGTGGCAAAGGTGTTGTCTACTCCCAAGATGGCTTTGGCTTGTTTTGCAATTGCAGCAACTGCTTTTATATCGATAATATTCATCATCGGATTCGTAGGTGTTTCTACCCAGATTAACCTTGTTTTGGCTGTTATAGCTGCTTCAATATGTTGCACATCCAACATGTCTACAAAGTGAAACACAATCCCATATTTGGCGAAAATCGTCGTAAACAAACGGTATGAACCACCGTATAAATCGTTGGTTGAAATCACTTCATCACCGGGATTAAGCATTTTGATTACGCAATCAATTGCCGCTAATCCACTACCAAAACAAGCACCGTATTTTCCGTTTTCTAAAGCGGCCAAATTGCGTTCTAGCGCACTACGCGTAGGATTACCTGTTCTACTGTACTGATATCCTTTGTGTTCTCCTATCCCCTCTTGCACGTACGTGCTGGTTTGATAGATGGGTGTCATTATTGCTCCTGTGGCGGTGTCAGGCTCTAAACCTGCATGTATAGCTTTTGTACCAAATTTCATTTTAGGATACAATGATACTCGTTTGACCTTATATTTTATTTATTGATCAGGTTTCTAAAATCTGATCCCGATGGATTTTCGAATAACTCCAGATCAAAGTAATGAACTACCGATAGGATATGGTCAAAGATGTCTGCTACATTACTTTCATACTCTTTCCATTCTTTGTTATTACAAAAAGCATATACTTCTAAAGGTAATCCTGTATCCGATGGAACCAATTGTCTTACCATTATCATCATAGACTGATTTATGGTGGGATTATTCCATAAGTAATTTTCTATGTACACTTTAAAAACGCCTATATTGGTCATATTTCTTCCATTTACTAATACAGAAGTATCTATCTTATTTATTAAGTTATATTCATCTATCTCTTGTTTTTGTTTTGATATAAAGTCTGATATCAGAGCTATTTTTTGAAATTTAGCGAGCATAGCTTCATCACAAAAACAAATAGTATCTTTTTTAATATGGATAGATCGTTTAATACGTCTTCCACTAGAATGTTGCATCCCACGCCAGTTCGTAAACGAATCTGAAATGAAAGCATAGGTTGGAACAGTGGTAATGGTAAGGTCAAAATTACGAACCTTTATAGACGTTAAATTAATTTCAAAAACATCGCCATCGGCGCCATAATTAGGAACGGTAACCCAGTCTCCAACTTGCACCATATTATTGGCTGAGAGTTGTATACTTGCAACAAAACCCAATATACTATCTTTAAAAACAAGCAGTAAAATAGCGGCAATAGCTCCTAAACCACTGAGTAAATAGGCTGGGCTTTTATCGATTAGTAATGAAATAATAAGTATCCCACCAATACAATAAGTCAATATTTTAGCTAGTTGCGTTAAACTGCCGATGGGTTTTCCTTTGTATTGCTCCTTTTCTGATAAAATTTCATTAATGGAATTAAAAAAAGAAGTCAGAATCCATACCGATACAAAGATAATTATACTATCTGCTGCTGTAATGAGTAATGGCAGTAGTGGACTAGATTCTATAAATAAATGCGGAATAAAAAGGTGTACTATGAATGTTAGAATTAAGGTAGCAACGGCTTTAATTACGCGTTGATTGAAAATAATATCATCCCAAAGTGTTTCTGTTTTAGCGGTAATTTTCGGAATATACGATTGAAGTAATCGTAGACATATCCACCAAATGATTAAAAGGATTATGAGATACATAACCGCAAGAAGTAAAGATGCGGATGTTTCATTGGAGGTAAGGTTGCTTAAAAACCACTGCTTAATTTCGATATTCATATTCGTTACGTTAAATGGAAGGCCAAAGTTAAGGCTTATAATTACCACACACGAAAGCCTAAGAAACGAGGTGATTAAAACTGAACAAAAAAAATAGGCGCAATCAAAGATTACGCCTATACATCGCAAGAATTGACCTAACAGGATTTCTGAAATGATCAATTAATATCTTTCGTTATTCAAACACTATTCTTGAGTGAGAAACCAAATTTTCGTTACGTACTGAAATAATATAAACACCCGTTGGGAAATTAATTTTGTCAATTTTTACCATTTTATTCAATTGTGGATTTTCCACCATTTGCGTATGTATTACTTTTCCAGACAAGTCGGTAATATTAATTTCTGCTTTGCTATTAGACGCAAAATTGAACTGAACATAGGCATAATCGTTTGCTGGATTAGGATATACATTAAAAGGTGCTGGATCGTTTAATACAGCTTTTCGTATACTTGCAATGCCTCCTTCCACATCTTCTCCTTTGGAATTCATAACCTGACCATTTGAGGCATCAATAAGCATAACAATTGCTCTTAGACGTGTATCTTTAAAATTAGCGGGAACTGTATAAGATGGAAAGCTATAACTATAGGTACTATCTGTAAACAGGTCGTTTGGTAAACTTGAAAATGATCCAGAGTACGAAGGAATTATCTTTCTAGCTACGTTTCGGTAATACATTAAACTGGCAGGAACCATTTCTGGTAAATTAGAAAAGTCCAACGTAGAAGACTTCATATCTCTTCCGGCTTGTCCACCTACTGCATCCGGTGAATAGAAGTTACGCTGACGGTAGTTATCATCTGTAGCATCATGAACACTATCTTCTGTTATTACCAGCGCCAGATTAAAGTTTTTAGCGTCGGCAGCAAATTTCACATCACAAGAAACTTCCAGTTTTCGGGTAATAGGGTCGTAAACAGGTTTTACTTCCATATCTGCATATCCAAAATCTTCTATTAAATCACTATACAATGAAGAAAAATCACTCAAATAACTTGACGCCACTTTTCTGTCAACTAAAACATTTGGCCAAACAACAGCATTTAAATTTTTGTTATCAAAGCAAGAATCTGCATAAGATAAATATCTCATTGGATCTTGTGCTGTTGCATCTGCGCCGGTGTTCCCGTGTATGCTGATTATTTCGACACCCGCCATGTCATCTGATAACATTAGCTTATCTAATTCTACTATTCCTCTAGGACAAAAGCCTCCAAATGTTGGAGAGCAGATGGTAAGATCTTCATAAACGATCTTTTTTGATGGTGTGAATGCTCCAGACTGAGTCGTGGTAGTAATCGAGTTATTTTCAGCAAGTTCATCCTTGTCTGCAACTACTTCTACAGTTATAGTACTAGATTGACTCGCAGCTAAGGTTAAAGGAGTTCCGTGTAAAAAAGTGTACGATTCATCGGGATCTAGGTTTATTTGAAAGGTCTGTGATTTGAATCCTGAACCATCATCCCATCTAATATCAAAAGAAGATATAGGGTTTAATCCAAGATTGGTAACTACTCCTGTAATATTAACATTTCCAGGACCATGTATACTTGGGATAGTTAGTAAGGACAACTCCATGTCAATATCATGACTATACTCAATTCTGATGTCATCAAGAACTAAGGCCATTTTATCTGTACAGTTATGATGTCTAAACATTATATAAACAGTTTCTTGGCCAACCATATTAGAAATATCTATGTTTTCTTTAAAAAGCGTATAACCTGCAGCTAATGTATCTTCAAAAACAGGGGTCCCAGGGGTCTCAGATGTAGATACATAAACAGAGTACGTTTCCTCATAGTATTCGCCTCCAAATCCCAGAGAAAATGCATTCCACTTGAGTCTAACATCACTCGTAACTCCAGATAAATCTATTGGTCCTATGATTAATAAGTTATCCGGTTTAAGGGACTTGCCCGCAGTTGTTCCATCTGGAACCCAAGATTCTGATACTATGACATTGCCAAAGGTGTAATTTGGATCAATATTTTTTGAATCATCGGTTAACCAACCATATTTGTCACCGTCTTGATCTACTGATTTGAATTTGGTAGGTAGATTAGGCGGTGTTAATGCATCAAAATTCTCAAAGAAAATTTGTTGCGCATTAAGTTGAATAGTGCTAAGTGAAAAACATGCGAGGATTACGATAAATAATTTTTTCATGATTTAATTGGTATTTCTAGTTAAATGTTACAGTTAGATTATTTCTCAAAATTATCTTGAATTATTTAGCTGTAAGATTAGAGTTATCTAAAGGCAAGTGCGTTTATCTAGCGGTAAAAAGCGTACCGTCTGCCTCCGTTCAATCTTAGTAAAATTAAAAAATATAAGTTTTAAAAATAGGAAATCATTTAGTTACGAATGTTTTATGAACTCAATCTGACGTAGATAAGTCCTTCAGAATTTGAGCTAAAATAAGCGCCGACTTTTGGTGGATTTCATAAGCTGAAACCACGAGGTCAGTTAAGCGCTCATAATTATTTATTTTTAAGTTGTTTTCTATTTCAATGAGTTTGTTTTTCAAAGTTACAATGCCCATAAAATCGGTTTGCGGTTTAAGCGAGTGTGTATTGATTGCTAAATCTGACCAATTCTGAGCATCCAAATTTTTCTTCATTCGCTCTAGAATATCGGGAGCCGTGGCAAGATACATACTTATGTATCTTTTAATTTTGCTTTGATTTCCTCCTGTAAATTTCTCCAAAAAACTTAAATTAACTAATCTATCCATTTTGAGTTTTAAGTAGCCAGTACATTTTTTGAATTAATTTGTGTGAATCGAATGGTTTACCAATAAACTCGTTCATACCTGCCTTGTAGCAATTTTCTATTTCTTCATTTAACACATTAGCCGTCATTGCTATAACAGGAATTTTTCGTTTGTCAGTGTCTAGAGCTCTAATAGCTTTAGTTGCCTCAAAACCATTCATAACAGGCATTTGAACATCCATTAATACGATATCAAAATGGTGTTGCTTAACTAGTTCCAATGCTATTAATCCATTTTTGGCAGTGATAATACTTACGCCAGCGATAACGTCTTTTAATTCATCTTGAACGACAACTGCATTAAACGCATTATCTTCTACAACCAAAACAGATAATCCCTCTAGTTCTGAAGCCATATTTATGGAATTTTCTTGAGATATCCCGCTATCAAGGTCATCGGAGGTTTTATAAATAGTATAAGGTATGGTGAAATGGAATTTACTTCCTACTCCTTTTTCACTTTCTACCCAAATATCACCTTTTTGAAGATTAACAAGTTTTTTAGAAATACTGAGCCCCAAACCAGTTCCACCAAACCTATGACTCGTATCAGAATATGCTTGTTCAAATGAATTAAATATTCTCTCAATATTCCCATCTTCAATACCAATACCCGTGTCTATAATCGTAAACATTGCTTTTAAAACATCTTTTTCATTTTCTACTTCGATTACTTTAAGGACAGTTGTAACAGAGCCTTGTTCGGTAAATTTAATCGCATTGCTTACCAAATTAATGATTATTTGTCGCAATCGATTGGGGTCTCCCATTAAGAGCGGTATATTTTCTGGGACTATCGTTTTTAACTCCAACCCTTTTTCTTCGCTTTTGAATTGCATCAATACGTGCACATTTCTTATCAACTCATTCAGAGAAAAAGGGATACGTTCTAATTCGATTTTATCTGATTCTATTTTGGATATATCTAAGATATCATTAATGATAATCAATAATGATGCTGAGGATTTTTTAATTGCATCCAAATATGCTATTTGTGCTTTTTGGGGATTCCTGCGAAGTAAAATATCAGTCATTCCTTTGATGGCATTCATGGGTGTTCTAATTTCATGACTCATATTTGCTAAAAATTGTTGTTTTGCCTTCTCAGAAGTTTTTGCCCGCTCTTTCTCTGCTTCGATTAGTAGGTTCTTTTCTTCGAGTGCTAGTTGAGTTTTACGCATAAATTGCACGCGATAAAAAAGAGCGATAACCAAGGTAAAGGCCATAATCGCGAAGGCGATGAAAATATTTCGATTGCTTTTTTCGGTATTCAGTTTTTCTGTATACTCTAATTTATTTTTTAAGCTTTCATTCGTAAAGTTACTTTCTAATTCTAATCGCGTCACCTCCTGAACATTTCTAAATTTCCAAAGCGTATCTTTAATACTAATGAATTTTTGGTACGCTTCAAATGCTTTTTTATAATTACCCAAATCTGACCATGCTAAATATAAAATTTCATACTTGCGTTTTGATTCATTTAATTGTACGTTAGGATTTAGTAGCCCTTTTTCTGCCACTTTTATGGCCAAACCCATCTGTTTTAAGCCTAAATAGGCAGTCGCTAGTTCAGAATAATAGAACTCATTTCCAGCTGAAAAATTATCAGCATAGTATGATCTCATTCGAAGTAATTCTTGCAGCGCTTTTGTATATTGTTTTTTCATGTTATAAACGCCTGCCTTATCTGTCAACGCTTTTTTTAGACATTCGTCACATTCTTTATACGTCTTTGATCCTGGCGATAAAATGTAGATAGAAGAATCTATATACCTTAATGCTTTTTGTGGATTTTCTAAGCGTAAATAAAGTCTAGAAATGCCCATGTAGAGTCTTCCTATTGTTAATGAGTCATTTGCTCTTTTTGCCCAATGAAGAGATTTTTCGAAATAACTTTGAGCCTCATTATAATTACCAATATCACTGTGGATGGTTCCTAAATCTTCATACGCTACACCTAAAGCCCTATTGTTTCGTATCTTTTTGGCCAGTTCCACTAAATTAGTAAGGTGTTTTATGGCTTCAGGATATTTTGATTTCATTACGAAATAATATCCTATAATCGATTCTGCTTCCATTCGTTCGTTTACTTTATTAATACGATTAGCAATGTTAAAACGCATCTTGTCAAGCGTAAACTCTTTAGTTCGTATGTTTTCAAGAGGACATGGAATTAGAATCTTTAGATAGAAAAATAATTTTAACTGTGTCACATAGTCTTTATGATCTACGGCTAAATCTATAGCTCTAAGAGCTGTGGCACAAGCCCTTTCGGGATACACAACGTTTTCATAGTTTGTCTTAAATAGAAAAACCCGGGTCAGATAGGACTCATTGTTTGTTTGTACGGCTAACTTCGTAACGTCATCCAATTCCGCATACCATAAATCGTGCGCATCAGAGTGTACATATAGAGAGGTAGTAACGTTATTATATACTAAATCGTAAAAAGCCTCTAGTCTTTCCTTAGGACTGGATGTTTTATTTTTCCAAGCGTTAAAGAGCGTGTTATGATTTGTATTCTCCGCTACTAAGCCTAACGGGGCAAAATGGATAAGAAGATAAATGATAATCAGTATTACTCGATTCATTATAATTTTAAAAGGTTTTAATTTGTGATATTTCAGTCGTCTAATTTAATATAGATTAAACAAATTGACGGTGATAGTTATCGAGCGGTAATCTAATTATCACAAGGTAGTCTAAAGTCCCATTTGATTTTTTGGTATATCTTAGCCGTGATTTAAACATAAACTAACAATTTATAGTAACCCATTTGAAAAAGAGCATTACGTGTTTAATTATTGATGACAATGAGTTTATAGCAAAAACGCTATATGATCAGCTTCAAGAAAATCATTCTAATATTGATGTCATAGGTATTGCTAAAAACGGCAAGGAAGGATTAGAACTCATCGCAGTGTTAAATCCAGATTTAATTTTTCTGGATATTGAAATGCCTGACATGACTGGATTTGAAATGCTAAGCAAACTGTCAATTATTAATTTTGAAACCATT
>DGBH01000005.1:0-1508 GCA_002384205.1 Bacteroidetes bacterium UBA4009
CCTTTCTAAATCGCTAAACTTCTTCTTGCCTTTTATAAAGTACTGCCATACAATAGATTTGCTATACAAAGAAACTGATGCTTTACCAAGCGTTTTCACCCATCGTCTTTTACCCAATACTTTATGAAACTGGCCCCAAAAAGCAAAATGAGCTTTGAGTATAGTAAAAAACAAGGAGGCCTTACCCTCTAGTAAAAAGGTATAGGCCGAAATTCCATCAAGTATCATTCGCCAGATAATAATCATAAACCAAAAGGGTGAAGCATGATTTTTAGCCAGCAAAAACAAGTTATTCCTAAAATTTAAAAAATACTTACGATCAGAGCCTTCGGCTAACGTTCCGCCACCCACATGATATACGACAGAACTAGGTTCTACCCAAATGGAGTAGCCTGCCCGCTGCATACGCCAACACAGATCTATTTCTTCCATGTGAGCAAAAAAATCAGCATCTAGTCCTCCTGCACGATGAAATGCTTCAGCACTCACAAACATGCAGGCTCCCGTGGCCCAAAAAACCTGCCGCGATATTTCATATTGCGCATTATCCTCTTCTAGGGTGTCAAATATTCGGCCTCTGCAAAACGGATAGCCCCATTTATCTAAAAAACCACCGCTAGCGCCGGCATATTCAAATTTTGTCTTGTTTTTACAATCTAAAATTTTGGGTTGGATTGCACCAATTGTCGGGTCAGAAATAGCCCTTTCCACCAACGGATTTATCCAATTAGAGGAAACTTCCACATCACTATTGAGCAGCACATAATAATCAGCCTTAATTTGACTTAGGGCCCAATTGTATCCTCCGGCATATCCTAAATTTTCATCGGTTACTAAGAGATGAACCTGGCCATAATTTGCTTTACAGTACGCTACAGAGTCGTCTGTGGATGCATTATCAACTACCCATACCTCGTTATGCGCATACTCTGTAGACAAAACACTTGGCAAAAATTTTTCTAAGAGCTGCCTGGTATTATAATTCAGTATAACAATTGCGACTTTGGGTGACACTGCATTTGGCATATTATTTAGGTGTAAAAATAAATTTCATGCTATCAGGATGAACTAATAAAATACAAAATGAATTCGCATTCGCTTTCATTTGCTTCTCAAAATCGCCTTGTTTTTCACTTAAAATAATTTTCCGAGTCACCATTTCTTCTAAGGTGCTTGCCGAAAAATGAAAGTGTGTTTGATACACATCCTTCTCAATTACTTTTTGTGCTATAGCTATGTCATCAGCGTGCGCTAAAAGTATAGGAAATTCAGAATACCCTCCATCCACTATCGCTTTTACCGTCTCGTTTAGTTCTTTTTTTAACGCTTTTATATCTTGCTCTACCTCGGTTAGTATATCTGCTTCTGTCTTGTTCATCTTTCGTTTTTTCTATGGTAAAATGTTAGGTCAATGACATTTTTTATAGGATGTAGCAAAAGTCTACAATAAATGTCGTAATATCGAATTGAAAAATAAAGGATTAGATGAAACTACACACCTTAACTAT
>DGBH01000005.1:1711-12385 GCA_002384205.1 Bacteroidetes bacterium UBA4009
TAGAAGACATTCAAAAACTAATTACAACTACTGCACCTCAGCCGCTTAAGTCTGTTGGTAAGATTTATACATACGGCAATCTATTGCTTATCAATGAAGTAGGCAAGGGGGTACACGTGTATGACAATCAAGATCCATCTGCACCTGTTAATCTTAAATTTATCGCTATACCTGGCAATGTAGATGTGGCTTTAAAAGATGGCTATCTCTATGCCGATCTTAATTTTGGCATTGTAACCTTAGATTTTTCAGATTTAGACCATGTTTCACTAACACATCTAAATACTGAATACAAGGGCAATGACATACAAAACACGCCCTCTCGCAATCAATTAGATACCAGACCGTCAGGCAAAGTCTATTTTGAATGTCCTGAAGCTAGTAAAGGAACAGTAATCACATGGGAACTCGTTCAAATGCCAAAACCACAGTGCTATATGAATAACTAAGATGAAAACATTTACACAAACCACACTTACCATACTCTTTTTTATTGTCCTTATCGTTGGATGTTCAAAAGACAGTTCTTCCCCCTCAAATGATCCAACTTCCATTGATGGTGGCGGCATAACAGGGACGGGAGGTTCATTAGCACGCTTTAGCATTGTGAATGATAATTTGTATATTCTTACTCAAAATACATTATTCACCTATTCTCTTGCAGATAAGAGTCATCCAAAATATCAGACCAGCGTTTTTGTTGCTAATGGAGCAGAAACATTATTCTCCTTAGACAATAATCTATTAATAGGTACTCAAAACGGGATGCTTATATACGCATTAGCTAACCCCAACAAACCGAAATACATTTCAACCTACGAACACATTAGGAGTTGTGATCCAGTTGTAGCCAAAGGCCAGTATGCATACTCTACCCTACGCGTTGCAAGTAATTGTGATCGCGGAGTAAATAGACTTGACGTAATAGATATCTTTAATATTAACGCCCCAAAACAAGTTAGTAGCTTAGATATGGAAAATCCTATAGGTTTGGGCATAACTGAAGATCACTTATACGTGTGTGACAACAACAAAATAAAGATATATTCATTAAACAATCCTGAATCACCTGTAATTCAAGGGTACACGGTACTGAATGGTTGTTTTGATATAATCATTAAAAACGACTTATTAATTGCCGTAACTAACCAAGGGGTAACACAATTTACCATAAAGAGCGACGGCACATTAGAAAAGTTAAGCGTGATTACAACTAACTAATCCAGTCCTAGTTTAATTATCATTAAATGAAGAAATTAGCTACTTCACTTTTAGTTTTATTTATTTTCGGGCTTAATGCTAGAGCGCAAACGAACGAGACTCTTGTGGGGCCTGGGGACTATGCTATTTTAAAATTAGACGTGCTCAATTTAATGGGAATTGGGATACAAAAGCTCCATGTAGGTTACGAAATTTCGCCATTAAAGGCAAATATAAATAATCTACCTACCGTCAATTTAAATCTAAACATCCCATTTAATGGGCTCAATCAAATTGACATGAAGTACGGTATAGAAGCTGGAGCTGAATTGCGTTTTTACCAACGCAGACGAAACCACGATCTGCCCATAGCTGAAGGTTTCTTCCTAGGAGTAGGCATGGATGGGGGTTTTGTTGATTTTAATAGAACGGAAGAATATTACTCTAATTTTGGTAGTGTACGAGAAATTGAAAACTCATACCAACGCGTGCGTACAGGTATATTTTTAATGATGGGCTCACAGTCCAAACTAGGTGAGAAAATGTACTTTGATATAAATATGGGCATGGGCTGGAGTAACGTAAATGTGCAACAAACCAATTTGGAAGATCCAGGTAGCGATTATCAAAAAAGTTCAGATTATATCAGTCCTTTTTACTTGCTTTATAATGAGGGTAAAGGTCAACGTTTTTATATGCCGGTATCCATTAGTCTAGGTTATAATTTTGGCACTCGCTGATTCAGATATTCATCAGGTAACATCTGATGAGCAAATAGAACAAGTTGCTAGTCTCGCACATGAAATATGGACAGAGCATTACACTTCTATCATCGGGATAGAGCAAGTCAACTATATGCTTGACAAGTTCCAATCTAGCACCGTTATCAAAGAACAAATAGCCGAAGGATTATATTACTTTCTTTTAGTAAACGACAAACCCATTGGTTACTTGGGACTTAAAGTAGAGTCACACAATCTTTTTGTGAGTAAGATTTACATTCTCGCATCATTTCGCAATCAAGGTTATGGTAAACTACTAATGCAATTCACCGAAAATTTTGCCCATACAAACCACTGCAATCAGTTGAAACTTACGGTAAATAAATACAACTTAGCAACTATTCAAGCCTATAAAAAACTAGGTTTTAGTCAAAAAAGAGAAGTGGTATTTGATATAGGTAACGGATATATAATGGATGATTATGAGATGGTAAAGCCCATCTAAATTATTTTATCTCAACTCCAATAGCACTACATTTTCCGCATGATGTGTTTGTGGAAACATATCTACCGCTTGGCTTTTTACCACCTTATATTTAGCATCTAACATCTCTAAATCTCTAGCTTGTGTAGCTGGGTTACAGCTCACATATACGATTTTAGGTGCTGCTACATACGCAAGATAATCTACCACTTTAGGATGCATTCCGCTTCGAGGTGGATCGGTAATGATAATGTCTGGCTTACCGTGTGCGGTATAAAATCGCTCATTGAACACATCTTTCATATCTCCCGCCAAAAACTCTGTATTGGAAATCCCATTCAGTTTAGCATTGGCAATAGCCGCTTCAATTGCTTCCTCTACAATCTCCACTCCGACTGCTTTTTTGGCCTTGGTAGCTGCCACGCAGGTAATGGTGCCTGTACCACAATATAAATCATACACTACATCCGTAGGTTGAATATCTGCAAATTCGATAGCTACATTGTATAATTTTTCAGCCTGAACTGGATTTGTTTGAAAAAAGGACTTTGGCGATATGTTAAACGTTAACCCGCATAGCTCTTCTTGAATATCCGTATCTCCGCTATAATTGATAAACTCTTGGTCAAACGTACTATCGTTCATCTTTTCATTAATACAGTAATTCAAGGCTTTAGGCTCAAACTTATCATGTATAGCCTGCATCAACTTCTGGATGTTTTGATCTTCGTTTTTAGCAAAAACAACATTAATCATCCAATCGCCTGCCTTGGTATTGCGCAACATTAAATTACGCATGAGGCCTGTATGTTCTTTCAAATCATAAAAAGACAACTCATTTTCTATACAGTAATCAAAAACAAAGTTTCTAATCTGATTACCCATGTCATCTTGCAACCAACATTTTACAATAGGAAGCACCTTATCAAACCTGCCCGGAGCATGAAATCCGAGTGCATTGGTATGTGGTAAATCTTCTATATTCTCTCCATCGTACAACCAACGCTTATTACTAAACGTATACTCCATCTTATTGCGATAAAACTGTTGCTCGTCTGCTCCGATGATGGGTAATGTCTCGGCAACTTCTACTTTACCTATTCTTTGCAAGCAATCTTGAGCCCAAGTATCTTTTAGTTCAGCTTGCGCTTTATAGTCTATATGCTGCCATTTACATCCACCGCAAACTCCATAATGCTCACAGAACGGTTTTACCCTCAAATCAGACTCCTTATGCATAGCAGTAATGTTTGCCAAACTAAATCGTTTCTTACGACTTACTATCTGCACATCGACTATATCTCCCGGCGCTCCATATTTTACGAATATTACTTTCCCTTCTACCTTGGCTAGAGCATGTCCTTCACCGCCAGCACTAAGTAATTCTACATTTGTATAATGTACTTGCTTGTCTTTTTTTTTTCTTCCCAATTTATTTTAAGGTGTTTTTACAACAGATTTTTGATAGTGCTCTAATTCATCGAGCGTAGTATTAAATGCAGAAACATCGTGATATCCAGGCACTTGAAACATTTTTTTATCTTGAGGCACAAAGAAAAAGAACGTCGGATAACCAGACGGACTATTGTTAGAAAGTGCCATAAGTAATTGCTTTCCCGTTACCGAATCTCCTGAACCAATATCATAGTTGAGTGGCAATTCCGGATTAAACTTAATCGCGATGTACTTTTCATTAATGCGCTGAATAATGGTGTCGTTACTAAAGGTTTTTTTATCCATCACCTTGCACCATCCACACCATTCGGTATAACAATCTATTACAGCTATTTTACCCTCTGCTTGCGCTTGCTTAAATCCCGTATTAAAATCAACCCAATTAATTTTATCATTTTTATGGTCTTGAACGCACGTAGCGCCAAGAATCAATGGAATAATAATCAGAAATTTTAAGGATCGCAACATTTAAGGGTACGAAAATAACGTAAACTACACTGTTTCATTTACACCATGCTGAAATTTACACCGGCATGAAGTAAAATAGCCTCAAATTAGGGAACGTTAGCTTTATTAAGTAGAAAGCCAAGAAGAAATCCAGCCAAAAACGCACTGGTTATGATCTTATTTGCGAATAAAGACATTACTATATTTTGAGCAACTTTGCACCTATACAAACACTTGGGCAAAGCAACAATTGCCTTATCTTCGCGTTAATTACGACACTCGCACTTGACACCAAACGCATTAATAGAACGACTGGAAACCTTCATTAAGAAGTACTACCAAAACCAACTTCTAAAGGGTGCTATTTTAAGTATATCACTGGTAGCCATTCTCTTTTTTGCCATTAGTTTTTTTGAATACTGGGGTAGATTTGGAATCTCAATACGCACCTCACTTTTCGTTATTTTTATTGCGCTATGTATGGCCGTTATTACTTGGTACATTATTCGGCCTGTATTGGGTTTGATTAATGTAAGCAGGCAATTTGGAATACGTGAAGCATCTATCCTTATAGGTAATCACTTCCCAGAGGTAAAAGACAAACTACTAAATACCATACAACTACAAGAAAATGCTAAAGCCGGCGACCATTCATTATTGATAGCCAGTATTGAACAGCGTATTACAGAACTTAAACCTATTCCATTTAGCAATGCCATACCGTTTAAAGATAATATTAAGTATGTAAAATATGCATTTCTACCTGCCATCGCGTTGGTATTTATACTTTTGGTGAGCCCAGGATTTAAGAAGAGTAGTGATCGATTTGTGCACTTCGGTCAGCACTTTGAAATCGAAGCTCCCTTTACCTTTAACAGCAACTTACACCATTTACACGCTATACAAAATCAGACAATAGATATCCCCTTAAGTATAGAGGGGGATAAAATACCGCAAGACGCCTACATTCATATTGGCAACCAACGGTATAAAATGCAAGGCGTGACTAATGGTAAGTTCAACTATACCCTTAGCAATATCCAAAAATCTGAGCGTATCTTTTTTGAAGCAGGCGGTTTTAGTAGTAAAGAATACGAACTAGCTGTTTTACTTAAACCGAGCATAGTTGGCTACAGTGCCACTATTACCTATCCTGCATACCTAAGCCTTCCCAGTGAAACAGTCCGTAATATTGGAGAATTAAATGTGCCACAAGGAACGGTTATACGATGGAGCTTTAATACCAAAAATGTTAAAGGTCTCCACATAGTACCTGAAGGATCTACCTTAAAACCCGTATCCAATAAAATCTCTTTTACGCGTAAATTTATGAAATCTACTGTGCTAAAAGTAAATACACTGAATGAAGATGTACCGCAAGGCGACTCTATTTTATACCAAATAAATGTAACACCTGACGAGTATCCGCAGATAGCGGTAGAGAAAAAGGAAGACAGCTTAAGTCAAAAGATTTATTACTTTTTGGGTGACATAAGCGATGATCACGGTTTTAGTAAGCTTACGTTTCATTACCAATTCACTAAATCATCAAAAGCTGAAAACAAAGAAAAATCAGGTGTAATGCCTGTAGCGCTTACTAAGAATATCACAAGTCAACACTTTTACCACTATTGGAATCTAAATATTATTGATGTACAGGCCGAGGATGAAATAGAATACTTTTTTACAGTATGGGATAATGATGGAGTCAATGGTTCTAAAGCTACCAAATCAGAAGTTCACACGTACAAAGCACCTTCACTTAAGGAGTTAAAAGAACAAACAGAAGAAGCCAATAAAGAGATAAAAAGTGCCATGGCAGGTGCGCAGGCAGATGCCAAGCAGATGGAGAAAGAGATAAACAGTATTGAAAAAATGCTGACCGAAAAGAAAAACCTGGATTGGAACGACAAGAAAAAAATTCAAGATTTACTAGATAAACAAAAAGAACTTGAAAAGAAAATAAAAAACTCATTTGATAAAAATTTAGAAAAGAATCTCAAAGAAGAAGAGTTTAATCCCATTCAAGAAGACTTGCTCCAAAAACAAAAAGAACTTGAAAAGCTAATGGATCAAGTGCTAGACGAAGACACGCGTAAGCTCTTGGAAAAGATAGAAAAACTCCTTCAAGAAAACCGTAAAGATGAGCTTAAGGAAGCCCTTGACCAATTTAAATTTAACGAGAAGGAAATGAGCAAAGAAATGGATCGAATGCTCGAACTTTTTAAAGAATTGGAGTTAGAAAAAAAGCTAAACGAAACCATCGATAAGTTAAATGAGCTCGCTCAAAAAGAAAAAGAGTTACGTGATAAATCTGAAAAAGAAAAAGGCAAAAACGAAGACTTAGCCAAAGAGCAAGAGAAAATAAAAAAAGAGTTTGAAGAAGTCAAAAAAGACTTACAAGACATTCAGAAAAAAAATGAAAATCTTGAAAGTCCTATGGACTTGCCCCCTAAGGATGAAAAGGCACAAAAAGCAAGCGATAAACTAAATGAGGCTCAGCAAAAACAAGGTAAGGGCAAGAACAAAGAAGCCGCTGAAGACATGGACGATGCGGCAGAAGAAATGAAGGAAATGGCAGAAGAGATGCAGGAAGAGATGGAAGACGCCATGGAAGAACAGCAAGAAGAAGACTATAATAACCTTCGTCAGATTCTTGAAAACTTGATTCAACTTTCTTTTAATCAAGAAAAAGTAATGACAGGTTTTAAGGAAAATCAAAACTATAGTCCGAAATACATTGAACTGCGACAGAGCCAACGAAAAATAAAGGACGAAACCAAAATGGTGGAAGACTCATTATTGGCACTCAGTAAACGAAATATACAAATACAATCCTTTGTAAACGAAGAGATAGCCAAGGTAAACCAAAATCTAGACAAGGCACTGACTTATCTGGGAGAGCGCACGACAGACTACGCCCTTGTGCATCAGCAATATGCCATGACGGGTTATAATAATCTGGCACTTATGCTAAGTGAGTCGCTTAAACAAATGCAAGAGCAAATGAAGGCCCAAAAACAAAACAAAGGCAAGCCAAAATCAGAATGCAAAAAACCTGGGGGGAACCCCAAAGACGGTAAAAACAAAAAACCTAATGCCAGTGCCATAAAAAAAATGCAGGATGAACTAGCCAAGCAAATGAAACAGCTAGAAGAGGGCCAAAAGCAAGGCAAAGGAAAACCCGGGAGCAAAGAATTTGCTGAAATGGCTGCGCAACAAGCTGCCATACGTCAAAAACTACAAGACCTCAAACGCCAGCTAGATAAGGAAGGCAAAGGGGGTAGTCTCGGAAACCTAAAGAAGACAGAAGACTTAATGGATGAACTAGAAAAGGACCTGTATTATAAAAAACTAAATTCAGAAACTTTTAAAAAACTTGATCTACTACAGATCAAGTTGAGTGAGCACGAAAAAGCAGAACGCGAACAAGAACAAGACAATAAGCGCACAAGTAACCAAGGCCAAGATGCCCCTCGCCCTATTCCGCCTAGCATACAAAAATATCTTGACGAGAAGAAAAAAGAAACCGAACTTTTAAAGCGCGTATCGCCTGAGTTACAACCTTACTATCAAGATAAGGTGAAGCACTATTTCGGTAATTAATACAATCACTACCCGAGATGGTAATAAAAGGAGATTAGGATAAGACTTAATCGTTTTTTTTAATCGTAATTTGCTCGTTCGAAACATATAGTCACTTTAACTATAAGTAAGATTAACAAAAACATACCATGCAAAAAAACATCGTAATTATTTGCTGCTTCATACTCACAGCATCCACCTCTTTTGCTCAAACTCTTCAAGATAACTTTGAAGGAAATGGAAACGTAACCACTTGGTTGGGAGATGATTGCACCATAAACGCCACTTTTACAAATCCATATCCATCAGGGATCAATACCTCTACTACTGTTTTAAAATACGAGGATCAAGGTGGGTTGTATGCAAATGTCAGGTTAGACGCTAGTCAAAATTTTAACATAAATTCTCATTCAAGTTTCTCACTTAAACTCTACGTACCTTCTAATGGCATAAGTGGTAATCAAACCAATCAAGTATCGCTCAAATTACAAAATGGGCAACTAGAAAGTCCTTGGGTAACTCAGTGCGAAATCGTTAAAACCATAACGCTAAACCAATGGCAAGAGATAACATTTGATTTCAGCACCGATATCTATATAAATCTTGATGGCAATTCGCCTTCACCTACCCAACGTGCTGATTTTAATAGAGTGGTTATTCAACTAAACGGAGAAAACAACAATGATAAAGTAGTAGCATATTTAGATGATTTCTCTCACCAAGACACCATTATCATATCACCCGTTTTTAATAAATTAGTTTGGTCAGATGAGTTTGATGTTGACGGATCGATAGATGACACCAAATGGTTTCAGCAAACCAAATTACCTGCAGGAGGCAGTTGGTACAATGGAGAAATTCAACATTATACCAATCAAGATTCCAATGCCTATGTAACCGACGGAATGCTTCACCTTGTGGCACGTAAAGAATCGTTTACAGACCAAGGCGTTACCAAGACACATACCTCCGCTAGATTAAATTCAAAGTTTATTTTCACCTACGGACGTGTAGAAGTTCGTGCTAAGTTACCTTCAGGTGTGGGCACTTGGCCTGCTATATGGACTCTTGGACAAAACATTTCAGAAACAGGTGCCTATTGGGAACAAATGGGGTATGGCAAAGTGGGCTGGCCCGCTTGTGGTGAAATAGACATTATGGAACATTGGGGGAATAACCAAAACTACATTTCAAGTGCTACACACACTCCTTCAAGCTATGGCAATACGGTGAATGTAGCTGGTCAAATTATACCTACAGCCTCAACTGAATTTCATATTTACGCATTAGAATGGACCAACGATAAACTCGTATTTAGCGTCGACAGTGTGATACATTTTGTATATAACCCGGATGTTAAAAATCCAAGTTCTTGGCCCTATACAGATCCTCAATACATTTTACTCAATATTGCATTGCAGCCAAGTATATCCACTAATTTTACAAAGGGCTCTATGGATATAGATTATGTACGTGTATATGAAGAAGGCACCAATACGATAGAACATAAACCGATTACCCGCACTCCATTTTTCTATCCTAATCCAGTACTCAACAGGCTAACTATTCAACTTAACAATCCCATTGAACAGCAGGTAGTCGTAAAAATATATAGCGTAGATGGAAAATTAATAAGCACCGACACGTTACGTGCCACTCAAAACAAAATAGAAATCAATGAGTTAAGTAAACTCCCAGGTGGCATGTATATGGCAGACTTTTCGCTAAACAACCATAACTACAATTTGAAATTCATCAAGCAATAAGCATATTTAATAGACTAACTAACTATTGAGACAAGGGCGGAATATTTCCGTCCTTTGTTGTTAGATAACTTTCATAAAAAGCCTTGTGCATCTTAATCTCCATTACTTTTAGACAGTTAGACCTTCCAATTAATTCCCTATTTTCGTAGTTCTTATAAAATATCATGCGTTCTAAAAACACCCTCTTTACAATTAGTATCATCCTATTAGCAAGTTTATCTTCATTTGCACAAACAGAAGTTTCTTACAAAGAAATGATGGATGACAATTCCTATAATTTTTATGAGGTGGTAGATGCTGCCAACGCATACTTTGATGCCAACGGGAGAATAAAAGGCAGTGGTTGGAAAAATTTTGAACGTTGGAAAGCGGAAAACGAAAGTAAGTTTTATCCCTCTGGAGATAGATCTAACGTAGATTTTTATGGGGTAACTAAAACCTATACCGAAATTGCAAACCAAGCACAGAATCTTAAAAACAAAGCATCATTTACAGACGGTTGGGTAGAATTAGGCCCTTGGAGTGCCAACAACATAACCTCTCATTACTCGCCAGGCATTGGACGTGTGCAAGATTTTTGGGTAAACCCCAACAATACAAACCAAATGTATATTGCAAGTAGTACTGGAGGATTTTGGAAATCGAATAACGGAGGAAATACGTGGCAAAACACCACCGATTTTCTGCCGGCAGCAGGCGTTTTCACCTTTGATGTAAACCCAAACAATACCAATGAAATCCTAATTGCAGTCTGCCAAGGTGGATTTTTATATACGCACGGCATATATAGAAGCACTGACGCAGGAGCAACATGGACCGTCTCTAACTTTGGGCCTGCCAACTTAGGCTGGGGAGGACTTGGATCTAATGTTAGAATCACCAAATTACGCTATCATCCTACGGTTTCCAATCAAGTATTTGTCGGGACTTCACTTGGATTATTTGTTTCTACAGACAATCTTGACACTTGGCAATCTAAGTTTGGAGGTAACGTAACAGATGTAGCTTTTCATCC
>DGBH01000005.1:12584-13429 GCA_002384205.1 Bacteroidetes bacterium UBA4009
AATTCTCGAATTTACATTTCTACTTCACCGGCAGAACCAAATCATGTATATGCAGCTTCCACCAAAAACGTTTACAAATCTACCGATCAAGGAAACTCATTTGTTGCTTTGAGTAATCCGGATGAGACTTGTCTTGCTTTTTCGGTTTCTGATTTGAATGTTAATAATATGATTTATGGGTATGTAGACCTGCAAGCATCTACCGATGGGGGAAACACTTTTACACGGACAACATCATGGAGTAATCAGAATAGTGCTTACATACACGCAGATATGCAAATTGCAAATTGTATCAATGGCGTATTTTATGTTGCTACCGATGGGTATTTTGCAAAAAGTACAGACAATGGCTTCACGTGGACTAAGCTCAATGATGGAACTGGGATACGCGATTTTTATGCTGTGGGAACAAGCCAAGGAGATTATAGCGTGCACATGGCAGGCTCACAAGATAACGGAACGAGTATTTTGAATAAAGATGGCTGGATCGAATGGAACGGAGGAGACGGAATGGAAGCACTTGCGCATCCACTTAATCAAAACTGGATGATAGGGAGTTGGCAATATGGCACCCGAAGTTACACACGCGATGGAGGCCAATCGAGAAACGGAACTGGGAACCCCGAAGGCGGTAGCAGCAATGCATACTGGGAAGCTCCTTTCTTGATTAATCCTTTAAATCAAATGCAAGTACTCCATTTTGCAGATTCTATATATCAAGGGGATAAATTTGGAACGGAATGGAGTTATAAAGCAAATCCGGGTATTAATATTTTGTACGACGCTTCTATTGCAGAAACAGATTCCAACGTTATTGCAGTTGCCCGCGGAAGTTCCATAAGGCT
>DGBH01000005.1:13583-13859 GCA_002384205.1 Bacteroidetes bacterium UBA4009
TGCCACTGCTTACCGTCGCTTTAGACCACAGTGATTCATCTTACATTTATGTGGGTGGAGAAATAGGCATTTACTATAAAAGTATAAACGGAACCGAGTGGACTCTTTATAATAATAATTTGCCTAACGCTTGCGTAAAAGACCTTGAAATACACTACGGAAGTAACCGACTAAGAGCAGCAACCTATGGCAGAGGTTTATGGGAATACACACTGGTAGGAAGAAATGACTATCCAGCTATTACACATACTTCCATTACCTCTATACCCGATGACG
>DGBH01000120.1:0-3491 GCA_002384205.1 Bacteroidetes bacterium UBA4009
AAAAAAAGCTCGAACAATATCTGGGTAAAACCATTGCGGAATACAAAGCGCAGATGCGTCCTAAAATTGAAGATCAAATTGTATCTCAACAAATACAGCAAGGACTTACCACTGCAGTGAAGGTGTCTCCAACAGATGTACGCAACTTTTTTGCTAATATTCCGGTGGATAGCTTACCTGATTTTGGAACAGAAGTAGAGCTGGCGTTGGTTACTATGAAACCAAAACCAAGTCAGTATGCTAAAGAATATGCCTTGGAGCAAATTACCAAAATAAAAGCAGAGATAGAAAAAGGTACGCACTCTTTTGAATATGCGGCCAAGTCAAATAGTGACGATAAAGGATCGGCTATCAATGGAGGCGAATTGGGTTATTTTGCGCGTGGTCAAATGGTAGGGGCTTTTGAGCGAGCCGCCTATAAGCTAGAACCTGGAAAGGTTTCGGAAATCGTTGAAACAGAATATGGGTATCACATATTACAGCTGATAGATCGAAAAGGTGAAAAGGTTAATGCTAGACATATCCTTATAAAGCCACTGATCGTAAATAGTGATTTGGTTTCGCTAAAGGAAAAAATGACTTCGTTAATCACGGATGTTAAAAATGAGAAATTAACCATGTGCCAAGTCGCATCTGAATTTAGCACCAATGCAGCGACAAAAGATAACTGCGGTTTTTATGCAGATCCGAGTACGGGTTCTCAACAGGTGCCTGCAGAGGCTTTAGACCCGCAAACAAAATCTAAAATGGAGCAAATGCAAGAAGGTGAATTTTCAACACCTGAACAATTTTTGGATGTTGATGGAACGGTAGGATACAAGTTTTACTACTTACGTAAAATAGTGCCGGCGCATCAAGCTAATCTAAAAGATGATTATCAAAAAGTACAGACCTTAGCAACGGAACAAAAACAAGCTGAAGCCATCGAAAACTGGGTTGCCGACTATAAAAAGGGGGTTTACATTTGGATAGACAATAAATACGTTCTGTGTCAAGAATTAGCAGGTTGGAAAGGACTTGATAAATAACATGATAGATTTTTCGGACGATAAAAAAGCAGCAGATGCTCTAGCACTAAAGATACAAGAGCTCAAAGCCGAAATAGGTAAGGTTATTATTGGGCAACATGATGTTATTAATGGAGTAATTACGAGCATTATTAGTAACGGGCATGCGCTACTTATTGGCGTACCAGGGTTGGCTAAAACCTTGCTGGTAAAGACCATTAGTGAGGCGTTGGATATGAGTTTTAACCGTATTCAATTTACGCCTGACCTTATGCCAAGCGACATAGTAGGCTCTGAAATATTGGATGACAGTCGTAACTTTAAGTTTAACAAAGGTCCAGTGTTTGCTAATATTATTTTGGCTGATGAGATAAATCGTACACCTCCTAAAACGCAAGCAGCCTTGCTTGAAGCCATGCAAGAAAAAACCGTTACGGTATCGGGAACAGAGTATCGTTTGCCAAAACCCTTCTTTGTATTAGCTACACAAAATCCTATTGAGCAAGAAGGAACGTATCCGCTTCCAGAAGCACAGTTGGACCGTTTTATGTTCAATATGATATTAGACTATCCTACTTTTGAGGAGGAAATAAGCATTGTAAAGGCAACTACTAGCTCACAGTCCCTAAACGTAAATAAGATTGTTTCTCAAGACGAGATAATCGGTTTTCAGAATCTGGTACGAAAAGTGCCAGTGTCCGATAATGTGTATGAATATGCGGTGAATCTAGTTGCTAAAACAAGAGCAGGCAGAAGTCTAGCCTCTCCTATGGTAAATGACTATATTGAATATGGAGCAGGGCCAAGAGCCTCCCAATACCTTATAATTGGAGCTAAAGCGAATGCTTTGATTAATGGTAAATATTCGCCAGATATAGAAGATGTGCAAGCGGTTGCTAAACAGGTTCTGCGTCATAGAATGGTTCGTAATTACAAGGCGGAAGCAGAAGGAGTGTCAGCAGATCGTATCATAGAAAGTATCTATTAGCACATCAATGAATAACTATTTCGGGGAATGATTTATACGGTAATAGACATAGAAACTACCGGGGGATCTCATGGCAATCGGATTACCGAAATTGCTGCGGTAAAAACGGATGGGTTGCAGATTCTAGATAGTTATGAAACCCTGATAAACCCAGAAATATTCATACCTAAGTCCATAACATTACTCACCGGGATAACCAATGCAATGGTTCAGAGAGCACCTTTGTTTGAAGACATTGCAGATGATTTAGCAGCCTTTTTAGACAACACCATTTTTGTAGCCCACAATGTAACTTTCGATTATGGTATTATCAAGAACCACTTTGAAGATTTAGGATACACATTTAACAAGAAGAAACTATGTACGGTAAGATTAGCGAGAACGGTATTGCCCGGGTATGCATCTTATTCATTAGGAAAACTGTGTGCTAATCTAGGTATCGAAAATCACAGTAGGCACAGAGCCATGGGAGATGCTAAGGCAACTGTAGAACTATTTCATCATATTATCACCCAGGATAAAGAGGATTTTATTTTTCTTTCACTTAATCAACTAAGTGGGGAAGCCTCCTTGCCGCCCAATTTGCCAAAAGAAGAATTTGAAAAATTGCCTGAAACAGCTGGTGTCTACTACTTATTAGACGAAGATTTGAAGATTCTTTATGTAGGTAAGGCTAAAGAAATAAAAAAGCGTATTTCAACTCATTTTACAGAAAGCTCGCGTAAGAAAGCAGAGCTCCTTAGAAAAATATATCATGTGAGTTACCAAGAAACAGGTAATGAACTAGTGGCACTATTGCTCGAAAGTGATGAGATTAAGAAACATTACCCGCCATATAATAAAGCGCAAAAACATAAGTCTAACGACTACCATGTGTGTTATTATGAAGGGCAAGATGGGGTGCTTCGTGTAGATGTTTTTTTACAAAAATTTGCCAAGAATAGCATACAAAGTTTCAGTTCAATGGTGATGGCTAAAGACCATTTGTATAAACTCGTTGAGAATACAAAACTGTGCCCTAAGTATACAGGATTAGAACGAACCAAAGAGGCCTGTTATTTGGGAAGTGCATGTGCATTATGCAGTGGCACAGAGACACTAGAACAATACAATCAAAAGGTTATGGCTGCCACTCAAGCAACGGAAAATAAGCGCAATGTGTATATAGTGGGACCAGGAAGAACTAGAGAGGAAAAGAGTGTCGTACGTTTAGTAGATGGTGATTATACGGGTTTTGGGTTTATAGCTGAGGATCTAAGTATAAGTCAAGAAGACTTACACGATTGCATTAAGCCGTTTAAAAATAACAATGACA
Organism: Bacteroidetes bacterium UBA4009; assembly: GCA_002384205.1. Classification (GTDB taxonomy): domain Bacteria; phylum Bacteroidota; class Bacteroidia; order NS11-12g; family UBA9320; genus UBA9320. The sequence continues at coordinate 3,311 of DGBH01000120.1, forward strand.
TAAAGCGCATCGTTAATGGATTTTTTGCTCAGCCTATTCCTAAAATATTTAGGCTAATAAAGATCGAAGAAGTCCTTTAAAAATCTTCCGAATACTTGCCTATCTCTTTATTGGTACCCGTATAGACAGTCTTTATATAGAACACCCCTTCATCTTGGTTACTCTTTATTCTAAGGCTAGT
>DGBH01000120.1:3589-5226 GCA_002384205.1 Bacteroidetes bacterium UBA4009
GTAGCATTTAGATTAAGGTATTTTTCTGGGATGTTTGTAAATGAGGTTTGACCATTGTTGTCCTGAACAGTTATTGTGTAATTCCCTCGGTCTACTTTATTAATCGTCAGATCTCCTTTGGCTAAAGGTTGAGATACAAAATCATCGGCATTTGCCAGCGCTTCGATACCTCCAGTGGAACCAACGCCTAAAAAATCAGAAGAGTACGAAATCGTAGCGGTGTTTGGTAGCCCCGAAATATCAGTAATAGTATGGACAAAAATTTGTTCTTCAGCTTGACAACCAAGTATTAAAAAGGAAAAAATAAACAGGGTTTTTAAAAAATTAGTCATCTTATTTTTTCTTACGACTGTCTTTAATGCTGCAGCCTATTGCTTTTGTGCTGGTTAACTTAATTTCTGTTCCAGCAATTAGAGCGTCTACGGCGTCTTCTACATACCTTTCAGTTACATCATCCGGATTGGCATAGTTATTATCAATAGCACCAATATACTTTACGATGTTTTTGCCATTTTCTCTATGTAAAATAAAAATATGTGGCGTTTTAGTAGCGCCAAATAGCGGATATACATTCTGCTTTTCATCTAGTAAATAGGGGAAAGTATATCCTTTGCTAGAAGCCAATTTTTTCATTTCATCCATTCCGTCTTCAGGTACTAAGGCTGGGTCATTGGGGCTTATGGCAATTACAGGGTATCCAAGAGAAGCGTATTTGGCATCTAGATTCATAATACGTTGCTCATACGCAACGGCGTATGGACAATGATTGCACGTAAAAGTGACTATAAATCCTTTGGCATTTGGGTAGTTGGCTAAGCTCACCATTTTGTCATCTATATTCTTTAGGCTAAAATCAGATGCTTCATCACCAATGGCATACCCTTTAGGCGCAATGTCCTCGGTTGGTTTAGATTTAGAGTCGACTAGCTTGAAGGCTGAAAGCGTGAGTGCTGTAATGGCGATAAATAGTAGGGTTATGTTTTTCATGTGATTATAAATGTTTTTTTATGATGGTGTTTAATTCTTCTTTAGTTAGCTGACCTTCTGTAAAGTGCAGTTTTTGTCCATTTTTATAAAATACAGTTGCAGGAATAGCGCCGCTCCAGGTTGAATCAATTGCAGGTATCCAATAGTTCATTCGCTTATTATCATCTAAGATATAAACGTCATTATCTATGTGGAGTTTCGTAATCACTTTAGCTACTTCAGTTTCGAGAAGTTCGGCTTTATCCAGAGATACTAGAATCATTTGAAATGGAGCTTGCTTGTCATACGATCTGCTTACTTCCAAAAAATGAGGGAGTTCTTCAACGCAAGGTCTACACCAAGTAGCCCAGAAATTAACCACATATAATTTGTCGTCGTGTTTTTCTATAATTTCTTTAAGCTGATCGTAGTTTACCGATGTTCTAACCGGAGTACTTGTTTTGATAGTGGCAGAACTTAGTAAAAAAGCGAAAGCTATGAGCGTATATAGTTTCATATTTTTATTTTGATCACGACTTTTTTAACATGTGCGGGTTCGTCTAATTGTATACAAGGTAAGTGAATGTCATCCGGGAAATACACGCCAAACATGCTTTCTTCAAAAAGCATGAAAGAGTAATTTTCTTCATCATAGTTGGCATAATCTTTTT
>DGBH01000050.1:0-1952 GCA_002384205.1 Bacteroidetes bacterium UBA4009
CTTGTGCTTCTGTAAAATGTTGTTTTATACTCATTTTAGTTTGATGCTATTTTAGCTTCCATTCTCAACTTATATTCTGCTACTCCATCCTTTAAAAACGATACATACGCTTCTGTATTTTTGTCATAGGTGCGGGTAGGCTGCAATAGATTTCCTTCATTGTCTAACAAGGCATATTGCGGTTGTGCATTGGCATTAAAGAAACATTCTTGTATCCAACTATTTTTCTTGGCCAAATTAGTCACCATTCTACCTCCAGATTTCGGGTAAAAATATTCGCTTTTGGGCAACTCAATCGTTTTATCATCTACATAAAGTGATATCACAATAAACTCTTCTTCCATAAGCGCAAGGACACGTTTATCAGACCATACTACGGCTTCCATTTCTCTACAGTTTACACATCCATGACCTGTAAAATCTAGAAATACAGGACGACCCGTGCGTCTTGCAACTTCCATACCTTGCTCATAATCATAATATCCTCTTATGCCATGCGGCATGTGTAGTTTATCATTATATGTCGGTTTTACACCGGCAAAGTATTCGGAAGAATGATCCTTGTTACCGCTAGCTGATACGTTAAAATCAAGTGTGCTCATAGGCGGCATATAGCCAGCCAATGCTTTTAATGGAGCTCCAAATAGTCCAGGAACTAAATAGGAAACAAATGCAAAAGTTATAATAGCCAGCATAAGTCTGGGTACTCCTAAATAGGGCATATCGCTATCGTGGCTAAATTTTAATTTACCTAAAAGATATAGCCCCATGAGCAAGAAGATTACAACCCACAGGCCTATGTATATTTCTCTATCTAAAATCCCCCAATGATAGGTTTGATCTGCTACACTTAAGAATTTTAGACCAAAAGCCAGTTCTAAAAAGCCTAAAACTACTTTAACAGAGTTTAACCATCCGCCTGATTTTGGTAATCCATTTAACCAACTAGGGAAAATGGCAAACAATGCGAAGGGAATAGCAAACGCCAGAGAGAACCCAAGCATTCCTACCATAGGTTTTACAAAAGCTCCTCCTGCTGATTCTACAAGGATGCTCCCAACTATAGGACCTGTGCACGAAAAAGATACCAATACAATAGTGAATGCCATAAAGAATATACCGGTAAGACCTCCTTTATCTGCCTGTTGGTCTGCTTTATTTACAATCCAACTGGGTAACACAATTTCAAACGCACCTAAAAAGGAAGCGGCAAAAACAACAAATATCAAAAAGAATAACACATTAGGAAGCCAATGGGTAGCCAATAGATTTGCAAACGCAGGCCCTAGTAACACTGCCACCAGCGTTCCAATCAAAACGTATATGCCAACAATGCTTAAGCCATAAATTATACCATTTCTTCTGGCTATTGCCTTGCTCCCATCCTTCATAAAAAAAGATACCGTCATAGGTATCATAGGGAACACACAAGGAGTAAGCAATGCTACTAATCCCGATATAAATGCCACCACAAACAAGCCCCAAAAACTTTGCATTTCTTGACCTTCTTGTCCGCCGTATGTCTTTATTTCACATGTTGTTGTATCGTTTTCGGATGCTGCTTTGTAGGTAGAATAGTTAACTGAATTAGCGGGAATAACACCTGCATATTTCGTAAATCCTGTGGTATTACCCACTGATAAACTTACTATCGCCTCTACTTCACTATTTACCACTTCTTCTGTAAGTTCGGATGTTAGATTATCATCTATTTCTGTGGCACTAGCAGTCGCTTTAGCGCCGTCCTGCTTTTCTATTGCGTTTGATTTCTCAGGTGCTGACGTTTTACCACCACTTACCATTAATCCCTTTACGTTATACTCATATTCAAAAAGCACACACATTCCGTCATTTGTACACATCTGATACTCCAGTATACCCGAAATTTTGGGGCTCGCTGTAAGTATTTTTAGTTTTTGACGAAATTCTGCTTTCCCTTCAAAATCTGCTAC
>DGBH01000050.1:2187-2890 GCA_002384205.1 Bacteroidetes bacterium UBA4009
TTAACTACTGTTTTGCTTATTGTATTCCCCCATTTCGCAGCGGGTATTTTTTGACCAAATACGAGCGCGGACATACACAACGTTAGCCCTAAGATTAAGTGTCTTTTCATTAATTTTAGTTTAATCACTTCAAATAAAACGCTTTCAAATACATTTCATTGCAATAGATGTAGATAAGTGTATAAAACTTGCTTTTTACTGATATTAGGCGATTTACCTTTGAAAGTCGTTACACACTTAAAAAAAATGAGATATACCGTAATTCTAGTAGTACTTGGTTTAGTACAATCTGTTTTTGCTCAGAAACAAACACCTCAAGAATACATTGAGTTATACAAAGATTTGTCCATTATAGAAATGCATCGAAGCGGCGTGCCTGCCAGTATAACGCTCGCTCAAGGAATACTAGAAAGCAACAGTGGTAATAGTAGATTGGCTAAATTTGCCAACAACCATTTTGGGATAAAATGCAAGGGCAGTTGGGAAGGCAATGTGATTTATGCCAATGACGATGCTCCAGATGAATGTTTTAGGGCCTATGAAAGTGTGCTTCTTTCGTATCAAGACCATTCAGATTTTTTGCGTAAAAACTGGAGATATCAACCCCTTTTTGAACTAAAAACAACGGATTATCAAGGATGGTGTCAAGGTTTACGTAAAGCAGGCTATGCTACCAACCCACAATATGATGCTATATTAATAA
>DGBH01000001.1:0-17624 GCA_002384205.1 Bacteroidetes bacterium UBA4009
TTTAATCAGATAAATTACCTTGGTGTAGCCTATACCGATGAGGCAACTGACTTAAAATCCTCAGGGATAGTATTGCCTGTTATGGTGTTGAATCCCGATTTGAATGACCTTACACCTTACATAGAGCAAAACATTCAACCTGTTATTTATTCATTTGAAAGCTTTGAAAAAGTAAAAAATGCTGCGTTAAAAATTCACCTGGAATTTGATACGGGTATGCATCGCTTGGGTTTTGATCAACATGATTTGCCTCAATTACTTTCGCTTCTAAAAACAAATTCTAAGGTAGACGTCGTTTCGGTATTTAGTCATTTAGCAGCTTCTGATACCAGCGAATTAGACGATTTTACGAACCAGCAAATTGCTACATTTACCTCTGTTTGTGAAGCTATTGAAGCTACACTTGGCAAAAGGGTGATTAAGCATATAGCCAATAGTGCCGGCATAGAACGTTTCCCTTCGGCAACGTTTGACATGGTGCGATTAGGTATTGGGCTTTATGGAATATCTCCAATTGACAAGGATACTAAGTTGCTACCTGTTAGCAGTTTTAAGACGTATATAAGTCAAATAAAAACGGTACCTGCTGGAGCAGGAATAGGCTATGGACAACATGATAAATCCAATAAAGATAGACAGATAGCCGTTGTAGCCGTTGGTTATGGCGATGGGTATAGCCGTCTTTTTAGCCAAGGTAAGGGGAGTTTTAGCATTAGCGGAAAAATGGCACCCGTAGTAGGCAATGTATGTATGGATATGACCATGTGCGATGTAACCGAAATCACTTGCCAAGAAGGAGACGAAGTAATTATCTTTGGAGATAGCCCAAGCGTAGATGAACTCGCGGCATCTATTGGAACTATTCCGTATGAAATACTGACCAATGTAAGTGAACGTGTAAACCGAATATTTTTTGAGGAATGACAAAAGAAGAGTTCGTATCAGGAATAGCCGCTGGTGACACCAGAACCCTAAGTAAAGCAATTACATTGGCCGAAAGTTCTATACCTGAAAAACGAAACTTAGCACTGGAGGTAATTGCACACTTTGGACCACAAAACGATACCTTTAGAATAGGAATAACAGGAACACCAGGAGCCGGTAAAAGCACGTTTATAGAAGCTGCGGGATTGGAGCTGCTAAAGGACGAAAAGGTAAAACTGGCTGTGTTGAGTATAGACCCTAGCAGCGGGAAGACACACGGAAGTATTTTAGGTGACAAAACCCGAATGAACAAGCTTAGTGCACACAGCAGAGCATACATTCGCCCTACTTCCAGTGGATCTCAACTAGGTGGACTTGCCAAAAACACACGACTAGCTATGCTACTATGTGAGGCAGCTGGCTATAATACCATACTCATAGAAAGCGTAGGCGTGGGCCAAGGAGAAACGGAGGTGGCACAGCTTACAGATCTATTCACCCTTGTGCTAAACCCGGGTGGTGGAGACGAGCTGCAAGGTATAAAACGCGGTATAATGGAAATGGCAGACATCATAGTGATAAACAAAGCAGATGGCGATGCAGAAAGGCAAGCCAACCTCACGGCCAAAGAGTATAGTATGGCACTGCATCTGATGCCAGAAAACGAAAACAAATGGATTCCAAAGGTCATTACCTCATCTGCTCTACAAGACAAGGGAATAGACACCTTTTGGGAGAAAGCATTCGATTTTGAAAAACTAATAACTTCTGGTGATTGGAAAGCAACTCGTCGCAAAGAGCAAATGCACTACTGGACACGAAAAAACGTACAAGATCTGCTTCTCGCTAAACTGGATAAATACGAAGAAGCTATAGCGAAAGGTCTAGCTACGGGCAATCTGCCAGAAGAAATCGCCAAAGATTTGGTAAAATGAGTTTACAGGATGCAACGTTTTGCATCCTGCTGGGTCTAATACTATAAGACGCCAAAAAAAAGATGTCTCATGGCGGGTAAAGATACTTTGGTTTTTTTAAGAATATTTTAAGTAATTGATAAAAGGCAATTTGCGTATGCTAGTGTCCATCGCAAAACTCTTGGCTCGGGTTCACAAAACCCAATTCAGGATGCAACATATCTTCGTAAAAACAGTCGCACAAATTGTATTTAATAGAACGGGATAGCGTTACTTCTCCCACTATCATTACTTGTTCGCCGTGCTTTGTTGTAAGGTGAAACTCATAGTGATAAATTCCCTCTTTCAGTTTATTTCCGTTTCCGTATGTGCCATCCCATTCTTTTAAGTTTTGGCCACTCAGTATAAATTTAGAGCCTTTGCTTATAGAAAACCTTTCTATCTCAAAGCCCATCCCAATAGGCTTAAAAAAATCGTTCAATCCATCTCCATTGGGTGTAAATGCAGTTGGGCAGTAAATATGCACAGAATCTTGGTTATAGTCTTTGGTAATAATTCGCATACTATTCGTAGTGCAACTTTCTTCCATTTTGGCTTTTTTACAGCCGCATAAACCTAGTATTGCTAAAATGATTGTCAAGAATATTTTCATTTCTATTTAAGATTGAGTACGAATAACGACAAGCTTTAATTTATAGATATACCATTTACAAAAAACCTACTTTTGCAGCACTTAAAATAATACAAAAATGATAATTGGTGTACCTAAAGAAATCAAGAATAACGAGAATCGTATTGCCCTAACACCAGGTGGAGCCTTGGAGCTTACCAAGAGAGGCCATACGGTATACGTACAAAAAGACGGCGGAGTAGGATCTGGATTCAACAACCAAATGTATATGGATGCTGGAGCACAGATTTTAAACACCATTGAAGAGGTTTATGCAATTGCTGAAATGATCATGAAGGTGAAAGAGCCTATTGAAGCAGAATATAAGCTTATAAAGAAAGATCAATTAGTATTTACCTATTTCCACTTTGCTAGTTATGAGCCTCTTACACATGCTATGATAGCAAGTGAAGCTGTATGTTTAGCATACGAAACAGTGGAAGCATCCGACCGCAGCTTACCTTTACTTGTGCCAATGAGTGAAGTAGCAGGTAGAATGGCTGTTCAGCAAGGTGCTAAATACCTTGAGAAACCAATAAAAGGTAAAGGAGTGCTTTTGGGTGGCGTACCAGGTGTGCCTCCAGGAAAAGTTCTTGTAATAGGTGGTGGTGTTGTAGGAACTCAAGCAGCTAAAATGGCAGCTGGTCTAGGCGCACAAGTTACTATACTTGATGTAAGCTTAGCGAGACTTAGATACTTAAATGACGTTATGCCTGCAAATGTAGTAACTCGTTTTAGTAGCGAGATGAACATTCGTGATTTGATTCCACACATGGATCTTATCGTAGGTGCAGTACTTATTCCGGGTGCAAAAGCTCCAAATCTAATCACTAGGGACATGCTTAAACTTATGGCTCCAGGTACGGTAATCGTAGACGTAGCTGTAGATCAAGGTGGATGTATAGAAACCTGTAAACCTACTACACACGAAGATCCAACTTTTATCATAGATGATATAGTACATTACTGCGTGGCTAATATGCCTGGTGCAGTTCCTTATACTTCAACGGTAGCACTTACCAATGCAACCCTTCCATATGCTATACAACTGGCTAATAAAGGCTGGAAACAAGCATGTAACGAAAACAGAGAGTTGAAACTTGGCTTAAACGTAGTAAACGGAAAAGTTTGTTACAAAGGCGTGTCTGAAGCATTTAACCTAGACTACACTCCAGTAGAAGATATCTTAGGTTAATTAACAAATCCTATTTAAAAGGGTAAAGGGTAGAAACTTAATCGTGTTTACTTTTTACCCTTTTTTTATATACGTATGAAACTAAACTACAAACTATATCCGTGTACTTCAAGTGATGCCCCAAAGCATCTTTTTATTCTACATGGATTATTTGGTATGTTAGACAACTGGCACAACATTGCCAGAAAACTTTCTGAAGAATATACTGTAATAAGCATAGACCAGCGTAATCACGGCAATAGCCCTCATTCAGAAGAGATGTCATTTGAACTAATGGCAGATGATTTGGCAGAACTCATGGACGACTTGCAAATTGCAACTGCAGATATAATGGGGCACTCTATGGGAGGTAAAACTGTTATGAGATTTGCTGACTTGCACCCTGATAAGTTAAACAAACTAATTGTGGTTGATATTAGTCCTTGGGCATATAAGTCTGGTCATGACGCCTACTTTAAGGCATTTAACACTATTGATTTTTCTGTGTGCCAAAATAGAAACGAAGCGGATGCTGCTCTTGCAGTAATAGAGCCAGATGCTGGTGTGCGTCAGTTTTTACTTAAAAATTTAGATAGATCTGAAAAAGGATACCACTTAAAATTTAACCTAAAACCTATCGAATCATTTTATCCTCAGATGATTTCCGCACTTGATTTTCAATGGCTTATAAACGCACCTACGCTTTTTATATACGGCGAAAATTCGGGGTACATAAAGAAAGATGATATTTTAACCATTGAGAATACATTTACGCAAGCAAGTTTTATTGAAATAAAGGATGCCGGCCATTGGATACATGCAGAGCAACCCAAAGCATTCCTAGAAACCGTTCAAAGATTTTTAGCCGATTAAGGCTATTTCATTATTGGTAAATAGACTATACTTGCCCTGTTATTGTGAGAGTATTTATTATTACATTAATTAGCTTTGGTTGGTTGGCTAGTTGGTCACAAGCCACTATAATAGGTAGGGTAACCGACGCTAAGTCGGGTGAGCCCTTACCCTATGTTACCTTGAGGGGTAATAATGTAAATCTAGGCGCGGTTACTGATTTTGATGGTTTTTATGAAATCAGAACATCACTCGCTGTCGATAGTATAGTTGCTTCTTATATGGGATATAATTTGGTGAAAAAAGCTGTTGTAGCCGGCCAAAAACAAACCTTAGATTTTTCACTTTCAGAATCTGCCAATAGCTTACAAGAATTTATAGTACGCCCTGGGGGTATAAATCCTGCAGATGTGATTATGAAGCGTGCCGAAAAACGTAAGAAAGAGTATAATCCTGACAAAATAGAATACTATGAGTATGAGGGATACAGTAAAGTGCAACTTGCCGTAGATAATGTTTCTGATAAATTTAAAAAAAGGAAATTATTTAGTGCCATGGAGCCTCTATTTGATACTATTTCATCCTTTAGTGATTCTGGAAGTCAAAAGGTATTGCCTGTTTTTGTTTCTGAAACCATTAGCGATTATTACTTTAGAAAAATTCCAAGACGTGCCAAAGAAGTAATACGGGCTACCAAAATACAGGGTGTGGGTGTGGGTGAAGAAAGTTATGTTTCTCAAATACTTGGGTCTACTTTTCAGCAGTACAATTTTTACGAAAACAATCTTTATATTTTAGACAAAGATTTTATATCTCCATTTAGTTTTCAGGCGAAGGCCTACTATTTTTTTACCCTTATAGATAGTGTGGAAATAGATGGCGCTCCTTGCTACCAAATAAAAGTTGATCCTAAAAACCCAATGGATCTTGTTTTTAGCGGTATGGTATGGATAGAAGCCAATTCATATGCCTTAAAGCGATTAAGCTTAGAAATAGGCAATAAGGCAAATCTTAACTTTATCGAGAAATTAAAGATTCAGCAAGAGTTTTTAGAGGTGGAGCCTACCTATTGGTTGCCCAATAAAACGAGGGTACTCATAGACATTGCGGAACTAACCAATAATACCGTAGGTATGATCGGTTTATATTATAATTCCACCAAAAACATAAAAATTAACCGGGTGCATGAATTGCCTTTTTACGAAGATAACATAAGCGTGGTTGAAAATTCCTTTACCAAGAGTGACGTCTATTGGGATACCGCAAGACACGAGAAGATCTCTCAAGAAGACAAGCGCATTTACCAGATGGTAGATTCCCTTAAGAATCAACCGCTTATCAAAAGCTATGTTGACATCGTAGAAATAGCCATAGAAGGACATATACCCAAAGGTAAAATAGATTTGGGACCTTGGTATTACATTCTAGGTTATAATCAGCTAGAAGGGTTACGCACAAGGGTAGGTTTTAGAACATCGCCCAAGTTTAGCAAAGACTTCCAATTTAGAACTTATGGGGCTTATGGCTTTGGTGATAAGCAGTTTAAGTTTGGGATATTTAATGAATATGTATTTGATCGAGCCAAGTGGGGTAAAGTAGGCGCTTTTGTAAAAAAAGATGTTGAACTTATAGGTCTTACAGATGAGTATGTGGCGACCTCTGCATTGTACGATGCTTTTTCGATGTTGGGAACCAATAGGCTCAGTAGAAGTTTTACGCAACGTATTTGGGCTGAAAAAGAGTTAATTAAAGGATATACGCAATCCATTAATCTAACGCACAAGACTTACGAATTTGAAAAAGTGGGCGACTTTAATTTCGGATACTATTCTAACCCGGGTGATTCTACTATAAAAAGCAACTATGATATAACGAGTATCAATCTTCGCGGTAGATTTTCGTATAAAGAGCAATTTATCTATCGAAATACAAATAGGTACAGTCTTGGTAATCTTAAGGCTCCTGTGCTATCACTGGATTATACTCACAGTTTTAATGATGTGCTAGGTGGTGAATTTATATTCAATAAATTTGGAATAGAGCTTTGGCAATTTAACAGTTTAGGTAATTGGGGTACTTTTCAATATACGGTAAAAGCGTACAAAACTTTTGGACAAGCGCCTTATCCCTCCCTATTTATTATGCGAGGTAATCAATCCTTTTTTAGCAATAATCTCAGTTACAATCTGATGGATTTCTTTGAGTTTGCAGCAGATCAATATGTTTCTGTAGATTATGAACACCAGTTTAATGGCTTGTTTTTTAATCGGATTCCGCTTATTAAAAAGTTAAAATGGCGGGAATTTGTTAATTTTAAAGGCGTGTATGGCACCATGAGTCTTTCTAATCAAAGTGTAATGCCACTAAACAATCCCAACATAACCACTCCTAGCTTTTTTGTGGGTGGTAAACCATATATGGAGCTGGGTTACGGTATAGAAAACATCTTCCGCTTTGTGCGGCTAGACTTTATACATAGACTTACTTACCTTGATGAAAGTCATCCCAATGCAAAGGCTTTTGGCTTGAAGGGAACTGCAGTGTTCCGCTTTTAGATACCCGCTACTATCGTTTCTCTTGAAAAAAGGACTTCATAAGCAATATGGATTCCTCTTCTAAAATACCTGATTTTACAACGAGTTTATGGTCTGACTTTAAAAAATTAGTAAAGCCGTGTTTGGGCTCTAGACAGCCAATAAAGATGTTTTTTATGCGGGCATTTTTTATTGCTCCATAGCACATTACACACGGTTCTACCGTTACGTATAATTGACAGTCTTGTAGAAATTTGGAATTTAAATGTGCACTAGCAGCGGTTATTGCCAGCATTTCGGCATGTGCTGTTGGGTCGTTAGATCGTTCTACTTGGTTATATCCCTTTCCTATTATTTGATTATTTGCCACTACAATAGCGCCTATAGGCACTTCGTTTTCTGCCATTGCATTTTCTGCCTGTTTCAAGGCTTGTTTCATAAAGTACTCTGGGGTTAGTTCCATATTCCTATTGCTGATTTACTTTTTCCATTAATGCATCAAAAAGCATCTCGCTAATATACTTTGACCCTTTATAACTAAAATGCGTGTAATCTTTTTGCGCTAGACCTTCGTTTACCCATGCCACCATTGAGTTTTCGCCGCCCATCGCTTCATATAAGTCCCAAAAACAACAACCTGAAGATAACGCAGCTTCTCGCATAGCATCTCTAATTAATGGAATATTGGTATATGAAACCATTGTTCCCGCTTCATTTTTACTCATGTCGCTTGGTCCTATTACAAGTATGCTAACCCCGGGATTGACAGCTTTAATGCTTTGTAACTGTTTGGTGAAAAGGGACTTGTAATAACCGTAGTCAGACCGTACGTTCGGAATTACATTTATACCATATTGAAGAATTATAGCTCTCACATTCAATGCCTCCAACTGCTTCCGATACAACCCTTGACTCATTTTATTAAATCCAATTGCCGAGCTGCCACGCATAGGAAAATTATCTACTGCCACTCCAGAGGTGCCATCTAACGCCACTCCATAGATTAGTGGGAATTTACCATTTATAAAATCAAATCTAAGCTCTTTGTCCGTATTCAAATCCCATTGCTGCACACCTAATCCGTCTGATGGCTTTAAATTGTAATTATTTACATTATTATCACAGGTCAACTGTAATTGGGATACTTCATCATTTTCATACAATAGAGTTATGCGGGCATATTGTCGCACGCTCAAATAACTTTTACTTCCATTTCTGAATATTAAATATGACTGTTCTTGCTTTTTATTACTAAACGCTGGTTGTACACTCTTTTTGGTGTCATCATACGTCCATTTTAAAAAAGAGGTATAATCACCATCAAACGTAAACGAAGATCCTCCAATTCCATACTTTCCGTCAGTCCGAGTGGAGCCGTTAATGTAGAAAGCATGCTTCCTCATGTTTTTACTGTGTGAAACAAAAACAGATTGTCTTGATGTTGCAGCAGGTTCGTTTGGCAACACGATTCCAGGGCCTTGTCCGCCATATACCTTCTGTAACTTATTTCTGAAGTAATCTGAGATTCGATCACCTTCTAATTGAGAATCTCCATAGTGCAATATGCGTACAACTTTTGTTTTACTTTCCTTTATTAGCCCGTTTTGGAGCGCTTTTAGCGCACCAGGGTTGCTCTTTGGAATTTGTATCCTGCGGTAATAAGGAACCTCTTTAAGACTTGCCATGGCTTCCCTCGCCGCAACTGTATCGCTGTTAAGAACAGTGCCTATTTGAACGTTTGCTATAGGTGAAAGGGTGTCTGCTATCTCTGAGTTTGATTTGGGATTAATCCCCGCTAAAACGCTATCTAAATTCACCTCCTTATGGGTAGATTTATCGTCACCCATAAGCTCGTCGAGAGTAATGAACTTGAATTTAAAAGTGCTGCTTAATTGTATTCCTTCTTTAGGAAATAACCATACAATTGTGCCCAAAAGAAGGTTTACTGCCACGATAGCTAGAAATAATTTGGTAGGTCGTAGGCTTCTACTTTCTAGATATTTACTTCTGTCAAGCTTCACATTAACAATTAGTCTTTAAGCATTATTCTATTTATTTCACCTTGGGGCAGTTTGTCCATTTTTTTATAGTAAGACAGTTTGCTAGACGGGACCACTATTTTTAATCGTTGGTTTACGATTATTTTATTCCCTCGAATGTTATTCCATTGTCTTAGTTCATTCACTTCGCAATCATATAAATCAGCGATCCTTAATAGAATGTCACCTTTTCTAACTTTATAGTAAACTATAGCTGTTGTGCTCTGCACAACAGGCGCTTCTTCCTGAGTTTTTACTGGCGTAACAACTGTTGTATCCTTTGCTTTTTCCACCGAAATAGGCAACGCGGGTGGCGTCGTATGCACATAAACCTCGTCACCTAATTCATAAAACTGGTTGACTCTGGTAGACGGTATGGTGATATAGAAGAGTGAGGCAGTTTGTGGAATTACATATTTTTTATAGGTTGAATTCAGCTCTTTAAGCAGTTTGTAATCCACGTTTAGCACGGTTGACAAGTGCTCTAGAGTGGTGTATCTTGAAACAGAAACTATCCCGGTAGTTATGGAAATGGATTTTGTTTTGTACCCCATTTCTTTATAAAAATTGGCACAATATGTTGCGGCCACGAAATGAGAATACGTGTTTTTAACCCCCCCTGGTAAATAACTACATATCGTTTCGTAATCGCGAGCGTCTCCAGCAAGAGCATATGCTTTTAGCCAATCATCTTCATTCGCATTGTAGGCAGTAAGTGCCAAACGCCAATCTCGGTATAGCTCAAATAAACGTGTTATTTCGGCACAAAAAACAGCGGCAGACTTTAACACATCTCTTCGCTCGTCTATGTAATTTGTGATAACTAATCCGTTTTTAGTAGCCGTTCTGTGTCTTAAACCAAACGGGCCCTCTTTTCCGTCTACCCCTTTTTCGGTCAAGTTAAAATTGGTTAATGATATACTAGCATATCTTAATTCACCAGGAACTTTATTTTCTATAAATACTGCTTTTAACGCATTGTCAAACGTTAAAAATTTACGGAGGGTCTCTATGTTAGCGGGTTTGGATGATTTTTGATAATCAGCTATTTGCGCACGTACCGCCGCATTAAAATCTAATGGGATTTCGGATTGTATTCGTTTAAGTCTAGCTGTAATTTCTTTGTCGCTAGTTTGCGAAAAGCAACTTAGATACAGTATGCCAAATAAAAATAATAAGTTAGGTCGCATAATAACCTGTCACTATTTTCGAAATGTTAAATAATTCGTTTTCGGCAAATGCTTTAGTCATAAAATGCATACCGATAGAAAGGCCATTTGATTCTTCTGTAGGTATAGAAATAGCAGGTAAGCCAGCCAAAGACGCTTGCACTGTAAACATATCTGCAAGCCACATTTGGATAGGATCTTTTGTTTTTTCACCCCCTAATTCAAATGCCGTAGTAGGCGCAGTAGGGCAAAGAAATAAATCATAGTTTTCTAAGATTTTTTCGCTTTCTATCTTAATTACGTTACGCACCTTTAATGCTTTAGTGTAATAGGCTTCATACGAATCAGCGCTTAGCACAAATGTACCTGTCATAATTCTTCTTTTTACCTCATGACCAAATCCTTCACTTCTTGATTTTTTAAATGTAGACTCTATATCGTTAGCATCACTACTTCTATGACCATACAGCATCCCGCTATAACGTGAAAGGTTAGAAGAAGCTTCTGCCGCGGTAAGCACGTAATAACAAGGAACCATATAATCTAAATAGGGGAATGACTGCTCTTCTACGGTATGTCCGTCAGCTCTTAGTTTGTCTATAAGCGAATTGTATGCTGACTTAACGTCATCTGCTAGTCCTTCACTAAGCATAGCTTCCTTGGAGTATGCTATTCTATATTTTTTAGTGGTGTTGGCTACAAATTTTTCAACAGGAGCAGATGAAGAGGTGGCGTCTAACTCATCTTTACCGGCCATTATTTCAAGCAATAATGCAGCATCTTCTTCGCTGCTGGTTATTGGACCTATTTGATCAAAACTTGAAGCATATGCAAACAACCCGTATCTAGATATTCTGCCGTAGGTAGGTTTTAGTCCAAAAGTGCCTGTAAATGAGCTTGGTTGGCGAACCGAACCTCCCGTATCCGACCCAAGTGCCGCTAAGCACAAGTCTGCTTGAACAGCAACAGCACTGCCGCCAGAGCTACCCCCTGGCACTTTGCTATAATCTGCTGCATTTTTAACTGGGCCAAAAGCCGAATTTTCATTGCTGGCACCCATCGCAAATTCATCACAATTAGTTCTACTAATTACGATAACATCTTCGTCTAGTAAGCGTTGTAATGCCGTGGCTGTGTATACTGCCTCGTAGTTTTCTACTATTTTAGAAGAGCCAGAAACTTTGTGATTCTTGTAGCAGATATTATCTTTAACGGCAAGGAACATTCCTGCCAATTTACCTGCAGTTCCGTCTTTTATTTTTTGATCTATTGCCGCTGCACGTAATTTTACTTCCTCCCCAAAAACTTCTAACACCGCATTTAGATGCTTATGTTCTTCGTTCTGGTGAAGATAGTAATTGGCTAAGTCAGTGCAGGTAGTTTTTCCTTGGCTTATATCTGACTGTATGTGGGCAAGTGATGTATATTTTTTTGCAATCATTCAGCGGACTTGTCCTCTGTTTTAGAATTGGTTTTTGGCTTTTCATTCATACCTTCTCTTAATTGCTCGGTCACATCATTTTTTGCCTTATTAAACTCACGTATTCCTGATCCTAATCCTTTCATCAATTCTGGAATTTTTCTTCCTCCAAATAGCAAAAGAATGGCAAATATGATGACTATCCACTCCATTCCGCCCATACTTAAAAACAATAACATAGTTTTTTTTATTAATATTTCCTTATGCAAACGTACTACAATTCTTTGGATATTGTGAAGTGATAGATAATCCTTAAATTCGTTTAAAATTAGACACAAAATGGCAGTAAGACGACCTTTTAACCTACAAAAGTGGATAGACGAGCATAGAGATGAGCTTAAACCCCCTGTGGGGAATCGAAACCTGTATAAAGATGCAGGTGATTACATCGTAATGATTGTTGCAGGACCTAATGCTCGTAAAGACTACCATTATAATGAAACAGAAGAACTTTTTTACCAGCTAGAGGGCGACATTAATGTCCGAATACAAGAAAATGGGGAGGCGGTAGACATTCCTATAAAAGCAGGAGACATGTTTCTTTTGCCTGCCCAAGTACCCCACTCGCCTGTGCGAAGTGAGGGAAGTATTGGGCTAGTAATAGAGTGTAAACGAACGAATAATGAGCAAGACGGACTCATGTGGTTTTGTGAAAATTGCAATCATAAGCTACACGAATACAAATTCCCGCTTACCGATATTGAAAAAGATTTTATCCCTCGATTTAAGGAGTTTTATGCTTCTGAAGAACTACGTACTTGCAATTCATGCGGTACGGTAATGAGCACAGATCCCAGATTTGTTTAAAAACAGTACATTAGGTGAGGCTTTGCACAATATTGGTGAACTTCCTAACTGGTTAGAATGATAGCGCTCATCACAGGAGCATCGGCGGGCATTGGGAAAGAACTTGCAACTGAATTTGCCAAGGACAAAATAGACTTAGTGCTAGTAGCCCGAAGAGAAGAAAAAATGCTCGAACACGCCTTGTTTCTGGAGACTACGTATGGTGTAAAAGTGAGCGTAATTCCTATGGATTTGGCAGCACCGAACAATGCTGAACAACTATTTGATGAAATTCAAAAACGGGGCTTTCAAATTGATTTTTTAATAAACAACGCCGGTTTTGGTGATAGCGGTGAGTTTGTTGATAGCGTTTTAACTAGGCAAGAGGATATGATAAATCTGAATATACTTTCGCTTACCAAGTTAACTCGATTGTTTGGCGCCGATATGAAAAAAAGAAACCGCGGAACGATTTTAAACGTTGCGTCGGACGCCGCCTTTAGGCCGGGTCCTATGATGAGTGTTTACTTTGCATCCAAGCACTACGTGCTCGCTTTTTCAGAAGCCATAGCCGAAGAGTTAAGGCCATACGGGGTTTACGTATGCACTTTATGTCCTGGTTCTACCCAGAGTGAATTTGGTGAAATGGCCGGTTTTGGAAAAATTGATCCCAACAGTAGTAACCCCACTTCTGCAGAAGTGGCCGCCTTTGGTTACAGCCAAATGAAAAAGAAAAAAGTAGTATTCATTCATGGGCGAAAAATTCGACTGAGGGCGTATTTAACCCGCGTATTACCAAAAAGACTAGTTAGGCGATGGGTTTATCGACAAATGGCCTGATTACGAATATCATACTAGCGCATTCTGAGCCGCAAGTATCTAGTACTCTATTTTACATATTGTCCTTTTGCCTTATTATAAAAGTAAATATTTAACCCATCTTTGCGTCATGATTCAAAGGTTGATATTACGCCATACTATTGCGTAACTAGAAATAGAATCCTTTTAAAAACAAGCAAACAAAAAGCCTTACGGCAAAAAAGCCATGCTTAACCTAAAAAAACAGATACCCAATTTACTTACCCTTTCCAATCTGCTTTGTGGTATGTTTATTATCATCAACGCATTTCAATTAGAATTTTTAAACGCAGCCTATTGGGCTATTGCCGCCTTGATTTTTGATTTTTTAGATGGTACCGCTGCGCGACTTATAAAAGTGAGTTCTCCCTTTGGTAAAGAACTTGATTCTTTGGCCGATATGGTGAGTTTTGGGGTGGCGCCGGCTATGGTTTTATATAATTATTGGAGTAATGAGTTATACGAGTCGGAAGCACTTACCTCTTCTGCATACGATGGACTTCTCATATGTATGCCGTTGCTTATTGCTTTGCTATCTGGTTATCGATTAGCTAAATTTAATAGTTCCGAACAAAACAATGATTATTTCATTGGACTGCCCACGCCCGTTATGGCATTAGCTTGTTTTGCGCTACCGCTTGCTGCCGAGCAGCATGAGCTGACAAATATTTGGTTAAATCATCCTTTTTTCATTATGCTGTTTTGCGTTATTGGTGCTCTCTTATTGATAAGCAATATCAAACTCTTTTCTATTAAAATTGGATCACAAAACAAAAAGCTAAACAGTATACGAGTTGCAATGTTGCTTACATGCGCGCTGTTAATAGGCTGGCTACATTTTTTAGGTGGTTTTCTTTGTTTGATAGTGTACTTGGTATTTTCTTTGGCCTTTCAAAAATTAATCTAAACAATAATACTTTTAGGATTTATAAAAGATCCCTATACTCATTTACACATAAGACTGAATTCAAATGGCAGATATAATATTTGACCTTTTAGCCAAGGAGCTAGATCGTCAACAAAATGGAATAGAGCTAATCGCTTCCGAAAACTTTACCTCAAAAGAAGTAATGAGCGCTATGGGTAGCGTGGCTACCAATAAATATGCAGAGGGACTTCCAGGAAAGCGTTACTATGGCGGATGCGAAATAGTGGATCAAATAGAACAATTGGCCATAGACAGGGCCAAAGAGCTTTTTGGTGCCGAGTGGGTGAATGTTCAACCACATAGCGGTGCCCAAGCAAATGCTGCCGTAATGCTGGGCGTGCTTAATGCCGGAGATCAGATCCTTGGTTTTGATCTGTCTCACGGAGGGCATCTTACTCATGGTAGTTCCGTAAATTTTTCTGGAAAACTATACAAACCGGCATTTTATGGCGTAGAAGAGCAAACTGGACTCATAGATATGAACAAGGTAGAAGCTATTGCGCTAGAAGTAGTACCTAAGTTGATTATTTGTGGTGCGTCTTCCTATTCTAGAGACTGGGATTTTCCAAGATTCAGGGCGATAGCAGACAAGGTGGGTGCTTTGTTACTTGCAGATATTTCTCATCCTAGCGGGTTAATCGCCGCTGGCCTTCTCAGTAACCCAATACCGCATTGCCATATAGTAACCACTACAACCCATAAAACCTTACGCGGACCACGTGGAGGAATGATTATGATGGGAAAAGATTTTGATAACCCGTGGGGATTAACTACACCTAAAGGAGAAATTAAAAAAATGAGCGCCGTACTTGATGGGGCTGTTTTCCCTGGGACCCAAGGCGGACCACTAGAACACGTTATAGCAGCCAAAGCTGTAGCCTATGGCGAGGCATTGCAACCGGCGTACAAAGAGTACTGCAAGCAAGTAATGGAAAACGCTCAAGCACTAGCTGCGGCTATGGTAGCTAGGGGTTATAAAATAATATCTGGTGGAACGGATAACCACATGATGCTTATAGACCTAAGACCCAAAAGTGACACACTTACTGGAAAGGTTGCAGAAAATGCATTGGTAAAAGCCGATATCACCATTAATAAAAATGCTGTTCCTTTTGAAACGCGTTCTCCTTTTGTTACTTCAGGTATTCGTATTGGAACGCCAGCCGTAACCACAAGAGGAATGAAAACAAAGGACATGGAAAAAATAGCCGAGCTTATTGACCGGGTTCTAATGAATCCATACAATGACCTAATAATACGTGAGGTAAAAACAGAAGTCAATGCCTGGATGAAGGATTTTCCTTTGTATTCTTAACTAAATCTGCTTAATCAAAACCCACAATACTGTTTTTATTGGAATAATTGGTGCTTGTAGATTAAATTGCAACCCTCCTTGTCTGCAACAATAAACAATATTAAAACCCGCTTTCTCTCTATTAAACAATATTGGAGAACTGATGTCCTTGCCGGATTCAGTGTTTCGTTAGTTGCATTACCTCTATCTATTGGTATAGCATTAGCTATGGGACTGCCCAGTAACGCACTCTTAGCCGGAGTTATTGCGGCAATGGTTGGCGGTTTGGTAACTTCATTTATAAGAAGCGGCAATGTCTCCATTAATGGGCCATCGCCTGCCCTTATTGGTATTGTGGCTACCGCAATTGTCACATTAGGGGGTTGGGAGTTTGTATTAGCCGCCTTTGTGTGTTCAGGCGCAATGCAGGTAATTTTTGGTGTTTTAAAACTAGGAGGTTTAGCTGATTTTATTCCGTCGTCGGTAGTACAAGGAATGATGGCCGCAATTGGAGTTATTATTCTTGCAGGGCAGGTGCATCATGGATTGGGCGTGGAAATACCCGTTATGAATGACTTTGAAAAACTAATGGCTATTCCAAGCAGTTTAGCCAATATGAATCCAATGATTGCTATACTGTTTTTTAATAGCTTAATCATACTTTCTATACATCCATATATGACTAATCGGTTTATAAAATACGTCCCGGCCACTATATGGCTGCTGTTATTTGCGGTTCCGTTATACTTTGTATTTGACAAAATTACAGGAGGAAATGTCATCATTTTTGGCAAAATGCATAGCCTTATACAAACTAAAGATCTTATCCATTTTAAATTGCCCCGGGATGTCATTGGCAAGTTCTTTATTTACCCCAATTTTACCAAAATAGGGAGTCTTAATTTTTGGCTGGTTGTGGTTTCGGTTTTTCTAATATCCACCATCGAGACGTTAGGCTCCGCCAAGGCAATAGATAAAATTGACCCTTTAAATCGAAAAACTAATTTAAACAGCGATGTTGCTGCCATGGGAATAAGCACCATGATATCGGGGGTTATCGGCGGGTTGCCTGTTATTGCGGTAATTGCTCGTAGTTCTGTGAATATAAACCAAGGAGCCAAGACGAGCTTCTCTAATTTTGTACACGGAGTCTTGATTTTACTGTTTGTGTTCTTATTGTCTGACTACATCCAGTTGGTTCCTAAAGCTGCTCTTATGGCTATTTTAGTATTTACGGGTTATAAACTTGCCTCACCAAAAGTATTCAAAGACGCTAACCTGAAAGGATATGAGCAGTTTATGATTCTTTCGGTTACCTTGGTGGCTACCTTAATTACCGATTTAAATAAGGGAATAGTTTCCGGAATACTTTTTACCATTATTATTCATTTGGTTAGGTCTCATTTACCCGCGAATCTGTTCTTTAAATACCTTGCCTTTCCTTATTTTAACTTAGCTAAAATTGAGGATCATTACCACCTGAGAATTAAAGGGGTTGCCAATTTTGTAAGCATTTTAAAGATTAGAAGGATACTCGCTAGCATTCCACCGAACGAGAGCCTTGTTCTTGATTTTTCTCACACCCGTTTAGTAGACTTTTCCTTTCTTGAATTTGTCAATAATTGGGGGAAGGAATACGAAACAGAGCGCGACGGTCAATTTGAAATTGTTGGCTTAGATGAGCATCTTACCACTAGCGAGCATCCATTTAGTATTCATACACTTCCCCAGGCAGTTGTTAAGCAGTTATCTAAGAGACAAAAAGAGCTCAAAGAGTATGCATTTGCTAACCAATGGTCATTTGAACATAAAATAGATTGGCAGACCGATTATCTTAAAGAGAATATCTTTTTCAAAACGCGGCCTATAGAATATGTTAAAAACCGTATTTCAGGCAATTACACAGAAAACATAAGTTGGGAATTAATAGATATAACCTTTGACGAAGGGGCGCTAATGGCGGCAGAGGTTCACAATACGACTATGCTTCGCATTTGTTTTG
>DGBH01000001.1:17907-18135 GCA_002384205.1 Bacteroidetes bacterium UBA4009
AAGAAATTTCATTTAAGAGCGACACGGAGTTTGGTAGTAAGTTTTCTGTTAAAGGGCCAAATCGTAAAGCAATTCAAACATTTTTTACCGGCGAGCTTCAAAACTTTATAACTCAAAACAACCGTTATCACATTGAAAGTGCCAATAATAAATTACTCGTTTTCCGTTATTTTAGGCTAATGAGCGTTGGTGAAATAGAAGAACTGATTTCTTTTGCTCAACAATTAA
>DGBH01000167.1:0-3498 GCA_002384205.1 Bacteroidetes bacterium UBA4009
CACGCTATATGACTCTATTACTTTTTGCACATCTGCTTCAGCGTCTTTTGCCATATCCTCACTTAGACCATCTTTTTGCAACAATTTTATCATGTCAATCGCATCCTTACGCGCACCTCTAAGGCCTATCTTACCATGCTCATTTTCTGCTTTTGCTAGTTTTACAATACCTAAACGTCTTTCTTCGGTAAGTGGGGGAACGTTAATTATAACTTGCTCGCCATCATTCTGGGGATTTAATCCGATGTTAGCATACATAATCGCTTTGCCAATCTCTTCTAACATTCCTTTTTCCCAAGGTTTAACAATGATAGTCTTTGCATCTGGCGTGTTGATATTAGCAACTTGACTGAGCGGCACTTTACTCCCATAGTATTCTACCATTACGCTGTCTAGCATACTTGGCGTAGCCCTTCCGGCTCTTAGTTTCGCTAATTCTGTAAATACGTGATTTAGACTTTTTTGAGCTGACTCACGCAACTCATCCATTATCATTTTAATATCCTCATTCATATAGAAGTGTTTTTTTTCCTAACTCTGCAAAGAAAATTAAATATTGCTTGTCTTACAAAATTAATATCTTGTATAAATACAATGCCATGAAAGCAATCGAAACTAAGCTTGCAAAAGCCGCGTTTGCAAAAACGGATGTTTTCTTATACCCAAATGCAAAACTGAGCAAGATTGTGCTTGACATGAGCACATAGATCATTAAGTTTAGCTCTGCCGTCAAAATGATAAGAGCAACAGCAATAGCTGCCTGAATCAACATCGTGTAATTTAAAATTTTTGATTTATTTGGGAATCTAAATTGGTAACTATTGATACCTAAAAAATGAACCACAATGCAAAGTATTATAAATGGCACAAATAGCTTAACTAGGATAGTGTTAAAAACGGAATAATCTAAGGAAAGTGAAGGCACTAAGCTTTCCATTTGAGGAGAGAGTTCCATTACAAAAAGCAGTCCCAGATACGAAAAAACGACCATCAAAAAATAGACAATACTAAGTACAAAGTTTCTAGCTTCTCTTATTCCTGTTCGTACAAAAAGAACAAAAAAAGGAAACATAAGCAGTATACTGATATTACTAACAGCCTGAGCAATCCCCAATAAAATACCAAACAGCATCATAAGCGTAGAAGATTTCTCGGGGTTACTTCCCGCTTCAAAAGCTAAAAAGAAAGCACTCAAACATATTGCTCCATAAACGAGGTCACCAAAAGCCAATGCCGGCATTAACAGAACAGACAAAACTGAAAAGACAACTAAGGGCAGGTGTGATTTTTGACCGAGAATCCCGTTTTTATAACAAAAATAGTCCAACACTAAGCCTTCTGTTAAGAGTAAAAAGACCTTGACAGTCGACATATAGGAATAATCCCCTATGATAACATAAAACCCAAATAAAGTGAGGCAAGCCACTATAAATGATGTGAAAATTTTATGTGTCAGATAGTGAATCAATTATATATAAGTTTAAGAAGCGCAAATCTGCGATTTTTTGAAGTAGGAATTATCAATTTATTAGAAGAAACTTGTTTTGCCTCTTCGGGGATTATTGCCACAAAATCTAATTGAGATTTCAGAAGCTTGGCACTCTCTACCCGTCCATTATTATAAATGGTGTATTGCATAACCTCTCCAGAGCTCCTTAGTTGGTCATTATATAACAGCTGTATGAATCTATCTCCCACAAAAA
The DNA here is from genome assembly GCA_002384205.1 of Bacteroidetes bacterium UBA4009. Classification (GTDB taxonomy): domain Bacteria; phylum Bacteroidota; class Bacteroidia; order NS11-12g; family UBA9320; genus UBA9320. The sequence goes on from DGBH01000167.1 coordinate 1,704, forward strand.
CCACCGCAGAACTATAATAGCCTCCATCATTAATAGTCGTTTGATTTTTAATTATTAGCTCATGCCAATCTAAAAATGCATCATGATCATAGTTTAATACCAGTAATTCATTGAAATTATAGATATTTTTTGATGTGCTTACAGGAATGCCATTCACTATCACAATATCTTCTTGCGTAGCTATTTCTTTTTGCTCAGCAATAATTAGCATCCCCCCATCGCTTCTTGATACTGCTCTCAAGATAGAAAAGTCTTCCGAGATTATACCATCGCTTTGATCCTTTTTAATTCCGCCCTTTAATACAGTAGGGAATTGACCTAATTTACATTGACCTATCCCTTTATCCTTATCTAATTTAAAAAAGAGAACACCTTTGAGGCCATATGAATTAAGTGACGAATAAAACGCCGTAACTATAGCATCATCATTTAGCCTATCGTAGACTAATATTTCTGATTTAAGTGCAAGTGAATCGCTTAACCTAAAATCATTTAATGTGCTATCCTTTAAGTGATATAATAATTGAGTTTCTACCTTTTCTTTTCTTCTTTCTTTTTGCGAAATACAACTTAGAAAATATACTTCCCGATTATTACAAACCAAAATATCTCGAATTAAAAAGGACGAATACGTATAGGGCAATTCAACTTTTTTATGACTTAACTTCCTTAAATTCATGTCAAACAAAGTGTGATTTATAATTATGTCGCCTTTATTACTTTCTTCTAAAGCAAGCAACGAGAGTGTCCGCAAATCGTCACTTACACGCAACCTTAAATCTCCTAGAGATCCCATTTCATTGGGCGGCACCGAGAGTAGCAAAACAGATTCCCCCATACGTTTAAAATCATAGGAATACCATTGAGCTAGGATATCATTCTCTCCCCTAATTTCCGCATACTTAGTTTTGATAACTAGGAGCCCCTTTACTGTTGCAAAAATTTGAAGCAGTCTAGCATTTTTTAACTCAATAACTAGGGATTGATCAATGACCATCTGATGGCTATATTTTTCTATAATTACATTTTTACTGTAAAATCTATTTCGATACCGCAATAAGTATATGCCCGATTGATTTTCCCCTAAAACGCTGGTATATACTGCAGCACCTTTGAGTTTTATCGGATTACTCCATTGTAACACTTGCCCTTCTGCACCAAGGAAGAATAGAAGTGTTGCTAAAGCTAAAATGCGTATATTTTGTGTGTACTTTTGCAAAAAGATATTGAGTCTCACAAATAACGATTATTAATAAGTAAAACATCTCTTGCAGCACCAAGTTATTCATAAAAAAGAACCCGAAAAAGCCATATTAATTGGAGTAGAGCCCAAAAATACGCCCATTAAGTCCAGTAGCATATATCTTGACGAACTTGAGTTTTTAGCCTATACGGCAGGAGCTACAACGCTCAAGAGATTTGTACAGCGGCTTGAAAAACCTCATCCAAAGACCTATATTGGAGAAGGTAAAATGGAAGAGATAACGGCTTATGTAAAAGCAAATGAGATAGACTTAGCTATTTTTGACGATGAGCTTAGCCCATCACAAATACGTAATTTAGAAGAGTTTATACAATGTAAAATTGTAGATAGGAGCAGTCTTATCTTAGATATTTTTGCAAAAAACGCACAAACTGCACAAGCCAAAACACAAGTAGAATTGGCTCAAAGCGAATATCTATTGCCCAGGCTTACACGGATGTGGACCCACCTTCAAAAACAAAAAGGAGGTATTGGAATGAAAGGTCCTGGAGAAAAAGAGATAGAAACGGACAGAAGGGTTATTAGAGACAA
>DGBH01000167.1:3588-4206 GCA_002384205.1 Bacteroidetes bacterium UBA4009
CGAAAAAATAGAGAAACCATGACGCGTGTTGCCTTAGTCGGCTATACCAATGTTGGCAAATCTACTATCATAAACTTACTTGCTAAAGCAGAAGTGTTGGCGCAAGATATGTTATTTGCTACCCTAGACAGTACCGTGCGTAAAGTTGTATTCCCTCCAGATCCGGTTACATTTGAGCCTTGCGTATTCTTACTTTCTGATACTGTAGGTTTTATTCGTAAGCTGCCACATCAACTGGTAGAGAGTTTTAAAAGCACTCTGGATGAAGTAAAAGAAGCCGATATTTTATTGCACGTAGTGGATGTTAGTCATCCACAGTTTGAAGAGCAAATGGATACTGTTTCTTCTACCTTAGAAGAAATAGGTGCTAGTAATAAAACTATGATTACTGTTTTTAATAAGATAGATCAATATAAACCGATGGCAACCAGTGATGATATTTTTGAAGATGAGACTATATATGATATTCCTACACTCAAAAAAACATGGATGTCTAAATTGGATGATAATATCGTTTTCATTTCAGCAACTCAAAGTGACAACATTGACGAACTAAAAGCACTGATCAGAAAAAATGTAAGCAAAGGTCTTTGACTTTTATTTTTTTTCTAAAAGTCC
>DGBH01000167.1:4285-11033 GCA_002384205.1 Bacteroidetes bacterium UBA4009
TTGGTTAAACGCTGCAACATATCGCCCACGTTTACCACCAGTTGATTTGGCAATGCGGTAATAGCAATCCAGTTATTCTGTTTATCTAATACTTCCAAACCTTCGGCACTAGCTCCCATGAGCAAGGTTATAAGATTAATATCTTCGTGCTGACCAGCTCTAACGGCATTCTTAGGTGCATCATGTATCGGGCCATAATGTATGGGTCTCAGTATGCTATTACCATATTGTATATAATCATCAAAATAGAACTCGTCCAAGTCTAAATACAGTGCTATTGCACGCAGCATATATTTTCCTGTTTCCTGCAATGCAGCATAAGCTTGTAGACCGTAGTCATTAAATAGTGGCACCTCATCTACAACTACATTTTCGTGATAGTCATATTGATGTTTTAGGGCCTCAGGAATATTTTGCCCAAAGTGAAAAAATTCCTTTAAATCACCTACTTTACTATCTTTGCTATGCTCTGTTCCCCAAGAAGTAAAACCACGTTGACCCGCAATACCTTCTATGCGATACTTCATTTTAACTTCCATCGGCAAAGCATAAAACTCTTTGGTATATCGATATAAATTTTCATTTACTTCATCACTTAATTCGTGATTATAAACAGCAACAAAACCTATTTTTTCATAGGCTTCTCCTAAATCTTGAACAAATTTTTGTTTTTGATCGGCATTTCCGTGTTTGAATTCATTGAGATTGAGGGAAATTATTGCAGTGCTCATGGTGTTTTATTTCTCACAAAATTACGATTACGCTTTATATAAACTCACAGTGAAGTCATCTATTCTTAACATTGAGCTGTAAATGGTGCATTAAGCAACGGCTAATTTGATTTATTTTCACCTCCTTTTAAGACTTCTGTGATTGCTTTTGTTTTTAGTTGCACTTCCATCCATTCATGTTCAGCGATAGAATCTATGGTAATTGCCCCTCCTGCATTGTAGTTTAAAACCTTAGTTTCCATGTCGCATAAAACACTTCTTATAACTACATTAAAATCAAAATTTCCATCGGGGGCAAGATATCCTAGCGCTCCACTGTACCAGCCACGTTTGAAATTTTCAAGACCTTCAATGTACTTCATAGCGGCTATTTTGGGAGCACCGGTCATACTTCCCATAGGGAATGTCGCTTTCAAAATATCACTTATTGAAACCTCTGGTAGCACATCTCCTTTCACGGTTGAAATCATTTGATGTACCTGTAAGTAGCTATATATTCCAAATAATTCATTCACTTGTACCGTTCCTGATTTGCACACTCTGTTCAGGTCATTTCGGACTAAGTCCACAATCATTACATTCTCAGCTCTGTCTTTTTCTGAATTTTTGAGTTGCGCAATAAGCACCGCATCTTCTTCGGGAGTTAGCCCTTTTTTTATGGTGCCTTTTATGGGTTGACTAACCAAGGTGTCCCCTCGTTTCATTAGGAAACGTTCCATACTTGCTCCACATAAATAAAGTTGATTTGCCCTTAAGTAAGCCCCCATGGGCACTGGCGATTTTTGGAGTAAGTCTAAGTGAAATAGAATTGGCTGAAAGGCCTTAAAGCTATGTGAATAAGGAACACAATAATTGAGTTCATACACCTCACCACTTCTTATTAACTCTTGTATTTCTTCTATTTTTCGGATATAGTTGTCATGCGATATGGGAGAAGATACCGATGAAACCTCCCGTTTATTTTTAACTATAACAGCATCGAAAAAATCCAGCGTTAAATCTCCTTTTAGGATACTAACTTTCTGATATTTATCAATGGCTAATAGAATTTGAGGCTCAAAAAAGAGTAATTCAGGAGTTTCGACAATTGCATTATTCTCACTACTTAGCGTTTCAAAATGATTTTTAACATCGTATCCTAGCACTCCAAACAGCCATTTTCCTTGGGTAGTAGCTTGCTCAAAAGTAGACCATGATGTATAAACCTGTGTAGCGCCAATTGCAGCTAACAATTCAAACTCACCGCTATAAACGCCGGTATTAAGTTGGCAACTATCTAATATGCATTGGTAATTAAACTTATGTGCATAAGCATATACTAACTCCTTAAAGCGATTTACACCCCGCTGAGTAATATATTCTTGTAACTTATCCTTCAAAATACTCCTTCACTAGTTTAGCCTTTGCTGGTCCTACTACCCCAGCAATATCCTCAAAACTCGTTTTTTTAATTCGCGCTACGGACTTAAATATCTTAAGCAATTCGGTAGCGGTTTCGTCACCAATACCTTTTATTTCGGTGAGTTTACTTACTATCGTCTCTTTACTCCTACGGTTACGGTGATGCGTTATGCCAAAACGATGTGCCTCGTCTCGCATATGCTGTATTACCTTGAGACTTTCAGATTTTTTATCAATATACAAGGGTAAACTATCGCCTGGATAATAGATTTCTTCTAGTCTTTTAGCAATGCCTACGATCGCCATTTTGCCGTACAAATTCAAATCTCTAAGTGCTTGAACCGAACTGCTAAGCTGCCCTTTTCCTCCATCTATAACTATAAGTTGAGGAAGCGGCTGGTTTTCTTCCACCATTCGCTTATAACGTCGGGTAAGGACTTCATACATGCTAGCAAAGTCATCAGGCCCTTCTACTGTTTTGATATTAAAATGACGATAGTCTTTTTTACTGGGTTTCCCGTCTCTAAAAACAACACAGGCACTTACTGGGAAGGCCCCTTGTATGTTGGAGTTGTCAAAACACTCCATGTGATACGGTATTTCGGTAAGTCTCAAATCTTGCTTTATAACCCCAAGTAAGCGATCTGTTTTTAGTTGCGGATCTAGTTTTTCATACTGATTGCTTTTTTCTTGCATGTACAACGAGGCATTTTTATAACTCAAATCCAATAGTTTCCGCTTATCTCCACTTACGGGAACAATAAAATTACCTTGCAGAGGAAGTCTTATAGGCACTATGACTTCTTCCGTAGCGCTATTTAAGGTTGCAATTTCACCATAGGCCATTTCCAAAAGATCTTCGATGCTCTCGTCCATCTTTTTTTTCATTTCCAAGTTTTTGGATTGGATAATTATACCCCCAGAAATACGCAAATAATTAATATAGGCATAGCGTTCGTTTTGAGCAATATTGAGCACATCTACATCATTTATGCGTGAATTTACCACCGTACTTCTACTTTGGTATTTATCTAAAATTTCTAGCTTGTTTAGATATTTGGCGGCTTCTTCATATTGCCAATCCGCAGCAGCTCGCTCCATCTTATACTTTAGGTGATCTTTTACCTCTTTTAAATTTCCGCGCAGTATATTTTTAATACCTTTTATGCTTTCGGTATATTCTTCTTCTGTTTCCAACCCTTCGCAAGCTCCCTTACAATTACCTATTTGGTATTCTAAGCAAACCTTAAATTTATGTGCGGCTATATTGCCTTGAGACAGGTTGTATGTGCAATTGCGCGTAGGATAAATCTGCTTACACAGGTCGAGTACTATTTTCATTAACCTGATATTGCTATAAGGACCAAAGTATGTGCCGGCCCCTTTTTTAGGATTACGCATGGCAAACACTTTTGGAAATCGTTCCTTAGTAACCATAATAAGCGGAAAGCTTTTATCGTCCTTTAGGTTAATATTATATTTAGGCTGAAACTCTTTAATTAGACTGTTTTCCAATAAGAGCGCATCCATCTCGGTGGGCACTACCGTGATATTTACATCCCATATTTTACTCACCAAAATGCGCGTTTTGCCGCTATCGTGGTGATTTTTGTTGAAATAAGAACTTACGCGTTTCTTTAAACTTTTAGCCTTGCCGATATAGAGTAACGCTCCATCCTTATCATAGTATTTGTATACGCCAGGAGCATCTGGCATTATTTTTAATTTCTTGGTAATCGGTGCTATTTCAGACGTTTTGGGCAAGGATACGAAGGTAGTAAATATGAAATGAAGGCAAACACATAAAATATAGTTAACTTCTAGATTAATTAATGAGGGAAGCCGTAAATAATATTTTTTTTACATAGTTATTTAAAGAATAATTGCTGTAATAAGGTAACTATTCGCTTGCTTTGTACGTTGTAAAACAAAATCATCTTGAGGCATTTTTTTGCACTTCTTGCTATTACTCTTTTCTGTGCTGCACAAGCACAGCAGCAAAGCTTTAGTGCTCAATTTAAATCCCTTGAAAACGGTGAAGGTGTTATCTATGCCAGAGTATTTACGCTTGGTGGCGAAGCTAAACTCACCAATGTTGATGGATTAGTCGAACTGAATTATGCAAAAGGTGCTACTATAATCGTAACTCATTTGAGTTTTGATTCTTTGCAAATAAATACAGCTGATTTTGAAGGAAGAAAGAACTTGATATTTTACTTACAACCTAAAACCTATCAACTGCGTCAAGTATCGTTCTCTATTCTAGGAAACAGATCTCTTTTTGACAACAAGTTTGTTAAAAATGATTTAGGCAAATCTGACGAGGAGAAAGTACGCGAAAAGCTAAATATCATTGATATGAAAAAGGAGCTTAAAGGTCTAGATCAAGCTGCTCAAGGCGGCGTTGTACTAGGTAGTCCAATATCGTATTTATACGATCGATTTAGTAAAGCAGGCAAAGAAAAGACAAAGTATGCTATGCTTGTAGAACAGGACAAACTAGCAACTATATCCCGCAAACAATTCGATGACCTTACAGTAACAACGCTTACCAATTATACCGACGAAGAATTAGAAAAGTTTAAGATATTTTGCGCATTTCATCCTTCTTACATACAAGCGTTAGATGCCCTTCAATTGTATTTTGAAATACTGCGTTGCCGAGACGAGTACATTAAAAAAGGATATTAACTTTATTTTGCTTTTAGGTCTGCCATACACTGCTCTCCAAAAAGAGTTATGTCTTGGCCGGTAGTAAACTGATCTATGTACTGAACGACTTCACCTGCTCCATTTTTCCAATACATTACGCAACTTGCATTAGAACAATGTGAACCATTGGCCTGATCGTGATGCGGACTCGTAGGAGGAACCCCATTATTTACTAACCCAAGCACATGGCCAATTTCATGCGTAATAGTGCTCTGTTCAACCATGTTTTTTTCGGCTTCTTTGCTACTGGAGGCACTTATTACAGGCTTAAAAATAGCTACTACTGCCGAGCCATCAATAGTAAGACCTAGCACGCGGGTTTCTATGACACCATCTTTTATGAGATAGCCATTCAAAAATAGCAGTACGATGCCTTTTACTGAGTCCTTATTAGAATATCGCTGCACATCAGCGGCAATATCTATAATGTTTTGTCGGGTATAATTATTTTGAGCTAGGACACCTAAATTCTTCATGCTATCTAACACATGCGGAACTTTAACTGGTATATTTTGAGTAGCTAGTAATTGATTTAGATTGTAATCTGTTATACGCCAATTATCAAATCCCCCAAAGTTGAGATACGGATCTGCACCTTGTTCATAGGCAATAATTAATTCTAGTTTATTGGTATGACCATACAAGTTATCTACGAATCGATCGGGTGAAGCTTCAGGGACATCTTTTCTACACGAAAACTGTGCGAAGCCTATCACTAATAGGAACCATAGAAAAAAACCATGGTTGACGCGTTTAAAATTCAAGCTATTTACACCTATTTGATTCGCAATACTCCTTTTCACACTCAACTTTATTTTATCTCACTTTCACGTTTAGCACTTTTTTACCTTCGATGAAGCCTTCAAGTAAATCACCCGGAGCCACCGGCCCAACTCCTTCTGGAGTTCCGGTAAAGAGTAGATCGCCAATTTTTAAGGTGAAATACTGGGACGAATGCTCGATTAGCTGTGAGATGTTATGTAACATAAGCGAGGTGTCTCCATCTTGCACAACTTGGCCATTTTTTTTGAGTTGAAAATGAAGGTTATTCAAATCAAAATCATCCACACTTAAAAAGTCGCCTAGCACAGCACTTTGGTCAAAGGCTTTTGCTTTCTCCCATGGTAAACCTTTCGCTTTTAAAGCACTTTGTACATCGCGGGCTGTAAAGTCAATGCCTACGGTAAATTCTGCAAAATATTTAGGAGCGAACTTCGCTTCTATGTTTTTACCTAATCTATTGATACGCACCACTACTTCGAGTTCGTAATGTACATCGCTGGTCCAGTCAGGTATATAAAATGCATCGCGTTGTCTAAATACGGCAGAGTCTGGTTTCATAAAGATTACAGGTTCTGCGGCTAACTCATTCCCAAGTTCGGCGGCATGAGCGGCGTAGTTTCTTCCTATGCAAATTATTTTCATATTGGATTAGTGTTACTCAATTAAGGTAGATTATGCTTCGTTAATTTAAACTTTTATGCTGCACAAAATTATGCATTTTTGCGCCAAGCAATGCTAGATCCTACCGAACTTCTCTATGCCTATTCACAAGGCTATTTTCCGATGGCCGTGCCAGAGGATAACAATGAGATTTTTTGGTTTAAACCTGATATGCGTGGCATAATACCGCTTGGTGCTTTTCACGTTTCTAAAAACTTAAACCGGCTATATAACAAAGGTCATTTTGAACTTCGCATAAATGGAGATTTTGAAGGGACCATGCGTGGCTGCGCTGCACGTGACGACACCTGGATAAGCGAGGAAATAATTGCTTCCTATGGAAAATTAAATGAAATGGGCTATGGCTTTAGTTTTGAAACGTGGAGAAATGAAAAACTGGTAGGCGGCCTTTACGGCGTGGCATTGGGAAGGGTTTTTTTTGGTGAAAGCATGTTTCATAC
>DGBH01000190.1:0-3038 GCA_002384205.1 Bacteroidetes bacterium UBA4009
ATTATACGTTGAATCTAAATTACGAGAACCTATTACTTCCCCTTTTTCATCGGTTAGAATGACTGGAATGGTCGTATTCCCTTGAATTATTTCATAAATAAAATTAATATCATTATCACCATCGGATGATGCAATTTGCCGTGTAGCATTCGCCCATGTTGCTATTTTATCACGTTCTTGACTTGCTAATTTTTTTACTAAATTATTGGTAAACCACAGCGAAGAGAAGCCAATTAAAAAAGCAAAAAAGAGCAGCGCTACTTTGATAATTCCCTTTATTTCGTAATTATTTAGTTTCAATTGAGCCTCGAAATTAGTTAAGACAACTTAATAATCATGTAAAAAAGTATTTTTGCTTGAGTGATTCTAACATTTACGCATTCTAAAAGAAACTTAATAGCAGACCTAACTAAACCCTTAGATATAAGTATATCCGTACATAGAGACCACAGCGTTTCTAGTTTTGGTATAGCAGGAGCAATATATAAAGACTATGTTGCAGGGGATTTAATTGGAAATAAAGCCTTAGGTGGGCCTTGTAATCTTGAAACTATAACGTTTACCCCTCACGGTAACAGCACACATACCGAGTGCCTGGGGCATATTGCAGATGAAGCATATTTTGTAAACGACTGCATCAATGATCGATTTTATCTGGCAACACTCTGGTCTTTATCGCTAGCTGAAGATGGATTATACTTAAATTTTGATGCGCAAGACTTCAACACATTAAAAAATGCAGATGCGCTCATTATACGAACATTGCCTAATCCTATTCAAAAATTAAATGAAGATTACGGTGGAAAAAATGCTCCAGCTATACGTACAACAGATATGCAAAAAATAGTGGACATAGGGATTCATCATCTCCTTATAGATTTGCCGTCTGTAGATCCTGAATGGGATAATGGAGCGCTAGCTTCGCACCATGTATATTGGAATTACCCTAATAATCCTAGGTTGGATGCCTCTATAACCGAGTTTGCCTTTGTGCGTGATGATATTCAGGATGGGGAGTATCTCCTAAAACTAAATGTGAGCAATTTTGTGTCAGATGCAGCTCCGAGCAGGCCCGTATTATACCCTATCATTGCATTAAATTAGGTTGAACGAAAAGGTATTATATTTTAAATCATGGTTAGCCAGTAAGTACATCAACCTACTTGGCAACAGGGATCACACATTTAATTCTATACTCATTATTAAATTAGATGAAATAGGAGATTTGGTTACTGCTTTACCCGTATTTTATGCACTTCACAAACACTATCCTCAAGCCCAGCAAACCTTGGTTTGCAAGTCGTTTAATACCGTTTTTTTTGAGCATATAGATTACGTTCAATGCGTGACAGTATTTGAAAAAGTAAAAAATAATCACTACGACTTGATTGTAGATTTAAGGGGAAATAAGGAGACTCTGTCATATGCACTAGGTGTAAAACCAAAATACCGACTTGATAGAGGATCTATACGACTTAAAAATAAATTTTTCGGGGGTCAAAAAAATGAGATTGATACAAATCTCGAGGTAATTGCTCCGCTTACGGGGGCAAATGTAGATGCCTCCAACTCAATAATTGTATCACACAAAAACCGTGAAACGGTTACGCAATATCTTAGTAAACATGCTGTAAATAAGTACATTATAATACACTTAGGAGCACGTGATGCCGCAAGAAGATGGCCTATTGATAGATTTGCAGCCATTATAGACTACCTCAATGAAGCATTTGCATTGCCTTGCTTATTAGTAGGTGGCCCTGAAGATTACGAGCTAAACCAGCATTGCTTATCTCATGTGATTAGCAAAAAGAACTTCAACGTAGTAGGTGAATTTAATTTGCTTGAATATGCTGCTCTGTGCCAAATATCAAGCTTATTTATAGGAAATGAAAGCGGTCCTTTGCATATCGCCGCGGCCATGAACACTCCGAATATTGCTTTATTTGGCCCAGGCGTAAAGGCTGTTTTTTATCCCAAAAACAAGCAAAGTATTGTTCACCATTATTTTTTATCTAAAGGTCATAAACAACAAACGATTGAAAACTCTACCATATTCCATATTAACGTGGAAGAGGTAAAAGAGAGTGTAAATAAGCTATTAAAGTAGCGCACTTACTTTATATCCATTAAGTAGAAATCACCTTCTACTTTAGCAACCTTCTCAAAATCTTACCTACGTTGCTTTTCGGCAACTCATCGCGAAAAACAACAATTTTAGGCACTTTATAATTGGTCAATTTCTCACGGCAAAAATCACGTATATCGTCTTCTGTAAGACTCTCGTCTTTTTTAACCACAAATGCCATCACACACTCAGTCGTCTTAGGATCTGGCTCGCTCCTTACTCCCACTTCTAGTACTTTAGGATGGCTACTAATCACAGCTTCTACCTCACTTGGGTATACGTTAAATCCAGAAACACATACCATTTCTTTCTTACGGTCTACTATTTTGAAGAAACCGTCTTCATCCATAATACCAATATCGCCTGTTAAGAAAAAGTCTCCATGCATACATTCCGCCGTTGCTTCTGGTCTATTCCAGTATCCAGCCATCACTTGAGGTCCTTTAATACCAATCTCTCCTCTTTCACCCATAGGCACTTCTTTTTTATCATCGTCAAATATTTTTAACTCTGTATTAGGTATAGGTAGTCCTATAGTCCCCATACGGTGACTACCATCTGTAGGGTTAATAGTGGCTGCAGGTGAAGTTTCTGATAAACCATAGGCTTCTAAAAGTGGAGATCCCGTAACTTCTTGCCATTTGAGCGCTACCGCATCTTGCACCGCCATACCTCCACCAAGAGAAATTTTAAGATTAGAAAAATCTAATTCTCTAAAGGCTGGTTGATTGAGTAAACCATTAAACAAAGTATTTACGCCAGTAATAAGCGAGAAAGGATTCTTTTTCAGATCCTTGATAAATGCAGGCATATCACGCGGATTAGTAATTAAAACATTACGAGCGCCATAGTTAAAGAACGTAATACAGTTGGCTGTAAGCGCAAATATGTGATACAATGGTAAAGCAGT
>DGBH01000190.1:3303-5091 GCA_002384205.1 Bacteroidetes bacterium UBA4009
CTTTAAATAATCCTGTTAACCAACCATCTATTTGAGAAAGCTGAGCACAAATATTACCATGAGTTAACACAGCTCCTTTACTTACACCTGTGGTACCTCCTGTATATTGTAAAAAAGCAACGTTCTCATGTGTTATGTTGACTTTAGTTGGGTTTTTACCTGCACCTTCCGATAATATACTTTTAAAGGAAATAGCATTTGGTAGATCATATGCCGGAACCATTTTCTTAACATGTTTCACTACCAAGTTGACAATACTTCCTTTTAAACCGCCAAGCATGTCGCCTATGCGAGCTACTATTACAGTCTCAATATCTGTATCAGCTTGAATCTCTTGAAAATTACTTCCAAAGTTTTCCAATATAACTATGGCCTTTGCCCCGCTGTCTTTATATTGATGCTTCATCTCAGCTGGAGTATAAAGTGGGTTAGTATTTACAACCACAAAACCACATTTAATTACAGCGAACATCGCCACAGGGAATTGGAGCAAATTGGGCATTTGAATAGCCACTCTGTCACCAGGTTTCAGGTTTGTTTTATTTTGTAAGTACCATGCAAAGGCATCCACATTAACTTTCAATTCATTAAAAGTCAAAGTTTTATCCATGTTTTGAAATGCGACTTTATCTCCATAGCGAGAGACAACGTCATCAAAAACCTTAGCTAAAGATTCGTACTTGTTATTATCTACGGTTTGAGGCACAAAAGCAGGATAGCTTTTAAACCAAGCGTGTTGTTCTGACATGCGGTAAAAATATATCGTAAATCTTAAGATACAAACTTATGTCACAAAAAAGTATGTAATTCAATCCATTACATGAAGCTAAAAAAATAAATTTAGATACTAAATGGTTTACTTTTGTACCCTGATTGATTGCATTCGTAGTTCAACTGGATAGAATATCGGATTTCGGCTCCGAGGGTTAGGGGTTCGAATCCTCTCGAGTGCACAAAAAGCTTCTTGCTAACAACAAGGGGCTTTTTTCGTTTAATAGGATAGAAGAATAAGTTGAGCTGTAAAGCCTATTTACTAAAGTTTAAAAAGGATCAATTGACACTTTATGGTTTTTTAAACGTTTAAAAAACACTTTAGCCGACAGCTTAATATGTTGTCTTTAAGACAACTTGATATACTTAGAACTTACTAGAAACTTTAAATTCACTTGTTTCATGAAATTCTATTTCAGGGTTATTGGATTTAGCCATTTGTAAGATATAGGCGGTACTTGCCAAGAATACCAAGTTTTCATCCTTATCTAACACCACATCTTGTGGCTTGTATTTTATAAATTCGGCAATTTTAGCTTGATCGCCTGTCATCCAGCAGGCTTTGTGATAGTTAACGCCATCAAAACGCGCCTTTGCATTGTACTCATGCTCTAGTCTATACTGTATTACTTCAAATTGTAACTCTCCTACTACACCAATAATTTTTCGATTACCCGGTTGTTGCGTAAAAAGCTGAGCCACACCTTCATCGGTAAGTTGATTAAGTCCTTTTTCAAGCTGCTTACTCTTCATAGGATCCATATTTACTACTTCTCTGAATAACTCAGGACTAAAATTAGGGATACCTTTAAATGAAAGTTTTTCACCTTCGGTTAATCCATCACCTATTTTAAAGTTACCTGTATCGTACAATCCCACTACGTCTCCGGGAAACGCTAGATCAGTTACTTCTTTACTGTCGGCCAAAAAAGTGTAGGGGTTACTAAAACGCATTTTTTTACCACTTCTGGGGTGCACATAAAATGTATTTCGTTCAAACGTACCAGAGCAAACGCG
>DGBH01000073.1:0-14389 GCA_002384205.1 Bacteroidetes bacterium UBA4009
ACTAGTCTAGATTTTGTTGTATGTAGTTATCTAAAACACCAAAAATATGTTCCTTATTCTCAGTTACATCAAAGATGATATTAAGATCTTTATCCACGAAGAGCACTTGCGGAAAATGCTTGGTTAGTCCTGTTTTTATTAAATTGGTATATTCTCCCGCATTTACCACGTGATCAAAATAAAATGGAAATCTTACTAGAGATTTTCTAACTGTTTCTTCGTTCTCATCGCTCAGGGCGATAAAATTCACTCTGTCGTTTCCTTTATACTTAGTTACCAAGTCATTTAATTCCGGGATCTCTCTAATACAATCTCCGCACCAAGTGGCCCAAACGCAAAGTATCGTCACTTCACCTTTCAGACTATCTTTAGTTATGGTCTTCCCTTCTAACGTGACAAAATTAAAAGGAGGTATTTCTTTTCCTGTATTCGTGTTGCATCCTAAGACTGCCATAATAAGCGTAATGAGTAGTATTTTATTCATATAAAAACGTAGAACTTCCTTGTATTCCGTGAGTAGTTAACAATTAAGATTGTATTTTGCCTCAAATAAAATATAATTATTTACTAATTAACGAAGTAGATTTACTTCTCCATTAAAATAATACCACTGGGTTTGTTTTGGATTAGTATATTGCAAGAGGTATACATAAACTCCTTGCTCTGCCGGTTTGCCCATGAAAGTCCCATCCCATTTAATATTTACATCATCACTATAAAATACTTGTTGACCCCAACGGTTATAGATACTCATCTTGAATTGAGCCACACCTTGAGTGATACCTGATAGCCCAAAGTGACTATTTAACGGGTCTCCATTTGGCGTAAATGCATTGGGTATATGTACGAATAAATCAGCATTCACATACACTAATTTTGTAATATCATCCTGACATCCATTGGCATTGGTTGCGGTTAAGGTTACGAAGTAACTTCCCGAATCTGCAAAACTGTGATTAACACTAGAACTTCCAGCGTATATGCCACCGTCACTCGTGATCCAATCCCATCCTACCACATCTAAGGATGAGGAATCTTTAAAAGTTACAAATTTGGTGATGTTACTTGGCTCTAAGGGTGTAAATGAAAAATCAGCCTTTGGGTTTTTATTTACAACAACCTGCGTAGGCAAGGTGATAGAATCTTTACAGCCTTTATCTGTAACTGCACTTACCTTGATTGTGTATGTGTTAGGTGTACTATACGTATGGCCCGTAGCTGCTCCCGCGCTCACTTGACCATCGCCCCATGTCCATAAATAATCAGATATAACGCCATTTGCCACAGTAGAGTTATTTATTACAGATACAGTGAATGGCTCGCAACCCACATAAGAGCTTAAATTGATATTAAGTAGTGGTAATGGGTTTATGATTACATCTTTGGTAATAGAATCCTTACAACCATAGTCACTAAGAGAAACTTGAGATACAGTATATGTTGCCGCCGCAGGGAAAGTATAACTTGCTGCGGGTCCACTAAAGTTTGAATTATCTATTTCCCATGTGGTACTAGCTATATATCCTGCTGGTATAGTGGCTGTAGTTGCAAATTGAGTCAGTTCACCAAAACACGTATTTATGTAATTAAATCCCCCTACCGGCAAAGGTCTCACCTCTACATTTTTACTGATACTATCCTTACAATTAGTATTGCTTATAGTTATTAATTTTATGGTTTTAGTTCCAAATGTACTGGTTGTGATTATTGGATTTTGAGCAACTGATGTAAGCACTCCGTTCATGTACCATTTATAGTTATCAATTGTATTTGGTGTGGTTATAGTAGATGTATTCGTGGGTAACAGATTTTGTTTAGCACAAACTTCTGTCACATTAAATGCTGCCTTTGGTGCTTCAAAAACTATGAAACTGTCTTGTTTAGTAATTAGACAGCCATTTTTTGAGGTTACCTCTAGCACTACATTTTTTAAGCCTTTACCATTTCGTAAGTTGCTAAATATAGAATCCGTTGAAGCAGTGGCCCCGTTTATCTTCCATTCATATTGAGCAAAACTGTCTAATCCCAAAGAATTGGTAGAACTTATTTCTTGTACAGTACCCGCACAACCATCTGTCATATTAAGTGCCAGTATTTGCGGATTTGTTATTGTAACTTGTTTGGTAGTATCGGTGATACAACCATTATCAGAAGTAACCGTTAGTGTCATGGTTTTTATACCAGCTGAGTTATATTTTATTTTGTATGGGTTACTAAATGAGCCACCCGCACCGCCAGTCCAATTGACGGTATATGTGCCATTAGATATGGTGGATGCATCCGTAAATACCGTTGTATCTCCGAAACAAGTATTGCTAAAACTAAAGTCAGGAACAACCAAAGGATGAATATCTACGGTTTGAACAAATGAATCCCTACAGAAACTATCTTGCTCCATAACCAGAGTTACATTATATGTTCCAACGATATCAAAAAGCTTGCTGTAGTTAAAGGTATATGCTGTATCTAAGGCTGAGGTATACCATATGGTATCTGTATATAAGCCGCCATCTTTAGTCGTGGTGTTGGTGAATATGTTTCCGTTGCCAAAACAGGTATCATTATGTGTAAATGACACATCCATTCTTGGGTATTTGTATAACGAGTCGTCGTAAAATCCAGAACAGCCACTATCTGAAGTTACAAATAGTGAAACGTAGTATTTTCCGGAATCGGCAAAATAATGAGCGTTAATAGAGTCTAATACTCCACCGCCATCACTTGTTTCCCAAGAATAATTGACTATAGTACCTAAAGCAATAGTGGATATACTGCTTAGATAGGCAGTATCATAAAAACATACATCTTTTGGAATAAACATAGCAACGGGATTAGGACTAACGACAACGGAATCGATTATTCTCGCCTTGCAGTTATGTTGCGACGTTACTTCCATAAAAAGTTTAAACTTGCCAATGGTGTCAAATAAATGAGTAAAACTCCTACCATAAGAATATGCTCCATCATTTATACTCCATCGGGTAGTTAAGTGTTGCTCTGGAGATGGGAAGGTGCTCACTTCTGAAAAAGTAGCAGTCATACTATCGCAAAGACTGGATTTTGTAATGGCAGCGGTGGGCACATCGTAAATTCTTATTTCTACTTGCGATGAATCAAAATTGCTACAGCCGTCAAATGCGGGTTTATAGCTATACATAGTTGCTGTATAGAATCCTGTATCTGTATAGGTATGTGATGGATTTTGAACACTATCTCGTGTGCCATCTCCAAAATCCCATTCCCATTTCACCACTGAATATTCTGCAGAACCGTTAAATTGCGTAGCGGAACCTATACAATTAGAAGTTTCGGTATTTTGAGCTGAGTTGGTAACCTTAGCCACGGCGGTCAAATCTTTGATATTGGCACCTGCAGCGTATCCGTAACTTTCATATTGACCTTCTCCATAAGCGGTAGCTATAAATCCCGCATTGGCTTTTAACCTATGATTACCTGCTGATACGGTAAGCCTAGTATAACTATACGATGAGTTTTTAGGCACTGCAGTGAAGGAAGCCGATGCCCCGTCTACTCGGAACGATGATGCGGCGTAGGTGGGTATCACAACATTAATGTAGTGGTTATCAATGTCATAATACGGACTAGAATATAGCGTAATATCGGTTAGTGTTTGCTCTAATGGATTTAAAATAGTCATTGAGGGATCACCTATGCGATTGGTATTCCCATCGCATCTTGCTGTTTTTTGAAATTGACCAACCATTATCGGTTTTGTTGCAATTACATAGCGAACAGCGCTTTCATCTGATAATTGAGCAAATTGACCTTTATTTATGTAGTAACTAAATGGAGCACCAGAGGCTTGAAAAACAATAACTTCTGTATTGTCTTGTGAGGCTACAAACCTAAAATTGTCACTAACGCGCCCTAATGCAGGCACCAGTATAAATCTATTACCCCAAGAATTAGTTGCATACATTTGTTCGTACAAGTTATCACCAGAGGCTATACCTCCAGTACATCCCGCATTAATAGGAGTATACGAACTACCTGAAAAAACAGCAACTGTCCGACAATTGGCATTGGCGCCTGTATCAATAACTTCTATATGTGTCCCCGTTAAATCAGATACAGAAGCACTACTACTTGCTGCAAAACCTTGGTATAATTCTCCTTCGTCTAAGATAACTTCATAAGGTGTATTTGCCGCCAACGTGCCACCCCCGTTTTTGGTAAGTGCTTGAGTGGGTGTAATTCTAACCTTGGTATTATCTTTTATAGCAATAATGGCGAATACATTCTTACCACTTCCACCCGTAGCACTCGCTTGCACATATCCCATGGTATAGTAGTCCTTTCCTAATGTTCTTGTGGGTAAGACTAGTGTCGCATCTGACTGGTTTCCTAAGTACTGATGCGAGTATACTACAACGTCTTTTGCAGAGGTAATATGAACACCTTTGGTAGTTATACAATCTGAGCAACTATTATAAACAACAGATGACGGTATAGTTACCACTGTTACTGAATTGGCAGTGACCGAAAATGTTTTAGACCAACTTTGACCAGGCACTTCAACTGTTCCGGTAGTGGAACTATCACTCGTGATATACAACGAATGACCGGCAGTGGTCCCGCTATAATGTAGCATATAACCGACCCAGAAATCCTTTCCTTTATTGGATTTAGATTGTGCAAAGCAGGTATTATTTGAAAAAAAAACACCTAATGTTAATAGCAGAAAAGTGCTCAGTAATTTATAAAATTTTAAACTCAGCTTTTGAGAATCTAGTGTCATAATATAAGTACACAAATTAAGTAAAAAAAACTCATATTAGCACGTCATCTTTTATGTACACAATTGAGTTGAATTTCTATAGGTCAATTGCTGCATCAATAACGGCCATTACACTTCTTGCCGATGCTATAAGCGTAAGCACGCCGTCTTTTTCGGTATACACTTTTCCGGTACAAAAAACCATTTTACTGCCGGGTTTTTCTACCTCACCTATGGCTATTATTTTATCGCCGCTGCCTGGGTTTAAATAATCGACACTAATATTGGCGGTAACTACTCCTTTTCCTAGGGGCATTAGGCTATATGCAGCAAAACCCATGGTAATATCCAAAATGGTGGCAGTAACACCCCCGTGCACAAAACCATATTGTTGAAGGTGTTTCTGAGCAAGATCCATCTCTCCAGTTACTTCACCTGCTTTTATGTTCGTCAGATCAAAACCCATGAGATGCATAAAATGCTGTCCACTGAGCCTATTTCTGATTTTTCGCTCGAAATCAGGATCTTTAGATTGGAATTTACTCATTATTAGGGCAAATATAAACCGACTCTAATCTTTTAAAAATCGGATGGCGTTTGTGCTGCCTATTAGTAATTTAGTGCAACAAAAAAGCCCTTCATTTCTGAAAGGCTTCTTGTGATCCCTCTGGGACTCGAACCCAGGACCACTACATTAAAAGTGTAATGCTCTACCAACTGAGCTAAGGAATCATATTCTTTTTGCTATTGCGGCTGCAAATGTAGAATTATAATCTACCAATGCAAACTATATTATAAAAGTTTTTCAAATGTATAATGAGCCTTAGTTTTAACTGCTTTTACACTCTTAAAAAGTGAGTGCATTTTAGGATTAAAGTCACCAATCCAAGCCAACTCAGTACTCTGTAAATCAACATCTTGAATCATAATTTCTGCCATTTTAATAATTAAGATACTGTACACTCCTTTGTTTTGAAACTCGGGAATAACCCCGAAAATTATTCCTCTAATTTTGGTCATTTTTATTGTTCGTTTGTACCAAAGAAATTTTATCTTTCCCCAGAGGTTCATATTTCCATTCAGATGTTTCATAATCTGATTCAAATCTATAATACTTAGATAAAAAGCAATAGGCCGATTACCATCATATAAAAACCATAAAATGTCTTCACGAATTATAGGTTTCATCTCCCTAAAAAGTTTCATAACTCTCTCTTCTGAGAACGGAACAAAATGCTCATGTCGTTTCCAAGCTTGGTTGTAAATAGTGGTAAAATCACTCACGAAACGAGCTATCTCTTTTTGATTAAAGTGTTCAGCTCTTAAATTATCGTTCTTTGATAGGCGGTCGGTGAACCTTTTATATTTGGCATAATCAATGTCTGCAGGTCTGGCTTCACTGGTTGTTTGTATTATTTTTTTGGAGAAACCATAGTTTTCAAAAAGTGATTGATAGTAGGGCGCATTGTAGTTTTCTTGATATGAGGGCGATTTAAAACCCTCTACTAACAGTCCCCAATACTTATCGCGTTCACCAAAATTAACTGGGGCCTCTACCCTATCTACTATTTCTCCCTGACTTTGCAGCCAGGATATACCTTTGTTGAACAGTGCATTCGCAATTTCTTGTTCATTAATACAATCAAAAAATCCAAGCCCAAATTGATGGGAACGGGTATTGTAAAACGAGGCTATTTTGCCTACAATTTTATTCCCATCATAGGCAAGCCAGCGCTTGGCATCACCTAAATCAAATTCAGAGTTTTCATGCCTATTAAAAATGCGCTCAATGTCCTGATCTATATGACTAATGAATTCAGAATCATTAGCATATAAATCTCGTGTAAACTGGTGAAACAGTTTTTTTTGTTTTTTAGATATGACTTCAACCAGTGTTAACTGCATATAATTTCGAGGCATTCGGTAATCATACGTTCAATGGTTTGCTGCGGATTAGAACTGAACTTCCCATCCAGTCTATTGGCTAAAATAGCGTTAATCGATATAGCTTCGAAACCCAACAATTTACACATACCGTAAATGCCCGCAGTTTCCATTTCTATATTACCAATACGTTCATCCTTATACTGAAGATTAATAATTTGCTCCAAGCTATACTTAGGTTTAATTTGTGCATTTCTAAATTGCGGACCATAGAAGCCTTTAGTTGTGAGCGTTAGACTAGATTGGTAGTTAACAAACATTTCTTCTAGAACGTGACTACACCCAATTACAGGAAAATGTCGATTGTCAAACCTAATTTCATCAAAATTATGCCTATAAAATTGGAATAGATCGTCAAATGAAATTGCATTTTTACTGTACACGATGCTATCTAGTTTGTGTTCTTTGGAAACGCTTCCTGATGTGCCCAAACGGATAAGTTGAATCGGTTTTAAGTTCGGATTTTGGATTCTGGTTTGAAGGTTGTAATTGCGTAAAAATGCAATTTCATTCAATACAATATCAATATTATCGGTTCCAATGCCTGTTGAAAGCACGGTAATGTTTTTTCCATTTAAAGACCCACCGCAGGTTTTAAACTCTCTATTCTGTATGCTAAAATCAAGTCTATCCAAGTGTTTAGTAACTTCTTCTACCCTATCAGGATCACCTACGGTAATTACCGTATCCTGCACATGCTCAGGTTGTATGCCTAAGTGATATATAGAACCATCATAATTTACGATAAGTTCAGTCTCTGTTAATTGTTTCACGACCTAATCCCTTGTATCTTTGCGGCAAGTTTATACAATTTTTATGACAGATATAACAACTCCCAAAGATCACATCATTTTAGTACCCTTAGATTTCTCGGACACATCATTAAACGCCGTTTATTATGCTGTTAAGATGGCTAATTTATTTGATGATGAAATTACCCTCTTGCACGTTATTTCAAAATCAAAACTGCAGGCATTATTTATGAATGATTCTGAAGTTGCTCTTCTGAGGGATAAAATTAAACATAAGCTGGAAGGGATAAAAGTAGAGCTGCTTGAAAAATGGCCAAATGCTCGTGTAAACATACGTGTAGAAGAAGGAAAACCTTACAAGGTAATTAATCGTGTTGCAGAAGAAAATAATTGTGATTCGATCGTTATGGGTACCAATGGTGCGAATGGCATAGAGCAATTTACAGGAAGTACTACTTCTCGTGTTATCAGAATATCAACCATACCTGTTATTGCCGTTAAAGAGAAACAAACAGACCCTCAATTTAATACCATTGTTTTACCAATCGATTTAACTAAAACGAGTCGTCAAAAGATTGACTGGGCGGTTAAACTTGGCCAAAAGTATAACTCTACTATCCATATCATCATGGAAATGGATAATGATGAATTCGTAGAGCGTAAAATTAGAGCGAACCTTATTCAAGCAGAAGGTATTTTTAAGCAGCATGGAGTGAAGTTTATAACTAAATTATTAGACGATAGAGAATATCCTGATCACTTAGGTAAAGACACCATCAAGTATGCAGATGAAGTAAATGCAGATCTGATTATGATAATGACACACGCAGAAAATGCTAAAATAACTGACTTATTTGTAGGAAGTTATGCAGAACAGGTAGTACATAGTACGCAAAAAACTCCTGTAATGTGTATTAATCCCAAACCAACTGGGTCGTTAGCTACTGGAGGCTCAGGCTTTTATTAGAAATAGTAAGTTAGCATTCATAAAAAAAGCATCACCTGATTTAAGTGATGCTTTTTTTATGTTAACCCCAAATATTAACTTTTCTGGGTCTGGCTTTTTCTACAACAAGTTCTTTGCCGTGAAATTCTTTGCCATGCATTTCTGCTATGGCCTTATTGGCATCTTCTTCTTTTATAAATTCTACAAAACCCGTTCCTGTTGGTTCGCGGGTAACTCTATCATATACTACTTTAGCATACTCAACTTCTCCGTACTTCGCAAATAGCATTTCTAAATAATGGGCATTATAGCTGGTGGGTAAGTTTTTAACAACTAGATTCATTGGCGCAAAAGTATAAAACGGTTAGTAGTAAATAGGTATGAGTTATTAGGTATTTATGCTTTTTCTAAAATAAAATGAAGTACAAGTGCCGCAATGTTCTTTTCATTCAAACAAGTTGTTCCGAAACACCCATAAAAACTATCCTTTGGTTATAGAACGACTTGTCCGTCCTTCATTTGAATGCACCTATCTGCCATATCTGCAAGTTCCTGGTTATGGGTTACTATGACAAAGGTTTGTCCATATTCATCCCGAAGTTTTAGAAAAAGATTATGTAGTTCATTGGCGTTTTCGGTATCTAAATTACCACTGGGCTCATCTGCAAATATTACCTTAGGTTTATTCATAAGCGCTCTTGCTACAGCAACGCGCTGTTGCTCGCCTCCTGAAAGTTCATTGGGTTTGTGTTCTAATCTATCGGCTAAGCCAAGCACCGTAAGCAATTCCTTGGCCCGAAATTCCGCATCACTTTTACTGAGTCCCTTAATAAAAGCCGGCATGCATACGTTCTCAATTGCGGTAAATTCAGGTAGTAAATGATGGAATTGGAAAATAAAACCAATGTTGTCGTTTCTGAAATTTGCCATATTTTTGGCTTTTAGAGAAGAAACCTCTATCCCATCGTACTTTATAGAGCCGTTTTGGGGCACATCAAGTGTTCCAAGAAGTTGGAGTAAAGTTGATTTACCCGCACCACTTGGACCTGTTATCGAAACAATTTCACCCGCATGGATGCTAATATCTACCGATTTTAGTACTTCTAAATTTCCGTAACTTTTGCTGAGTCCTATACCGTGTATCATTGTTTACAAGAAGTACAAAGAAAGTAAATTACACCCCAATAAACCGTAAAAACTCGGATCGAGTAGGTTCATTCAGGAATTGACCCGATAATGCTGAGGTAATGGTGCTAGAAGTAACATCTTCAACCCCTCTGCACTCTACGCACATGTGACGTGCATCAATAGCAACTGCCACATCCTCAATTCCTAAGGTGGCCTTGAGCGCTTCGGTAATTTGCTTGGTAAGGCGCTCTTGC
Source organism: Bacteroidetes bacterium UBA4009 (assembly GCA_002384205.1). Lineage (GTDB taxonomy): Bacteria > Bacteroidota > Bacteroidia > NS11-12g > UBA9320 > UBA9320. The sequence goes on from DGBH01000073.1 coordinate 9,763, forward strand.
ACTTGTGGTCTTTTGGCGTAGTATTTCACTATACGGTGTATCTTACTAAGTCCTATCACCTTACCATTGGCAATATATGCTACATGAGCTTTCCCAATAATAGGTACAAAATGATGCTCACACATGGAGTATAAAGAAATGTTTTTTTCAACTAACATTTGATTATAGCCATACTTATTCTCAAATAATGTAACCGATGGTTTATTGGCTGGATTTAATCCGCTAAAAATCTCTTTCACATACATTTTGGCTACTCGCTTAGGCGTTTGACTCAGGCTGTCGTCTGTCAAGTCTAGGCCCAGTGTCTCCATAATAGCTGTAAAATGCTCTTTTATCTTTGCTATTTTATCATCATCACTCATGTCAAATGCATCGCTTCGCATAGGCGTTTCTAAGCTTGCGTTCCAAAGTTGTGATTCGTGTTTATTCTTGTCCGTCATATTCTATAAAATTTCGGTCTGTTTCGTATAGTGTTATATGTAATGATAATTTAGTGTCTAATTTTTCCCGAATTCGGTGCCACGAGACATAGGCAATATTTTCTGCAGTAGGGATACTATTCTTAAAATCTTCTAAATCCAGATTTAAATTTTTGTGATCAAATCGATGAGTAACTTCTTTTCGAATGATATCTTTAAGCACCTTTAAATCCATAAGATAACCCGATTCGGGGTCTACTTCTCCTGTCACTTTTACGATTATAGTGTAATTGTGACCGTGGTAATTAGCGTTGTTACATAAGCCATAAAACAACGCATTTTTTTCATCAGTCCAATTTGGATTGTGTAACCTATGAGCGGCGTTAAATCTTTCTACTCTGCTTGCTGAAGCTATCATATGAAGTACAAACATCAGCTATTCTATTTTGTTTCCACGTTATTATAAAAAAAATAGTGTCCTGAAGATATATAGCTCAATAAAATAGGGCTATTAGTATTTCTTATGCGACTTAACTAATAGATTTAGAGCGCCTTATATTATTGTTTAACAATTACAATAATATGTCAAACAAAAAGTATTTTAATCCTAAATTGTTGCTTAGTTTTGACGTACTTTAAAGGTTAATAATGAAAAACACAACTCTCCCTTTTGAAATCCAAATGCAACAGAATGAAAGGATTCTTAGAAATTATGCGCTTCAGCTTACTCAAAATATGGATGACGCTAATGATCTTGTGCAAGAAACTTTTTTAAAGGCAATGTTATATTCTTCTAAATTTAAAGAAGGCACCAATCTGAAAGGGTGGTTATTTACCATCATGCGTAATACCTTCATCAATAACTATAGACGAATTACCAAAAGGAGTACGTTTATGGATACGCAGGACGATCAGTACATCATTGATAGCGCCAAAAATTTCAACGCCTACAATGACGGAGAGGCTAAGTTTATTCGCAAGGACTTGGATACTGCCATTGATATGCTAGCGGATGATTTGAGAATAACATTTGAAATGAATACATTGGGCTATAAGTATCATGAAATTGCAGAAAAAATAGGAATCCCTATTGGTACGGTAAAAACAAGGATATTTGTTGCTAGACGTAAACTGAGAACTTATTTAGCCGAATATGAAGACTTATTTAATTTGACGGCCAGCTAATACTTACTGGTTTTTAAAGTACTTTAGGGCGAGTATTGGGTTATCTACTTGTACTGCCGTTATGTAATTGTACTTATATCTGGCGTAATCGGAAGGAAATTTGGCGCCGTATAGGAATATTACTTTTCCACTGTCCGTTAGGGTTTTTTCAAGTTGATCATCTCTGTTTTTAAAAAAACTCACAATTCCATCTAACTTAAACCGAAACACTTCATTAGCTGAATTAGAATCTATATTAGCCACCAGATAGCTTTTATACTCCTTGTTTTCTCGCTCTAGAAAATAGAGAAAATTGGCGTCATTGCATTCAATAGTAACTTTTTCAAGACTCTTAAATGCAGTCATTTTTTTATGAAAATAATGCGCTAACGAATCTTTTTTATACGGCACCTCAAAATTACTTTGTAGGTTGATAGATAAATATTTATCTAGCCATACCGTATTCATAAGGATGACCAAACTGTCAAATGTTATAACTTGGGCGGTATAGGTGTTATGGTACTGATCACGGAAATTACAACCCGCGGCTTCTGCGAGGTGAATTGCGTTAATTTTTCCTTTGCATTGAGTTGCATTTTCAAGATATCCGTCATGGAAGACAATTAAGCCTGTATCTTGTGTGAACTGCACGTCTACCTCTATGCCATCTAACCGATATTTTTCAAGGGATTCTTTCATTGCTGGCACACTATTAGGAGGAAATAGAGCAGAATTATCAAATCCACCTCCTCCATGACCATAAAGTAGTACCTTGTTAGGAAGCGGATTATTAGTGGTACAACCACCAACTAATATAAATACCGAAACTATAAAAAGAATACGCATCCTAGAGTAAAACTACCTGTTATATTGTTATTTTGGGAAAAATTACCTGCACTTGCAGCTCTTTCAACCGCCACTCCGTAACCCAATCTTGAAGTTATAGCAAGTTTGGGGTTAAGCTTGTAAGCTAATCCTTGAGTATAAGTAAGGATCTGGATATTGACGATAGCTAATGGTTTCTGTCTACGATAGTTTATACCTGATGTGATACTCCATTTATCATTTGTTAAGATTTCAAAGCCGTAAGCCAAGCCAATTCCTATGACCGGATTATTGCTAAATCCATCGGAAAAATTATAGTTTAAACCAGCTTCTAACTGATGATGGTTCTTGATATATAGCCCATGAATAATAGCATTAGTTCCTGTATAATTTGCCTCATAAGATGTTAAAATAGCCCATTGTTGGGGTATATCTTGTGCACAGGAACTCCAGCGTAAACCTAGAATAAAGATTGATAGTATTAAAAAATTACACCCCATAATCGTTCTTTAAACGTTTATACAGTTCGGAGCAGGGCAATCCCACAACGTTAAAATAGCAGCCATTTATGTGTTTAACCTTGGTCAGACCAAACCATTCTTGAATACCGTAAGCCCCAGCCTTATCGTACGGTTGGTAGTTATCTAAGTAAAAATTTATTTCTTCTGGGCTCAACACATCCACAGTTACCTCGGAGCTGCATGTGCTCGAAATAGTTTTATCCAATGTACGTAAACAAAATCCAGTTTGAACAAGATGTGTAGTATTGTTCAATTGACTCAGCATGTAAAATGCTTCATCCCTATCTTGTGGCTTATTCATAATAGTCTCGTTATATATAACCACCGTGTCTGCTGTTATAAGCAACTCGTTTTTGCGCAAGGACGTGTATGAGTTCGACTTTTTATTGGCCAAATATTCAGCAACCTCTGTCGCTGGCATTTCTATATCAAATGCTTCATCACAGTATATAGCTATTTTGTCAAAGGTATATCCCATGTGCCCAAGTAACTCATTTCTTCGAGGTGAATTTGATCCGAGTAATAATCTCATTGATGTAACAAATTAAAAAAATAATAAAGACAATATACCCGTAGCTATAACATATTTAAGCCTTAAACTGAGCTTAGCATATTCTTGTTTGTGTTGCGCATATCTTACATCTACTGCAATGGTATATAAAGGGGTAAGTACAAATAGCAAATAATATAAATAATATACATACCGCAAAGCAGCAGGAAAATATACACTTTGATGATAAAGTGAAATAACCGAGAATGAAATAATGAATATGAGCAGCACGTACACGGAAATATTGAGTGTATTCGTTCCAAAAACCACAGGGACCGTTTTTGCACCTGTTATCTTATCCCCTTCTACATCTTCACCATCCTTTACAAGTTCACGACAAAGAGTTAGTACACCCGCTAGCGTCGCAAAATAGAATAACAAAGCAAAATCTATATCAGGGAATAAAAATATCAGCATAAAAATGCTTACGAAACTTAAAAAAGCAATGAGTACGTTACCTAAAAATGCTATGTTTTTTAAAATAATACTATAAAGACTAAGTGAAAATAGGGTTAGGAGATTGATGTATAAAAAAACAGAACTTAGCATTAATCCTGAAAACGCCGCAAGGATTGCCAACACAAACAAATGTATATAAATGACGTAAGTTGGTACGTTTGATATGTCAAAAGTCTTAACTTTATTTATCGAATCTCTTTCTTTATCCAAAAAATCATTTAGCCAATACCCAAAGGATGAACATGCTAAAGTGCCTAGTATGATCCATAGTACTCCGTTTGCTACGAGTTGATTAATAGATGCGTAAGGGTCTAAATAATAGGCGCATAGCAATTGAGCTAATGCGATAAAAAATATATTTAAGGGTCTGTATAACGCAAAGTATTTGAGCATTATTTACCTTTATGAAACTTCATACGGTATTTGACATTCACTTTTCCTTTGCTAATATTGGTCAGTTTGCTTTTAATTAATTGCCGTTTGAACGCAGAAATATGATCAATAAAAAGTATTCCTTCAATATGGTCGTATTCGTGCTGTATAACACGAGCACTCATACCCTCAAATGTTTCTTGGAAATATTCTCCTGTTTCATCTTGGTACTTTAAGACGAGTATTGGTTTGCGTAACACATCTTCTCTCACATCAGGGATACTTAGACAACCTTCTTCAAAGGGCCACTCCTCTCC
>DGBH01000073.1:14568-19782 GCA_002384205.1 Bacteroidetes bacterium UBA4009
TTTTTTAAAATCGTCATCAAATGCCGTTATTTCTTGGCATTTTGAGCGCAATATAGGATCTCCGAAGGCTCGTATTGGATATATCATTATTCGTATAAAAACTCTTGCAAAAGTAAGGTAGCTGCTGTGCTATCCAACAATTTCTTATCTCGGCGGTCTTTCTTTTTAACACCACTTTGAATTAGTGCCTGCATTGCATCTTGAGAACTGTACATTTCGTTTATTCGATGCACTTTAATGGACGGATGTGTTGTTTTGAATTTTTCGATAAATACCAAGATATATTTCTCTATACCCGAGAAACTTCCATCGTGTCGAGTAGGCTGTCCTACTACCATGTCGCTAACCTCTTCTTTCTGAAAATAAGTGGTTAGAAACTCCATCAAATCTTTAGTAGCTACTGTTATAAGTGGAGTAGCTATTATTTGAAGAGGATCTGTGGTGGCTATTCCGGTTCTCCTACTACCGTAATCAAGTGCTATTATTCTGGGCAAAGGTTATAATTTGTAATGTTTGTATTGACCTAATTTATAAGTTGTCATAATAGGCTACTAATATATCAGCCGCTTTATAATTGGTGGCCAGTGGAACATTGTGTACGTCGCATAAGCGCATAAGCATACTGATATCTACATCGTGCGGATGTTTGTCTAGAGGATCTCTAAAAAAAATAATAGCTTCAATTTCTCCACGGGTAACCATAGCTCCAATTTCTGCATCGCCACCCATAGGACCACTTGCAACGCGTTGTACTTTCTCTACTCCTGCATTTACTATCATGCTACCTGTAGTGCCAGTTGCAACGATGTTTACACCGTGTTGGTTAAAAAAATCAAGACGCTTTAACACAAAGTCTACCATTGAGGCCTTTTTGCCATCGTGAGCAATGAGGGCTATTTTTATCATACGGCAAAGATAGTACTCATTTTAAAGCAGGAATACCCTTTATTAAAAATTAGCTAACTACTTTTCCGGCACAGTAGGTGCTTGCAAAAGCATCTGGCTTAGCCTTAAAGGTATAACCCATGCCCAAGATATACCCCATTGCTTCTTTAAATGCTACATTTGATTTGAAATTAGGATCTGTATTTATATCTGCATGAACTTCCAATTGCGTATTATATTTATCCAATAACGGGCATATTTCATAGGCAGACTGAACACTGTCACTTACTTCCTGTATCATTCGTTCTTTGATACTGAATTTGTGCTCGGAGACATATTTCTTTACAAAGACAAAGCCTCCACGGCCTTCTCTTAAAAATACAATGGCTGTTGCAAATTCTGTAATTTCTGCCTTGACTTGCGAATCAGATCCAATACATACTTTTACGTTGTTTCCTTTTTCAGCTTTTAAGGCTTCTTCTACTTCAACCAGTATATCACGCTTTAGTGGTTCGCCTTCTAATTTTCTCCAGATCATAATCGTCAAATTTCGTATAAAGTATGGATAACAATATCAAGTAATGGTTAACATTTTATTAAGAAAAGAGACATTTGCATTTAATTTATGATTTCAAAATCAGAGATACTATCGAGCTTAGTACAGTTAGGAGATTCATTTAACGAGGCTAACGAGGCTCTAAATGTTGCTATACATAAAACCTACTATGAGAATAATTGGTTAACTGCTGAAAGTTATTGGCAAGCAATAAACCACTGGAAATCTATACTTAACATAGAAAATTTAGAAGTATTTAGTGCAGCATATGCGTTTCCGTCCGCTCCTAAAAAAATAGGTTTAATCATGGCTGGGAACATTCCCATGGTTGGTTTTCATGATTTGCTTTGTACCTTATTAAGCGGGCACATTGCTATGGTAAAACCGAGTAGTAATGACAAGTATGTTATGCTTTTTATTGTCGATTTTTTGATAAATAATGGATTAGTAGACCGAATACACATCGTTGAACGTCTTGATTCTATTGATGCGGTTATTGCCACAGGAAGCAATAATTCGTTTCGATACTTTCAGTATTATTTTAAGCATATTCCTAATTTGCTTAGAAAGAATAGAAAATCCATTGCCGTACTGGATGGCAGCGAAAGCGATGAGGATCTCGAAAATTTGGCACACGATGTATTTAAACATTATGGTCTAGGATGCCGTAATGTTAGTTTTATTTATCTGCCTAAAACTATGGATATTACCAGAATTTTAGATCATTTTATGAGCTACAAAGAATTGGCTAATCACAATAAATATGCTAACAATTACACCTATCACAGAGCTCTTTTGCTCATGAACGGAGAGCAGCACTTGGATACAGGTTTTGTTTTACCTAAGGAACGACTGGATATACATGCACCATTGGCTTGTATTAACTATTCGTTTTATAATTCATTGGAAGAAGTTGATGATTTTGTAGAAAAAAACACAGATAAAATACAATGTATTGTGGGTAACTATTCTCATCCGGGTATAGTTCCATTTGGGAAGTCACAAAACCCTGACATTCAAGATTTTGCAGATAATATGGACACGTTAACATTTTTGGAATCTGTACGGTAGTAAATCGTAGCAATAGACAAAACAGAGTTATTTATATTTTTGAATCGAATTTCTTAATTAAAGATGAGCGCAATGGGACAAGAAACAGCATTAGTGTCAACCAATTTTTTCTTTAAAGATCAGGTTGATTTTAGACGAGGAAAGGTTAGAGATGTTTATAGCATTGGACATGATAGAATAGTATTAGTGGCCAGTGATAGAATCTCTGCCTTTGATCACGTATTGCCAAGCGCAATACCGTACAAAGGTCAAGTATTAAATCAGATAGCCTCTAAGTTTTTGAACGACACGAAAGATATAGTTCCTAATTGGAAGCTTGCAGCGCCTGATCCACACGTAACCGTGGGCATTAATTGCACGCCTTATGCTGTGGAGTTTGTGGTGAGAGGCTACTTAGCAGGTCATGCCTGGAGAGAATACGCTTCTGGTAAGAGAGAAGTTTGTGGTGAAAGCTTACCTGAGGGTTTACGTGAAAACGATAAATTGCCTACTCCTATTCTAACCCCAACGACTAAAGCAGAAAGTGGACACGACCTAGATATTAGCTATGAAGAAATTCTGGAGCAAAAAATAATAAACAAAACGGAATTGGCTCAGTTGAAAGAATATGCACTAGCGCTCTATGAATATGGTAATAATTTTGCAAAAACCAGAGGTCTTATTTTGGTAGATACAAAATACGAGTTTGGTAAGTTAGACAATAAAATTTACCTGATAGATGAAATTCATACACCAGACTCTTCTCGTTATTTCTATGCAGACACCTACGAAGAGATACAGGCTAAAGGAGAAACTCAAAAACAACTATCCAAAGAATTTGTGAGACAATGGTTGATTTCTGAAGGTTTTCAAGGTAAAGAAGGACAAGTAATACCTGTTATGTCTCCAGAGTTTGTTAAATCCATATCTGAACGATACATTGAACTTTTTGAAAAGATAACTGGCGAAAAATTTGTGCCTAGAACGTATGATGATATTCAAAATACGATAGAACAAAATGTTAATCAGTATATTGCCACAATCTAGTACAGAAAATCAATGAAAAAAATTAGTACAACGTTATTTACTCTTCTGTTAACTGCAGCCACTGTCTATTCGCAAAGCGTCGTAACTTTTGCTGGAAAGGCAAATGACGATATTTACACCAAGTACGAGTCTACTTCTGGAGCAGCATTAACAAACACTTATTTTGCTTCACCGGCAGGCATATGTTTTGACAACAACGGCAAAATGTATATTTCGGAGCAGAATAAGGTAAGAGTCATTGCTAACAACCTACTTTATATAAGAGCAGGTAGTTTACAAAGTACTGCCTTATCTGAGGGTTACAAAAATGGAACAGGTACACAGTCTACTTTCCGAAATCCCAAAGGATTAGAAAGTGATGCGAGCGGCAATATTTATGTGGCTGATGCTGACAATCATTGTATTCGGAAAATAGCTGCTTTTGGTAGTTTAGGAAGCGGACAAATAGTTACCACATTTGCTGGAGCAGCCAGTACAACGGGTCTTCCAGGTTATGGTACATCAGGATCAAGTGATGGAACTGGAACCTCGGCGAAATTTGATAATCCTACAGATATCACTATAGATAGTGATGGAGATTTTTATGTAACAGATCAAAATAACTCAACGATTCGAAAAATATCAGCATCTGGAGAAGTGACTACGTTGGCAGGCGCTGTTATGACAAAAGGTACTACCGACGGATCAGGAAGTACAGCACGTTTTGGACTTCCCTGGGGAGTAGCGATGTATAGCAGTAACCAAATCGTAGTAACTGATCGTTGGAACGGTAATATTAGATTGATCAATATTTATAGTGGTGAGACTACCACGCTTACAGGATCTACATCAGGGCCTAATCCACAGCACGTGGATGGAACCTTGAGTGAAGCCCGATTTAGAGCACCTACTGGAGTGGCCGTAGTAAACGGAATTATCTATGTAAATGATTACAATGTTATTAGAGCTATTAACGTGGCAAACAACTCTGTTAGCACTTTTGCGGGTGATATAAGTGTTGCAGGGATTGCTGATGGAACTGGAACTAATGCCAATTTCACCGAACTCGCAGGTATGGAATCTGATGGACAGGGTAACTTGTATGTAACCGAAAATAGTCTTTTTACAGCAAGTCATTTGATTCGCAAGGTTACTATCAACTCCTTAGCTCCTGGCGCTGATTTTACAGCTTCCAAAAACAATATCCTAACCAATCAAACGGTTACCCTAAGAGATATCAGTACGGGTCAAGCAGCTACTAGCCGCGCTTGGGTGATATCGCCAAGTACATATAAGATTAGTGCAGGAAGTCTTACCAGTGACACCTTAGATTTAAGCTTTTCTGTGGCTGGATTTTATAATGTAAAATTGACTATAACCAATAGCTTTGGAACGGATGTAAAAAATGCAGAAAACTACTTCATTGTTTCTACAACAGGATCAGTTAATCAATACCAGGATGCTGATTTCGTCACACTTTATCCAAATCCTGCAACGTCAACCGTAACGTTAGCTTCCAATGGATTTTTTAATCTAAATAGAAATACGTTAATTCAATTGTACTCCATAGAAGGTAAGCAAATAGCCATTCTAGAACCAGGGGAACCATTTAGCGTAACCGAGTTACCTAACGGAACGTACTTTATTACCGTAACAGGAGATGATATACACGTAGCCAAAAAGCTAATCGTGAATCA
>DGBH01000118.1:0-1258 GCA_002384205.1 Bacteroidetes bacterium UBA4009
TTAACTTCTAAAATAGCGAAGATGGCCGCTTTACAGTTTAAAGTATCAAAGACCGTTTCAATTAAAAAAATATCTACACCACCTTGAGCTAATGCTATGGTTTGCTGTCTGTAGGTAGCCACTAAATCATCAAAACTTACCGCTCTATACCCCGGATTATTGACATCAGGAGATAGACTCGCAGTCTTATTGGTTGGCCCAATGCTACCCGCTACGAAACGCGGTTTATTAGGATTTTTAGCGGTATAAGCATCTGCTGCATTTCTAGCTAGTTTCGCTGACGCCAAATTCAACTCATCTACCAAAAATTCCATGTGATAATCCGCCATAGAAACTGCCGTGCTATTAAAACTATTTGTTTCAATAATATCGGCTCCAGCTTCCAGGAACTGATTATGAATTTCAGTAATGATATGTGGCTGAGTTATGGATAATAAATCATTATTCCCTTTTAGATTATGTTGATAATCAGCAAATCGTTCACCACGGTAAAGTTCCTCGGAGAGTTTATGTTTTTGGATCATGGTACCCATTGCACCATCCAAAAAGAGAATTCTGTCTTGCAATAACTGCTCTATTTTATGCATTGGGGCAAAGATAAGGTGATAAAACTAGCTTGTATTTTAAAGTTGAAAAAACTTAAAAAAATGGCCAGACAGAAGTCTGGCCACATATACTAAAAGCTAAGTATTTCAACTTTAGAAAAGCTGAAAAATTTTTCTGCGATTTTAATTTAGCTTTTAGAAATATTTTTAACAAGTTGAAGAGCTCTATAAGAATCTCTGTATCAACCAGAAACACAAGAAACTAACATCTCTCTTATGTTGCAACGAAAGTAAGCTTTACCACACTATCGCATCACAAATACTTGCATCGTTCTTTGTAAAGTATACTATTAACGACGAGGGAGAATATTGCTTCTTTTGTTTAGAGAGTGTAAATTTAGCATTTAAACACCTCACACAATAGTCGAATTAAAAAGAGTAAGATGATGTAGCTATTATTCCTGCACTAATGAGCACATTATTATTATTTTTGCCCCTCGTAAAAAAGAAATGGCAAGACAACTGCAAATACGTGAGGCCCTTCGTGAGGCAATGAACGAAGAAATGAGAAAAGACCCATCTGTGTTTCTTATAGGTGAAGAAGTAGCAGAGTACAATGGTGCTTATAAAGTAAGTCAAGGTATGCTTGATGAGTTTGGACCAAAACGGGTAATTGACACCCCAATTGCGGAACTTGGATTTGCTGGTATAGC